>NZCQ01000051.1 GCA_002688335.1 Candidatus Pacearchaeota archaeon | reverse complement strand
TATCGAATTTTGATTTTGTTACGGAGTCGTTTACATTAATTGCAGGGAATAGCAATTTGTTTTCTTTTAACATATGGTATAGCCTATGGACGCCCGTTGTTGTTTCTTCAGATACCCCTTTGATTTCTTTAATTCTTTTGTGCCAGAATTGAGGATCTTCTTGATATATTTTCTGGAGACATTTTATTAATTCAATAACGTCTTCGCCTTCGCCCTCATAATTTTTATTTAGTAATTCAGGGTTTTTTTCAATTTCGATTCCTTTATGAATCATTATTGTGGCGTCTCCTCCATCATCGACTATTAATTGAGGTCCTAGATTATTTTTAAAATCAAGTGCTTCTTTTGTACATTCCCAGTACTCCTTGAGATCTTCTCCTTTCCAGGCAAAAACAGGAGTTCCAGATTTAGCGATTGCGGCAGCTGCATGATCTTGGGTTGAGAAAATATTGCAGGAAGCCCATCTTACTTTTGCTCCTAGTTCTTTTAAGGTTTCTATTAAAACTGCTGTTTGAATTGTCATGTGGAGGCTTCCGGTGATTCTTACTCCTTCTAGGGGTTTTTGTGAACCATATTTATTTCTTAAAGCCATAAGTCCGGGCATCTCTTTTTCTGCTATCTCGATTTCTTTTCTTCCAAAATCTGCTAAATTGATATCTGCAATCTTGTAATCTTGAGAGTTAGGGTGATCGTTTTGAAGAATAATTTCCTCTCCTCTTTTTTCTAATTCTGCTTCCATATTATCTCTTTGTAATTGTTCCTTTAAAAGGTTTATTTCATTTATTTGTCTATTTGATAGTCTTGTACTCTGGCTGTTTACGATCTTAGATGCGCTGAAACTTGCTATTTTAGCGGCATGTTCAATCTTCTGGTTTTTAGCTAGTCCATGGAGGATTCCTGCTGCATACATATCTCCTGCTCCATTAGTATTGATAACTTCTGTTTCGTATGCTTTAATTTTGTAAAGATTGTCTCTTGTTTTGATTAAACTTCCTTTTTCCCCCAACTTAACAATGGCTATCTCTGTACTTAAGGATATTTCGTGGAGAGCGTGTTCTTCTTCTTTTCCGGTAAATGCAAGAGCTTCATCTTCGTTCACGAAGATTATATCGATGTGTTCTTTTATGAGTGTTTGTATGAATTCGTGATTTCTTTTGATTACTGAAGCATCTGAAAGGTCTATGGATATTTTTACCTCATTCTTTCTTGCAATTTCTACAGCATGCAGGATAGTTTCTCTTAAATGTGGGACATCTATTTGATATCCTTCTAAATGAAGAATCTTAGAGTTCTTTATTACATCTTCTATGATGTTTTCCTTTTGAAGATGTAATGAGGCTCCTAGATGGACTGCGAAGGTTCTTTCTCCATCAGGGGTAATGAATGTTATGGCATGTCCTGTTATTTCATCGTGGTGTTTAGATAATAATGGCTTTACTCCTGTTTTTTTGGTGTCCGTTTCATATATATCTCCATGTTCATCGTTTCCTATTTTTCCAAATAAGGCTGTTTTCCCCCCTAAATTTGATAATCCTGAGAGCATATTAGAGCTACTTCCCCCAGGGTTGATGTTCTGTTCGTGATCTTTCATTCTGTGGAGAATGCTTTCACTTTCCTCTTTGCTGATTGGCTTGAATTCTCCTTTTTTTAGGCTGAGTTCTTTTAGTAAATTATCTTCGACGTTGTAAACAAGATCTAGAAGCGTGTTTCCTAGGCCGACTACATCAAACTCTTTTTCTACCATCTCCATTTAATTAGAAAACAAGTGTTTGCTTATAAAGATGATTATAATAAAAATAAGAAGAATAAACTTAGCTTGCGCAAATTCCGATGTCTTTTATAGGTCTTCCTAAGAGATCTGTGTATGTATCTTTTAATGGGGATGGAAGTTCTATTTTGAATTCTTTTAAGCAGGTGTTGTTTTGAGGACAACTGTTTTCTGAGCAAAGACAGAATTTTTCTTTAGTGCATCTTATTCTCGCATTAGTTCCTTGGCATATTTGAGTATGGGTTCCTCTCGAATTAATGCAAGTTGTTTCGTCTTGAAGGGGAGTTAGATGGCAGAATGGAGATGTTGAACAGACTACTTTTCCATTTAAATTACAAGTACAAGTTTGACAATCTTTTTTGAATGATTCTCCTGCATTGTATCTTCCATTTTCACAGGTTCTTTCTAGGATTTTATAAGGGCATTGATTTCTACATTCCCTATAGTCTTCTTTGTTTTCTTTTGAGGATTTCTTTCTTTCTTCTCTACATTCTGCAGAACAAGTTTTGTGTGAACAAGCTCTTTTATCTTTTGAATAATCTTTTTTACAATATTGTTGACAGGATTTAAGAGATCTTTTTAATTTGTTATATTCTTTTTTGTCTTCTGTTTCTTTTAAATTGTGGTTTTCTAGACATTGATCCAAACATTGTGATTGCTTTGTTCTTTGTTCAATTATGCATTGAGATTTTTTGTTCCTACAATTTGTTTTACATGTCTTGTATTCTTTTTTGATTAACTCTTTTGTATTTATTTTTTCATAGGAGCAATTTTTTTTACATTCTTTTATTAGTTGCTTTTCTCCAGGAGTTAGTGAAATTGCTAGAATGAGTGTTGTTAGGAACAATATTATGATGAGTGTGAGAGATATTTTTGATAGTTTCATTGAGGGAGGGATAGATGAAGAGTTAATAAAGATGGTTGTTGTTAATAAGTGATTTTTAGAAATATTTGTTTAGTTTGTATGTCCCTGTAGGAGTTTTGCGATTGGGGAGATATTATGTGTAACTAATGTTTAGTAGAATTTAAATAATATATATTTTACATAGAGTTATGAAAAGAGATTCAAATGCAAATAAAAAAAGAAAATCAAAATAATAATAATAATAATAATAATAATATGACTCAAAAATATGGGAGCTTTATTAATAAGACAAATTTTTTGCTGCTAATCTATTTTTTATTATTAATTTTTTCGTTTGTATCATCAAAACTAACCATTTTTTCATATTTTAGTTTATTAATTTTAGGTATGATAATATCAATCTTAATGATAAATAAGGTCTCTAAGTCCTCAAATTCACTTAAATTGAAGATTTATTACTGCATTATAATTTGCTTTGTCTTGTTCTTTGCAATTGTATTTTTCTGGTTTTTAGGAGATCGTTATCCTATGGATGAAAAAGGACTTGGAAGCTTCTCCATAATTTATGCATCAATTATTTTTGGATTGATTAGTTTTGTTGTTGGATTAATTTTATCAATAAAAAGAAGGCATAGAAAGGATTTTAATTATAATCTTAAACCTTTTTTAATAATAGTTTCTTTAATCTCCTTAATTTTACTTTTAATCGCTCTGTACAATCCCTTAATCCATAATATTGCAGTTTTAAAACATGATGAGAATATTTGTAATTCAATTATTACTACTTCTTATAATTATATATTTGATCCATCAATCCATTCAAAATGTATTAGCCAATTAGGAATATTGGATAATGATGAAAGTATATGTGAATTGGTTTGTCAAAGACATGAAAATTATATTGGTCATGATGAAAAAAATGATTATAGATCTAAATACATTCATATTGATTATCGTCAAGGGAGATATGATTTATGTGAAAGATCTCTAGAATCAAATTGTTATCTTGAAATTGCTAAAAAGAAAATAGACATTAATTTATGTGATAAAACATATCGCCCAGAAAGATGTTATAGTGCAATAAATACTCTATGCACAAAGAGAAATCTTCCGGTTGAAACTTGTGGAATGGCAAGCGAGGGTGGTGAGTATTCAATGGATTTTGAACCTTAATTAAAATTAGTTACTCTCCCTTGGGAAAAGATTATATTTTTTATTTAAATCATTTTGAAAACAACTTTTTAGATGGGGTTTTTTCTTTTATGTTTGATTATAGCAATAAACTTATCGTGACTAAAATATAATTTCTAATTATTTTTCAAATTTTTGGAAGAGATAGAAATAATTTCTGCTGACTTCCAGATTTCTAATCTTTCCTTAGATTTATAGAGATTAATTTTAACAACCCTAAAAAGTTAATGAAATATGCATATATAAAGATCTAGAGTTTGCCCTTTATTTGATAATGCCCCGTCCGGGATTCGAACCCGGGTTACGGCCTCGAAAGGGCCGGGTGCTTGACCACTGCACTAACGGGGCGGTGTTATACATGAATGAAATTCATGTATCTACTTTTCTGAGATTAATTTGGTTTTTAAAACTTATGTTTAGAATTGGGATTCATTCAGTTATTCTTTATCCCTCCTAATTCAAAATTTCATTCTCTAATTTCTAACCCTCCCTCCCGCCCAGAGAGGAGAATGAAATTTTTCACCCGCCCTTGAGGGCCTGAATGAATTTGCTATAAATCTATTTTATCAGCTAAATCTGTTATAATGAAAGTTCTTTTTTGTTTTCCTGATAATGCGTTTATCCAGGTTATCACCCAGAGCACTACCCATAATATCCAAACCAAGGGTATGAACCATCCCAGTAATGGTAGAGGGATTAACAGCCACATAACTATTTGTCCGAGGAACAAGATTAGGCCGTGTTTTGCATAAAATATTGTGTATTTATCTTCTTTCCAGGCTACGATTGCTATAATGAATCCTATGATTGTGAAGAAAGAAGCTATGAATGCTTTGAGCTTTTTGTCATTGTTCTTTTGGTTTTTATTCTCTTTTTTTGTTTTTGGCATATTAGTTTATGTTATCTGTTGTTTATAAGTTTTGTTTTTGAGATGAGTTCTGATTTTGGATGCTCTGCATATAGCTCTGCTAATATGCTTTGTAATTTTATCGGTAATCTGTAATCTTTATCGATGGGATCTTTAAACCAATAGGTTTTAAAACCGTGGAATATTTGGATGAGAATGAGCCATTAGCTCAGCTTGGTTAGAGCGCTGCTCTTATAAGGCAGAGGTCCCAGGTTCAAATCCTGGATGGCTCATTTATTACTTATTTTTAGTGATTTCTTTTATTTGAGATAAATTTGCTCACTAACTCAACTTTTGTATCGCCCCTTTTAGTCCTCCGAAGTCCTAAATACTTCTCACAAAAGTTGAGTCTCAATAATAATATTTATATTGTAATAATGTTTAAATACGAAATAACTTAAAATGCTTTATGAAAAAAGAGAAGATACTTATTATTGTCTTTATTTCCATGATTATGGTTAGTTTTTCCTTTGTTCAAGGAGAGATTATTAAGACTACTAAATCTAGTTACAATACTGGTGAGAGTGTGAGGGCTATTAGTAATGTTGGCTTAAATGATAAGCTGTGTAGGTCTAGTTCTGATGAGGAGGTTAAACTTTATGTTGTGCAGAATAATGATCAATGGGTTGGAGGAGAGAATTTTAACGATGTAAGGAATGATGTTAGTTTGGTTCCGAATAAGAGGTTCTCTTCTAAGATAATATGGGAAGAGGTTAAAACCGGTGATTTCGATATGGTTGTTGATTGTGATGATGATGGGATTTACGATTTAGGAGAGCCCGTTTTCAATGAAGGTTTCTCGGTTGTTGCAAAGAAAGGAATAGGGAGAGTTTTAGATGGTTTAGAGATGGAAGATTTTTCCTGGTATTATGATTCAGAGGAGGTTGATCTTGATAAGGAGATGCTGAGTCTTAAGTTTTCTGGAGAACATGAGGGTATCTCATTAAAGAACCTTACTGTTGAATTTAGCAATAGGGAAGGGTTAGATTTGGATAGATTGGAGATTTATGTAGATAAGAATAATAATGGTAAGCTGAATGCTGTTGACTTGAAAATTGGCGAGTTTGTTCCTTCTGGATTGGTTGAAGATAGGGAAAGGGTTACTATAAATTTGAATTATGATCTTGTTCAGGGAGTTGAGAGTTTATTGTTTGTGTATAAATTGAAGCCAAGTGTTTTAGAGGGAGAATATAGTTTTCAATTGCTTTCAGTTTATGGAGAGGGCGAGTTATCCAAGGAAATGATTAAATTCTTCGGTTTGAAGAGAGAGTCTGTTAAACTTGAAGTTCTTCCTGAGAAAAGTTGTTTGGGATCTATTAATCTAAATGTTAATCCTAAAACTGCTTTGAAGGGGGGAGATGTTATTTTAAGAGCTAGTAATTTGAGTGGATGTGGTGATAGAGAGGTTTCATTGAGAGCAACCGCGTGTTATCTTCCTAAAAGGGAAATTGGAAAGTGTACTTTGAGTGAAGGTAAGTGCGAAGTTAATACGATCGCTCAAGGTGATCAGACTTATTATGCTTGTTTAGATAAGAATTTAGATGGTGATTTTGTGGATGTTGGAGAATCTGTTTCTGATGGTTTTGTTTTAAAAGTCGAAGTTAAGGAAGTAGTTGAGGAAACTAATGATGAGGATAATGAGAGCAGTGAAAATAATGGGGAAGGGAATGGAGGAGGTATAACCGGGAATGTTGTTAATGAGGAGAATAATAATGTTTTGTTGGGAGCTTCTGATTCTTTTTTAGTTTTGCTTGAGGTTACCTTGTTGTTGATATTATTTGTTTTAATTATGATTTTGTTTAAGTTGAGGGGTCCTGTGAGTGGCGATAGTAGTGAGAATGAAGGAGATGAGAGCGGATGGGATGAGGATGACGATAAAAGAGATGATAAGGATAAGAAAGAAGATGTTGACGAGGATGATGAAGAGGATTTGTTGGCATAATTATTTAAATTAGTCTTTTGTGGTTTTTTTATGTTAATTGGACTTGTTGGAAAGCCTTCAGCTGGTAAGAGTACTTTTTTTAAGGCTTGTACTTTGGCAGATGTTTTGATAGCTAGCTATCCTTTTGCTACAATAAAACCTAATCATGGGGTTGGACATGTTAAAATAGATTGTATTGAAGGAGAATTTGATGCGAAATGTAATCCTCAGAAAGGTTATTGTGTTGATGGAAAAAGATTTGTTCCTGTTGAGATAATGGATGTTGCTGGATTAGTTGAAGGGGCTTCGGAGGG
>NZCQ01000050.1 GCA_002688335.1 Candidatus Pacearchaeota archaeon | reverse complement strand
TCATTTGTAACTTCTAAGGATATTGGAATAATATCAGAAGTATCGTGAGTAGAAACCCTGGAACATAGCTTCTCTAATCTCTCTTGTTTAGAATTAACTAAAAAACCAATATGATCCTTAAAAAAGTTAAGCATTTTTGTATTCCCAATCCTACAATTAATCGTCTTATCACCCTCTCTAACAATATGCGAATTCCTCAAGATAATATTAAACCTCAATAATAAACTGGAAATATCATCAATCAATCTTTTAGAACAAATTGAAAAAACAATCTCCTTATCAGAAGCACACCCATCTCCACTAAAAAACCCCTTTAACAACCATCCAATCTGTTTATTAGATAAATTATAACCCCATTGGGGGATTTTCTTAGTATAAGAATTTCCGTTAAGATCTAGTACCTTCACCATAACTTCCTTTAACAGTGTTGAATTTAACATTAATGAAAATTTATCTGAATGCATTTTAACAGGGATCCCAAACTTTTTACCTATTTTCCTAACTACTTCTCTATTTTCCTCCTCCTGAACACTAATTATTACTGAATGTTCATCATAACATCCATCCGCTAGCCATAGTCCTACAAAATTCAAGAAATCCTCATCCAATACTAAATCGTTAGAAAAACTCCTAGAACCTCCATAACTCTTCAATTTTAAGTTAGATTCATTTATTCTATCTTTAACTTTCTCAAAAATCTCAACAGGCAATATCTTCTTAACAATCCAGTTTTGAATGGTTGGTTTAACATAACCCAAAGAATAAGCCAGTGAAAACAATTCCTTCCTATTATGATTAATATATTCCTCAACCCCTTTCCCAAAAACAAATACTTTTTTATCTAATTTATCCAAATGATCTAACAGATTAATATTTTCTAAATTATTATCAAATGTTAACTTATTAGGTATGGCTAAAAAACTTCCCTCCTCAAGTTCCTTACATTTAATAGGCTTAAAAATATTCTTCTCATCTAAGGTAAAGAGAGAATGGTCTTCTGTAACTTTAATTCTCTTTCCAGAAGTTGTTTTAACCTCATAAATCGGCTTATTAACTCTATGTTTTATAAATTTGCTAGCCTCTGCCAAGATAACTTTCCCCTCTTTATCTATGGAAAAAACTTCTATCTTACCTGGATTCAATGATTTATCCCTGCCATCAATATCTTTAAAACCATCTTTTCTGATCTGATCATCTATAAGTTCACCTATTGTCGTCTTTCTAAATTCACCATTTTCCTTAACAATAATCTGACTATCTCCCGTAACACTATCCTCCAAAACAATTATCCTATATTTAGGCATTATCTCTAATAATAAAGATCCTAAAAGACTGCTCTTTCCACTACTTCTAGTTCCAGCAACAAGTAAAGTTCTCGAACCATCAATCAAAAAACTAAATAATCCTGCAGCAAAGCTATTTATCATCTTATTCTTGATAAACAAAGGCAAGGTCCAAGGACTCTCTCTATGCCTCCTAATTGCATAAGCCAACCCCCTAGGAGATAAAGGCTGTTGAATAACAGCCACTCTTGATCTAACATTTCCCAAACTCATATCAGTATCCAAAACAGGATTAGCCTCATCCAATGGCCTTCCTGAAACCATCCTAAACTTAGCTGCCCAGCTCTCCGCATCCTCCTTACTAGGAATTATATTAGTCACGCATTCATCAAAATCCCCATGCCTTAAAAAAACAGGGTTAGCAGCTACAGGAGCATTAAGCACTATATCCTGAAGATTCCGATCTTGCAACAAAACTTCAATCAACCCAAAACCAATTGTATGTCTAACTAATATCTTAGCCAGTTTATTCAGGTCAGAATAACTCAAATTAATATTCTTACTAACAGCCAGATCTCTCAACAAATCCCTAGAAACATTAAAAAATACCTGCCTAGTCTTTTCAGGATCTGTAAATTCCTCTGCCTTAGGCTGATGCTCTATCAAAACATTCCTCCCAAGATTAACTAATTCTTGCATCCCTTCCTCTAGAGAATATTCAGGAGGCATTAAATGATAAATATGCTTCGCATCTCTCTCCCTCTTCAAAATAGTAACCACTGATTCATCAAACTCCTCTCCAATAGTATACTGATCCACTATCTTAGCATCTTCGGGGAGAGAAGAAACAAGCCTCGTAAAAGTAAAATTAGGGATAATCTCTGGCCTTAAAAAGTTGCTATAAATTCCCCTTGTAAAATCATAATCCTCCACCACGATAGATTTAATAAATTCAGTATTTTTCAACATAGAATAAAAATTCTCAAGCAACTTAATATAATTCAATTGATCTATTTTCAAGGTATCCGACAGCTCCTTCAAATTTTTCTTCTCAAGCCCGATAACTCTCTCAAGCTCAACAAAGCAAGCAACAGGATCCCCCTTAAGCTTAGTCAATAAATATCCAACATCATTATATCTCCTACTCAAATCATTAGTATTCAAGATAGATAATTTGTTAGGGGAAAGGATTTTCTCTTGCTTTGTCAAATGCACATAAATTCCAGCTATCTCGCTTAACATAAATGTCTGATTCGAATTATGACTATAATTCCTCTGTTGAACAAATACAATTCTTGAAACATCACTCCCATCAGACAAAAGATCTATTGTATTAGACATCACATCAGCACTCTCAGCAATACTCGGAACAAAACTAGCCCCCATATAATTAACATAAAGCGTCTTAACTCCCGCTTCCTTGATTATTTCATAAGCAAATAACTTTGTCCCTGGTTTAAATAACATTTCTCACCTCAATACGGCTGATTTCTACAACCACCCAAAGGAGGGTACATGTTTCCAGACTTAGGTTGTAAAAATAAACACATTAACAATTAACAATCTTAATTTATTAAGATTTGGGTGTCAATAACAACCATTTTAAACTCCACTATCTTAATACAAGGAACTAAAAGGAGGAAATCCTAGGCAGATGCAATCTTAGGGGAGTTGCATCTAATACTTAGGTTCCCTGGATATGGCACAAGAACAAACAACAGATCCTATTAATTCGCTCTTAGCAGAATTCGGAACAAGACTTAACGAAGTTGAAGAAAAACAAAGATTACTTAGAGATCGTGCATTACTAATCGGAGAGAATCTAATATCCACAAAAGAAGAAAACAACAATGAAAATCAAGAATTAAGAAATAAAGTCAACACTCTAGAAACAGAAATAAAAGATTTAAAAAAATTAATGAAAAGAGTAATTAACGAATTAGAAAATTTCGTTAGAAAAGAAGAATTTGAAATACTAAAAAAGCAATTCGATATGTTCCAACCATTAAAGTTAGCAAGAGTTAAAGACGTCGAAGATATGATCAGTCAACATCTAAATTTAAAAACTAGCAACCCTTCAAAATAACATGGTCTTAGACAAGATAAACGAGATGAGGAGTCAAGGACTCTCAACAGCCCAAGTAATACAATCACTAAAAGAACAAGGGGTTTCTCCAAGAGAAATTAACGAAGCGCTCTCTCAATCAGAAGTTAATCAGCCAAGCCAAAACTCTCAACCAGGAATTAATCCTCAATCCTCTCAAACTCCCCAAAACCCAAACCCCCCTCAAACAGCCCCTGAACCTCAAACCCAACTCCAAAATCCAACTGATAACTTTGCTGGACAAGTCAATGATCCTCTCACACAACAGATGCCAAGCCAACAACCTCCAGAACCTATAAGTAATATTCAAACTCAACAGATGAGTCCAAGCATTATGCCCCAACAAGAAACACAACAAGTTCAACAACTCCCTCAACCCCCTCATCCAGATCAATCAATCCAACAAAACAACCAACCAGTTGTCTATGAACAAAATCAACCTTATCCAGAATACCAACCAATTGGTTCAGAAGAATCTTACGAGCCTTATCAAGAATATTCTTCAGGAGTAGACATTGAAACAATTACGGATTTAGCTAACCAAATAATCGAAGACAAAATGCAAAAAATGAAAAAAGAGATGATAACTTTCAGCAAAGTTAGCAGAAACATGGAAGCCCAAACGAACGAACTAAAAAGACGTTTAGAAAAAATTGAAAACACCATTGAAGCACTACAAATGTCTATAATAAAAAAAATAGGAGACTATGGAGAAGACATTAAAAAAATCTCAAAAGAACTAGACGCCACTCAAGATTCATTTTCAAAGATGGTAGATCCAATAATGGATAAAGAAAGAAAGAAAATACAAAACCCTAGTAAAGAAGAAAAATCAAAACCCCCCAAAACAAAGAAATCTGATTCATTTGAAGACTATTTGAGATAGATTTAATTTTTACAACCCTAACGGGAGGGGGGGCGGGTTACAAGATCATAGTTGTAAAAATTATACACTATAGCCTATTTCTTAGTTATCCACCAACTAACAGCCCCAACAATTCCCAACAATAATATGGTTCCAAAGATTCTTCCATCAGTCCCATAACTAATTTGCTCTAACAAACTAGTCCCCTGCCCAGATGTAAGCAATAAATCAGGATGAAATACAGGGTTGAAAACTTTTATAGCAGCAACTAAAAAAATCACCAACAATATTACAATAACTGTCCACCCAAAACCAGGCTTCAATATCCAATCCATATTCTTGCTTGAAAAACCCGCAATTAATAAAACCAAGAACGTGCAAATCAACAAAACAACAAACCAAGGAACAATCGTCTGAACATATAACTCTAAAGATGAAAAACTGATAAAAATAATCGCCATTATAAACGACACGAAAACCGGAATCATCCCCTCTCCAAGAAGTTGAGACTTAGATAATATAGCATAAACCACTAAAAAAACAAACAAAAAACTAAATATGGGCATAAACAAAAAGATCCCTGAAATATCTATCGCCATTTTCACTCATTCAACAAACCTACCTAGACGGAGGACCTCCGTCCCCACCACTATTCATCACCCACGCCATCAAACCAATTATAATTCCAATCGCTAACAAAGCAGGCATCGCACTAACCAATCCCGCAGCAGTTCCCCCCAACCAAAACATATCTGAAACAGAAGATATTAAAACAATTATTCCAATTACAATTCCTATTCCCAACCAAGCCCTATTAACCGGTTGCCCTTGAGAGGTCAACCCCATCAAAATCATAGCTATCAACAAAACAGCCAATCCCATTCCAGCATAAGGAAAAATACTTGCATAAAACCCACTCACATAATCAAACTGTAGTGCAAGCAACCCAAAAGCCAAACCAATCACAGAATTAACGCCCTTATTCTGACCAAGAATCTGAGTCTTATCCAAAATCCCATATACCAAAGCAAAGATCATCAAGAAAGGTAAGCCATATGCAAAAATGCCCATATCTGCCCAGGTCCTCAAAACATCCCCAATAGAATATCCAAAAAATCCTCCCATTTGATAAAACAATATTGACATTTTACATCCCCTTTAACTCTTAAAAGAAAACTTTCATTTATATATATTTCTATTTAGAAATCAGCTACTTCCACCACCCCTAATAACCGCGATAATCGCTCCAGCAATAATTACGACCATAACAACAGTTGCAAAGATCTGTCCGCCCCTCCCCCTAAAAAGCAAATCCCAAACAAAATCCCAATAACCAGTTATCATCAAAAGAAAACTAACTAATGCAACAAACAAAATAGCCCCAAAAGCCCATTTCCAATAATCTCCCAAAACATTCCCATCCTTAGCATTAGCAATAAATCCATACAACAACATGAAAACTAATAATATAACTGCAGAAACAGCCAAAAAAGGCATCAACAAAACAACAATACTCCTAGGTCCTGGAAAAGCTATCAATATCAAACCAACAACTAATCCAACCAAAGCATCAATTTGTTTCTTATCTTCTCCAAGTAACTGAGTCTTCTGCAATATAGCAAATATTAATGTAAAAACTAATACCAAGGGCAGCACATAATCCAAAAAATACGGAGTTATAAATATTGGCTCAACCATCTTCTTTTCTTTTTAATTACACAGTCTCTCTAGATTTATAAACTTTCTTGCACTTATCTCAAAACCAAAAATCACATAACCGGGACTTCCACATTCCCACCATCAGAATCCTCATCACTTAAATCAACAGTCTCCTCTATCCTCTCATCCTCTTCCAACGGAAGACTAGACTTACTAACTATAACAACATCACCTATAGCACGAACAAACTGATGAGGGATAATAACTCCCTTGGCCCCTCCAAGAAAACTTCCCAAAGAGCCCGCAATCCGAATCCTCCAGCTATCAATCTTATTCTCAACAAGATTACTCTCCTCAACCTCCCCAAACAAATCCCCTGTATCAGTAAAAACCTTCTTCCCAATCACATCGCTTACCCTTTTTATCTTCAACATATTCTAAAAATCCAAATTATCTTTATATACTTTTCTATAAACCATCCAAGCTATTAAACCACATACAAAACAACCCACAACATTTATATTATTAATTTCCCAACTACAAAGATGGGAAAAACCAAGAAAACCAAAAAACCCACAAAAAACAGACTATTTTCAAAAAAAGAGCTAGCCTGGATCATTGTCATAATAATTATTTCCTCATTCATCAGCTTCATTCCCATTCTTCCAACAGACTCTCCAACAATCATAACCATTCTAGCAATATTCACTATAATCATTTTCACAAACATCCTAACCAAAAAGATAATTGCCAATCATTACTCAATAAAAATAGAACATACAATCTTAGAATTCAGAAGATGGGGTTATTACAAGAGATCTTATCTAAAAAAACCGTTTCCATTAGGATTAGTCTTTCCTTTCTTCTTAGCTTTATTCTCTCTAGGGTATATAAAGCCTCTAACATTCCTTCAATTTAACGCAGAAAACGTCGAAACAAGAAGATTACTAAGAGCGGCAGGACAAAGAAGAGCCCAAAAAAAAGAACCAGAATTCATAAACGAAGAGGACCTAGCATACACTTCCGCATCAGGATTCTATGCTCTGCTAGCCTTAGCACTAATCGGCCTAATAATAAACTCCTTAGGATTCCCTGAAGGAACTCTCCTAACAACCTTCTCCATATACTATGGAGCATGGAATCTTCTCCCTCTAGGCAATCTTGATGGAACAAAGCTATTCTACGGAGCCTATTTAGGGTGGATCCTTATGGTAATAATTTTCTTAACAAGTTTAGGACTGATGATTATTTTCTAAATCTTAATATACTTCTTATTCCCTTTTCAAGTATCATGCCAAACCAAATCCTCTCAAATATAAAACCTAGGAAATATCAACAAGATATTTTTGAAATAGCTAAAGAAAAGAACACATTAGTTGTCCTTCCAACGGGATTAGGAAAAACCCTAATAGCACTAATGCTATCCATTCACACTCAAAAGAAAAATCCGGGAACAAAAACTCTCTTCCTCGCACCAACAAGACCTTTAGCAGAACAACATTTATCCTACTTCCAAAAACATCTTCCAGAACTATTTGCAGAACTAATATTATTCACTGGAAAAACTTCTGCAGAAAAGAGAAAAGGTTTATGGGAAACCTCGGACATCATATTCTCAACTCCTCAATGCATCAGAAATGATCTTGAAAAAAACCTATACAATCTAGAAGAAGTTTCTCTCCTAATAATAGACGAATCTCATCGCTGCCTAAAAAATTATGCATATACAAAAATTGCCGAAACATACAAGGAACAAGCAAAATTCCAAAAAGTACTAGGACTCACTGCAAGTCCTGGAACTAACAAGAAAACAATTAAACAAATAGCAGAAAATCTAGGCATTGAAACAATAGAACTTAGAACAAGAGAATCATCAGATGTTTCAACATACCTTCAAGAACTAGAGTTTAACATAATTAAAATAGAATTTCCAGAATCATTCAAAGAAATCTCAAAATTAATTAAAACAATTTACGAAAGAAAAATCTTAGAATTAAAAAACAGAAAACTACTTTTCAAACCTCCAACTAAAACAAACATATTAGAATTACAAGCAAATCTTATGAATCAGCTTAGATCTGGAAATAGAAATTTCAACCTATTCGGAGGAGTAACTGCTTCCGCACAAGCAATAAAAATATCCCATTTAATAGAGTTATTTGAAACTCAAACTCTCTATGCATCTCAAAAATACATAAAATCTATCTATGAACAAGCAGCAAAAAAACAATCAAAAGCAGTTCAACAATTAATTAAAAACCCCAACTTCACAAAAGCCCACACATTAATAAATGAATTAATCTCAAGAAATCTCGAGCATCCAAAATTATTAGAACTAAAATCCCTGATAGAAGAATCTCCAAAAAACAAGACAATAATCTTCTCCCAATACAGAGACACAGTATACAAGATAACAGAAGAATTAAACAAAATAGAAGGAATTAGGGCAAGCATGTTTGTTGGACAAGCAAAAAAAGAAAATTCAGGATTATCTCAAAAAGAACAACAAGAGATTATGGATAAATTTAGAAGCGGAGAAATAAACACCATCGTCGCAACATCAATTGCAGAAGAAGGTTTAGACATTCCAGAAGTTAATTCAGTTATCTTCTATGAACCAATTCCCTCAGCCATAAGAAAAATACAACGAGCTGGAAGAACTGCAAGACTTATGAAAGGAAAACTAACCATTCTATTAACCTTAGACACTCTAGATGAAATCTTTTATTATGCATCAAGATCTAGAGAGAAAAAGATGTATGATTCCATAGAATCTATTAAAAAAGATCTTGATGATGGAAAGCTAAATATAAAAGAAGAATCATCAAAGAAACCATTAGGTGTCTTTAATAAAAAACAGAAGACTTTGTTTTAAATGAAGTGAGAAAGAATAATAAATTTTATATGTACTTTCAATGTTCATAAGGAGGGATAGATCCTAATCTCTTAAATCGTCATTTCTTCCTCGTTTATACTTTATTTAAGATCCTATTCGCCGCATATACTCCCGTAATAAAACTGTCTTCAAGTCCACAAAGATTACAATCTCCAATCATATATAAATTCTCTTTCTGCTCACAATCAAAAAGTACGTTCCCTAAGGAAGTAAATGCTGACGCCAAGACTTTTTGTAAATAATTTTATATTTTTTAAAATATCTCTTAAGATTTGGCTTCTTCTTAGAATAAACTAAAAATGTTTTATCAGTTTGGCGAGCTATAACACAAACATTATGATCTGGAGAAAATAATTGAAAATCCTTTGATTCCCATTCTTTCCTTATCGAACCCTCTAAGTGATACATATAAGCATTTACTACCTTATTCATCTTTTTAAGTTTCAATAATTTCTTCGAAACCTGTATTGGAGTTGCAACAACAACCTTTCTAGAAAAATATAATCTCCCAGCATTCCCTTTTAAAACATAAACTTCTCCTTCTTTTTTAATAGATTTTATCTCATCATTTATAATTCTTTTTTTATAACCTTTAGTAATTTTCTCGAAATCAAATTTGAACTCGTGCATATTTGAATTAAGCAATAAACATGCATGAAAAAAAGAAAAAGCTTGCCCATCTTTTATTGAAGAAAAAGTAATAGCATATACAGGTTGTCCAATGACTTTATTAACAATATCTTCCATCTTATGCCGCTTTACAAATTTTTTTGCAGGTTGTTTATATAAATTAAATAAGAAATCATTTTTCATAAGCGCTTCTTTTTGAGACATAATTAATGAGTTTTCCCTAAACTTTTCATATTCTCTCGAAAAACGATACAATGTCTTATAAAAGCGAAATAATTGGCCCATATATATAAAAAGATATTTATTAAAAAAAGAATAATCTCTGTTCCCGAGGTGAAACTTTAGATCACTAAAAGATATCTTTTTAGTAAGGGTAGCATATTTATTAAAATTTTTATAATAATCTGTGACTAAATATGCTCCATAATTAACATCTCCTTTCTTTGAAAGAAGCATCCTACCACCAACTTCGGGAGTTATCATAATAAAAGATTCACCATTATCCTGTAATCTTCTCGCACAAGAAAGACCTGCAATGCCCCCTCCAATAATTATAACATCATGCACCTTCTTTGATCCATGCCTCTTTTTCATATTATTCAAAAACTACAATAATTTAAAAAACCTCTGGCCTTTCTAGTTTTCACCAAGCTTTATAAATCATCTAAATCCAATAAAACCATGAAAATAATTAATCTAAATCCCAATCAAATCATTACATTAAATGATTTTCCCATATATAGTGAGCAAGCTCTAAAACAATATTTTGAAGCTTATAGAAAAAGTAATGAAACAGAGATTCCCTTTTGTCCCGTAATTCCTAGAGAGATAGTCGTCCAGTACCTTGACAAAGAACTGATTAGAAAATATAAAGAATTTGAAGAACATCACCAAGAATCTGAGTATTTTTTATTAGATGGAACTCACAGAACTACCGCAGCAACACTTACCAACTCGTTAATTAGAGCAATAGTCTTCACTAAAGATAGAGAGATTGAAGAAGCTAAAAAACTGATTGAAAAAGGAGAGTTATTGTATAATAAAGTCATAAAGAAGAATCTTAGAGAAAATTGCATAATCTTAAATAATCATTTTACAAAAGAACCCAATTTCCAAACCGTAAAAGAAAAAACAAAGAGAATGATAGAGGGTAAAAAAATTCCAGAGTATATGGGCAGCTATTGCCGTACATAATGCTGTTACTAAATTTGGTTATGGAATTATTGTTGATTATTGTAATAAAACAGCTGAAGAAGTTATAAATAAAATTAAATCTGACTTAAACAAATAAAATGCTCCACAACATATTCAAATCATCTAGAAAAACCAAACCAAAAATCCTCCCTTTAATAATAGCAGACATTCATGAAAAGAATTCATTAGTCTTATCTTCACTCCATGAATCAGCAGAAGTAAAACTCCAAGTAAAATCACTAAAAATAGCAGACTACCTTATAGGAGACATTGCAATCGAAAGAAAAACAATTTCAGATCTAATCAACTCAATGATCAACAAACGTCTAATTCAGCAGCTAAAACAGATGGAAAAATATCCAAAATCATTACTAATAATTGAAGGAAACTTGCAAGAAGTCCTAGACGAAAACACAAACATTTCTAAAGCTATCAGGGGGCTAGTCACATCTATATCGACAAACAACAACACATCAATAATACAAACAAAAGATTATGAAGAAACTTCTAAATACTTAATAACTCTAGCAAAACAACAATTAAAATCAAAAACCCCCATATCATTACATTCTAGAATCCCAAAAACAATTGAAGAACAAAAAGAATACATCTTAGAATCCTTCCCCAATATAGGCCCTAAAAAATCTAAAGCGTTATTAAAAAAATTTAAAACATTAAAACAAACATTTAACGCCAATGAAGAAGAACTAAAAGAAATTTTAAAAAATCAGGCAGCGATTTTCAAGAATCTTCTTGAAAACTGATTCTTTTTACACGAGCTACTAAATAAGGATCCTTGCCACATCCATTCGTTGAATTCACATATTTCTCTAAATGAGATGCTACCAATTCTGAAATCTCACGTTCATTATAATCTCGAGATAACTCAACATAACCTATTTCTCCATTTTGAGGGGCTTGTATGCGATTTAATATATTCTTATCTCCATTATCAAAAAATTCCCAATAAAATGAGTGGTGCAAATATTTAACAACATCTTCACTAACTCCAGATTTTCCAGAAATCTGGTTTCTTAAATCAATGTCAAACTTATCTAAGGGAATCCTCTTATTCGATCTAACAAGCTCCAAACTTTCCCTAATAAAAACATCAACAAAGATATCTAAAGAAAAATCCTTTGGTAATCTCAGCCCTTTTTCCATTAAACCATAAACAAACCCCCCTAACTTATAAATTATCCCTCACCCTAATACTACCATCCCACCACAAAAGTTATTTAAATCCAATTTAACTTTACAAGTTATATTTTTTCTTATTAAGAACCTTGCATAATTGCGATTTACGAAAGAAATTTGAGCAAAGTTCTTCTTAGGGAGTTTTGATTTTTGTGTTCTTGCAAAATTCTCTATCTCACTATTCCCACTCAATTGTTGCAGGAGGTTTTTGAGATATATCATAAGAAACACGATTCACGCCCTTTATCTCGCTAACTATCCTATTTGATATCGCTTGTAAATCATCCCACTCATACCTAAAAACATCTGCAGTCATAAAATCATTAGAACAGATCGTCCTTATTCTTATCTCTCCCTCATATGTTCCTTCATCGCCCATAACACCTGTTGTTTTATTACTACTTAATCCAGCAAAGGCCTGATCAATCTCACGATATAATCCCCTCTCTCTAATTTCATCATTTAAAATAAAATCAGCTCTCCTCAGTATATCCAATTTCTCGCTGGTAACATCTCCCATAATGCGAATCGCCAATCCAGGTCCTGGAGAGGGATGCCGATAAACCAACTCATCTCCCATTCCTAGTTTCTCTCTAGCCATCTTCCTAACTTCATCCTTAAATAAGTGTCTAAAGGGTTCAACAACTTCTAATTCCATTCTATCCGGCAATCCTCCAACATTATGGTGTCTCTT
>NZCQ01000049.1 GCA_002688335.1 Candidatus Pacearchaeota archaeon | reverse complement strand
TATCCATCTAGGTAACATGGTTTTCACCTCCTTGTTTAGTTAATAAAATGAGGTGAATTCCATTTATAATTATTTTCTAGACACGCTCCTAAATCTAACAATTATTTATCCAACTCACCAAGATACTCCTTAATCGGAAAAATTCTCATAGAATTTTTACGAGCCTAGAATACTGAGAACTATTCTTTATTTAATTCTTCGAGGTATTCTTTGACTCTCTCAACAATCTGCGGCAATACAAACCTCTCAACACTATTCTCAAAAATCTCACTCAAACTCTCATGCTCATGCAAATAATAATTATTACCCTTCTTATCCACCAACATATTATCTCGAAGCCGCTTCAACTGTCTTCTAATATTACTCTCTGCTAACCCCTTAGTATCCAAACTATACTTCTTCCGAACCTCACTAACTCTCTTACCAATCTCATCCGAAGTCAACCTCTCCTTACCAGAATTTGCATCAATCAAAACCATCAAGATATCCACAATAACATCACGACTATCACCTAACTGCAACAAACCCAAACCCAAACAAATCTTCCTAACCAACTCTCTCTTCTCCAAACCTTCCGGCTTCTCATACTTTCTTAATGTTATCTCAGATAAGGGTAGATCTTTCATCTTCTATTTTTCAACCACATTTTCTTAAACATAGGCATACTAAATGTAGACAAAACAAAAGCAAGAGCAGGAACTATAGCATTAACAAATGGATCAGGCAAACCCGCAGAATAAAAGAACACAACAATCACAATATAAGTCAAAACCACCACCAACAATCTCCTAGTCCAACTAGTCTCCCAAGCCTTATCCCCCTCAACTCTTTTATTCCTCTCTTTTATTCCAACTACCTCTTTTTCTAAATCCATATTAACCTCTATTACTCAAGAACATAAAACCTTATAAATTTATCCGCAGTTTCTATCTAATGGAACTAATCGCACTTCTAGGAAAAGACGAGGGAACAATGGGCCAAGTCTCAGGAGTAATCAATCACGGTGACTGGGATAATATTATCCTCTTAGGAGATAGCACATCAAAAAACTTCACTAACAGCAAAGACTTCGAATTCATCGAAATCACAGACCAACCAATTACAGATCTTAAAGATCAAATCTCAAAAAAGCTTAAGGGAAAAATCAAAGGAACTGAAGTAGCTCTATCCATCGCAAGCGGAAACGGAAAAACCCACATGGCCCTAATCTCAGCACTATTATCAGATCCCGTCGGAATAAGATTCACCGTTCTAACAAAAGATGGATTGGTGTTTATGTAAACAAATATTTATATATTCCATTCTTATTACAATCTAATGTATTTGCCAAGCCACTCATATTTTCAATATTTAGTACTAAGGGGGTGTGATGTAGATGGAGGACAAACCCGAGTTGAACTTACTAGCAATCTTAAATGGGATGTTAATCCCTCAACATTTTTCAGAGAAATTGAACGTCTAGGAGAATATATAGATAAAGATCATTCCACTAGCAAACCAGAAATGGGGAGACCTAAGTTTAGATTTACTACAAACAATGAAGGCAAAGAAAAAATACGAGATCTAAGTAAGTTTTATAATATTCCTAAAATATAGCCCAAAACAACCCAACCTGCTCCAATAACCAAGGGATACCAACAAACCATATCCACCCCGCCATCATTAACGCCAAACAAAATAATATCAGATAAGTAACAAACTTAAAAGCCTTCATTGCAAACTTCTCACTGCCAGTTATAGCCCAAACACTAAGCATAAAAAACCTTCCACCATCAAAGATAGCAACAGGCCACATGTTAATCAAAGCAACACTCAGATTAATCAAAGCCAACCACCATATCAAATTGTAAATAAAGATCACAAGTTCAGGATTAAACTTTGGCTCATAATGGGTTCCGTCTTTCTTAAAGAAATTAAAAAACTCTGTTATCATACCCAATATCCTCTCCCCCCCACTAGTCCTCAAACCTATTCCCAATACAGCTCTACCAGGATCACTACTATACTCTCCTAAAACTAAATCATATTCAAGCACCTCATCCTTATCCTTAGTTACAACATTAACAGAATCTCCAACCTGATAATCACTCAAAACCTCTCCCAAATGTTCCATACCCTTAATCTCCTTACCATCAATCTCAACTACAACTCCTCTCAAACCAGCATTTATAGCAGGCAAATCCTCATACAATGCAACAACATTCTCATCCTTCCTATCTTTCAATTGATTTCTCAAATTTTCTACAGGAATATAATAATTATCCTCATCAGCAACGATTTTAACCATCCTTATCTCATTGCCATTACTACCCAAAACAAAATCATCCTCTAACCCATTTCTCTCAATAACATCCAATAACCCATCATCATCTAAACTATCCACCACCTGCCCCCCTATCATACCTATTGCTACAACCTGCACAACACCAGCCCCATAATCATTAAACACCGCTCCAGCAGGAGCATATGCCCATAGGAAAAAATAACTTAACAACAAAAAGAACAAAACAGCCAATATCAGATTAGTAAAAACTCCAGCACTCAAAACAGCCAACTGTTGATACTTAGGCTTATCTTCCATCTCTTTCTCATCAGGCTCAACAAAAGCAGCTAAGAATGGTCCTAAGAAACCAAAACCAGTAGTAAGAATCCTAATATTATACCTACGAGCAATTATCCCATGAGCAAACTCATGAAATAAAGCTATAACCGCAATACTAATTATCCAATAAGTAAAATAAAACGGAGGCAGAAAACTAACACTAAACGCTTCCGGCAAATAAGGAATCAAAGGCATTAACGGAGGAATTTTTATAGCTTGCACAATTGCAGGGTTAAACAAATAAACCTGCAACAACTTCCATAAGAACCAAATCATACTAGCCATTAACAAATATCCAACTATAACACCCAAAAAAGCATAAACCGTCAAAGCCTTTTTGTACTTAGTCCCAACATAATCAATAAACTTAATCCCCACTCTAGTCCGATAAAGATACATTATACCTTCCTTCTGCAACTTTTTCCTATTTTTTCGAAGGAACATGAAAACGAACAAACTAAATAAAATCAAAAATCCGATATCATAAACATAAATTGAAACCATGATCAATCGAGATATCAAAATAAGTTTTTAAATGTTTCTTGATTAATTTATGGATGGTAGGAGAAGAAAACAACAGAAGAAGATAAGGCAAAAATAAAAAATATATTAACAGAAAAGAAATTTGAAGACTTTAAGATTCATGCACATTATCTTAAAGATAAATATACAGGAGTTATTATAGGAATTTCAAGACATGAGATAGAGTTATCAGAATTAAAAGAAATATACAATAATAAACACCAAATAAGAAAAGGATTTAAGAGAGAAACAAAAGACGGTTTCAAATATACCCTCTGTTATAAAGAAAAAGAAACAGTTTTTGTGAAAATAGGATATATTTTGGATGAACCAGCAAGCATCTTTTTAGCAATAAGAATTTATAGAAGATTAGAAAAAGCAATTGATGAGAAATATAATTTTAGTTTGTAGCTTTTAAAACCCCAAATTGATCCATATCTTCTCTAGGAATATTTACCTGCACCATTGAACTTTTCTCTCCTTTGGCTACTCTAACTCCTGCAAAAATTAGCCCATCCGTTTCTCTTTCAATAATCATAACATTATCTAAATTAGTTAAAATTTCAGGATTCAGCTTAAGTATATGGCTAGCTCCCTCCAATTCAATTCCAACAATCTGTCCATCAGTTCCAATATCTATGTTGAAATTGCCATAACCAAGTCCACCTTTTATACCATCTCTAATTTCACTAGTAAAAATATGAAGTACATCCAAATCCTCCGCATAATCATAACTGGTTTCCATGATAAATATAATAGCCCTAAATATAAAAACCTATCGTTGAAATTTTGACGGTATCTTAATGTAATCACTTGGGATGAGAACTTCCAAGCTTTGTGAGGGAGACCCTCCTAATAATTTTATACATTAACAATAATCTAGAAATAATATGCAAATCTACTTCTTCCTCACAGGCCTAAACACACTCTTCAAACACTTCCTACACCTAACCTTTTTCTCCAAAACCTTCCTAGGATCCGCTCTAAGTTTAGACTTACATTGTTTACAAACAAACATATTCTTATACAATCGAGCTTGAGCAGCTGGTAACTTGGTTGCCATATTATATTGATAACACTCCTAATGGTAATTTAGATCTCAAAAAACTCTTAAATCTTCCAACAGCATAAGGAACCTTAGATTTTGTTACCTTTCCCATACTATTAAGTGCAAATCTATTACGCAGAGAGCCTTCCAATAATCCTGATAAGTGAGAAGTTTCACTATTGGTAACTCGATCATTAGAAGTAGCTACATAAGCAACTGGAAATCTTTGGGATTCTCTAATGAGGACATAAGAATCATCCAGACCACTAATCCCATAAACGGTAAACCTACTTCCGTCTCCGGCAGCACGATCTTCCCCCTCCGCCACTAAAGAATATCTGGAGTCTAAATCTAATACTTTTTTAGTGCCGGCATTTAGATCATCTCTATGAACACTATCAAGAGGGACTAACCAAGCACCCTTCACATAAATATCAAGTCCCTTTCCATGACCATTAATAAAACCATCCAAATTATTCATCCTACAACTTCCTCTTAATTATTTTAACTCCCTCAATATCCCAATACTCCACCTGATCCTCTCCAGCAACTTGACCTTTCAGATCTTCCATCATCGGAACTTCTATAGTCTCATAACTTTCCAGATCCATTATACTAGCTTTATCATCTCCTACCATATTCAAAACCTGAGCCTTATTCTTACTAACATTAGGAACCTCTATCCTCTCATGACCTCCAGTCACAAAAACTCTTTTCTTACCATCAATAATCCCAATTGCCTCAATCCTACATTTAGCATGCCCATGCTTTCCAGTCTTACTTATATCATTACTCCTAACAACACACGCAACACCCTCAACCAAAATCGTAGCACCAGACCTAGCCTCCGTCGCACTAATTAACTTAACCATATTAGTTAGTAAAAAAAAGTGTTTATAAATGTTTCTCGATATTTTAAATAAATTAATCTCCTGAAATAGGAATATCTTCAAGGCGTTTTAATAAGACTTCGTCTCCGTCAAAAAAATCAATAAGTGTTTCTCTAGGAATATATTTTTTAGTCTGTTTACTATTGTTAACATTCCCATTTGCATCAAAAGAGAACATTTTAGATTTTTTTATCCACACTCTAACCCTGTCATAACTAACAGAGGTAATTTGCGATAAATCTCTTATCCCATAAAATACTCCTGAAGGATATCTTGCCTGATAATCATCTGACTTTGATGTGAGCATCTTCGATCTACAGGCCATTACCAAAATATGAAAGAGGGGTTTAATTATTTTTTGGAGGGCTTATACTATTTGAAGAATTAAAAAATATTATACAAAACCTTTAAAACCACTTAGTCCAATCAATACTATGACCAAAATCAAAAAAAACGATTTCATTGAAATAGAATTCACAGGCTTAGCCAATAACGAAATCTTCGATACAACTAACAAAAAGGATGCAGAAGAGATGGGAATAGATGCTAAGAACATTAAACCCTTAACTATCTCTGTAGGAAACCAAATGATCTTGCAAGGATTAGATGAAGACTTAGAAGGCAAAGAAACTGGAAAAGAATATTCTGTCCACATCATGCCAGAAAAAGCTTTTGGAAAACGTGATCCATCTATGATAAAAACCTACGGACTTTCACATTTCACAAAACAAAACATAAATCCTTACCCTGGAATGGCACTACAACTAGACAACACAATAGCCAAAGTACTTTCAGTCAATGGTGGAAGAGTAACAATGGATTTCAACAACCCTATCGCCGGAAAAGAAGTTGACTATAAATACAAAATCAATAAAATAATCACAGAAGACAAAGAAAAAATAAATGCACTGCAAGATTTCTTCTTCAAACAAAGATTTGACTTTGAAATAAAAGATAAAAAAGTAATTTTTAAAGATGAAAAAATAAAACAATTCATCGACATGATTGGACCAAAATTTTCTGAGATAACTGGGCTAGAGTTTACTGCTGAAGAGAAGAAGGAAGATAAAAAACCTGAAAAAAAGTAGTATTCTGAAAACACTCTTCAAATACCAATAATATTTATATATCGAATTAAGCTCCTCCAGAGATGGAAGAGGAATATCCCAAAAGAGAGGAACAGCCAGTTTCCACACCAGATTATGATCAGTTAGAAAGAGAGAGACATAATGCAGATTTCATAACAAAGGAAGATCATCCACCTCATTTTCATGAACCACAAAATCCTGACCAAAAAGGTTTTCAATCACCACAGCTAAGATTAGATAAAAATGCAGAATTAGCTGAAATAGACAAAGAACTTGAAGAACTGTTACAAAAACAACATGCTAAGGTGAAGGTATTTGGCTTAGGGGGCGCTGGAGGAAATACAATTAGTAGAATGAAAGAAATAGGTATTAAAGGAGGAGAGTTTATTGCCCTTAACACTGATGCCCAAGATTTATTATATGCAAATTCAGATCATAAAAT
>NZCQ01000048.1 GCA_002688335.1 Candidatus Pacearchaeota archaeon | reverse complement strand
TTCTCTATATAGTTTTAATAATCTTGGCGGTTATTTATTTAACTTGGTTGGTAGTTAGATATTTAAGATGAATAAAAAAGTTCTAGATTTAATAAGAATAATTTTTACAATCTTATCAATTGGATTAATGATAATAACAATCTGGATGATCTTACAAAAGCTATTGGGTCATAGTCCGACTGAGATAAGTATTATGTTTTCCGTTATTGGTATATTGGTCTCCCTTCAGATAGTAATTATAAGCATCTTATTCAGTTTAAAAGGAGATGTTGGAGAGCTGAGAGAATTTAAGAGGCAGAGTTTAAGATTTCAGGATGAGACTATTTCAAAAATAAGTAAGTTGTCTGAAAATTAATGATAGTTTATAAAAGCTAATTACTAGATAATAAAAAGATGAGATATTCAGAGTTGAGTGATATGTATCAGGAATTGGAGGATAATTCTTCGAGGCTTCGGAAGACAGAGATTCTTTCTAATTTCTTGAAGAAGCTTAATGGTGGTGAGAGTATTTATTTGTTGCAAGGAAAGGCTTTTCCGGATTATTCTGAGAAAGAGTTTGGGATTTCTGAGAGGTTGTGTATTAAAGCTTTGTCAAAAGCTTCAGGGATAGTTGGTGATAGGATCATTGATGATTGGAAGAAAATTGGTGATTTAGGAGAGGTTGCTGAGAAGGTTATTGGTAAGAAAAAGCAGAACACTTTATTTTCTAAAAGTTTGAGTGTTAGAAAAGTATTGGATAATTTGAGGAAACTTCCAGAGTTAGAAGGGAAGGGGACTATTGGAAGGAAGCTTTCCTTGATATCTGAGTTGTTGACTTCTGCATCTGGAAAAGAGGCTAAGTATATTATTAGAACGTTGATTGGAGATTTAAGAATTGGGGTGGCATCTGGAACAATAAGGGATGCGATTGTTCAAACTTATTCAAATTCTGATGAGAAGAAAGAGGTTTCGGGAATTGTTCAGGAAGCTTATGATAAGACAAACGACTTTGCTTTGATATTTGAAAAGATGAGGAAAGGGATAGATGAATTAAAGAAGATACAATTGAATCCTGGACATCCAATAAAGCTTATGCTTGCTTTGAAGGCAGATAATCTCGAGGATGGTTTTAAGAGGGTTGGGAGGCCTGCTGCTTTTGAATATAAGTATGATGGATTTAGAATGCTGATTAATAAAGATAAAAAAGGGAAGGTTAAGATATTTACTAGAAGACTTGATAATGTGACTAATCAGTTTCCAGATGTTGCTGGTTATATTAGAGATCATATTAAAGCTGATTCTTTTATAATTGATAGCGAGGCAATTGGTTATGATCCGAAAAGCTTGAAGTATAGGCCTTTTGAGGCTATCTCTCAGAGGATAAAGAGGAAGCATAATATTGAGAAACTTGTTAAGGAGCTTCCTATCGAGGTGAATGTTTTTGATATTCTTTATTTGAATGGTAAGAGTTTAATCGGAGAGCCATTTGAAAAAAGAACTAAGATAATGAGAGATTTAATTAAACCATACAAACATAAGATTAGGTGTTCTCATCAGCTGATAACTAGTGATGAGAAAAAAGCTGAGAAGTTTTATAAGGATGCGTTGAAGGATAATCAAGAAGGTTTGATGATTAAGAATCTTCATTCTAGGTATGTTCCTGGAGCGAGGGTTGGACATATGTTGAAGTTGAAACCTGCTGAGAATGAATTAGATCTTGTGATAACTGGAGGAGAATATGGAAAGGGCAAGAGGGCAGGAATTCTGTCTTCTTTTACTTTATCTTGTAGAGATGAGGGTAAGTTTTTGGAGATTGGAAAGGCTTCAACAGGATTAAAAGAAAAGGAGGAATTGGGATTGTCTTTTAAGGAGTTGAATGATAGGTTGAGGAGGTTTATAGTTAAGGAGAGTGGAAGGGGGGCGGTTATTAAGCCAAAGATAATTGTTACAATAATCTATCAGAATATCCAGAGATCTCCAACATACAAATCGGGGTTTGCTTTGAGGTTTCCTAGAATTGTTAGACTTAGGGATGATAAGGGATTAAATGATGTTGCTAGTTTAAAGGAAATTAGCGATGATTATGTTAGGCATGAGTTGAAGGTTCATTATTAACATTATTTATTACATCTTTAACTTCAAAACTTGGCCACCCTAAAACTTCAACATAAACACCATTCCTCCTCAAATATTCGATCCCCTGCGTTCTAACTCTTGGATTTCTATCAACTCTTTGAATATAAACTTGTTTAATCCCTTCATTCACTATTAATTCGGAACAGGGATCAAATATCTCTCTTTTTCTTTTTTTTAAATTAAAGTTTACACAAGGTTCAAGGGTTGTTACAAGAGTTTTTGGTATATTTCCTATTTTAATATTATTAAAAGCGTCTCGTTCAGCATGTAAAACTAAACCCGTACCATCGATTATCTTTTTATGACCTTCACCAATTATTTTTTGATTTTCATCAAGATAAATCGATCCAACATAAGGACCACTAACCCCAAGAACGTATATTTGAGAGAGTTTTATGCATCTTCTCATTAATTCACCAACATATTTTGGATCCAATCTTTCCACCATATGATAACAAATTACTCCCCTCTTTTTAAACAAATCTATCTTAAATCCTAACCTGCTCCTTTAAAAACCTTCCTTTTATCTTTTTTCTTTCCGTCGGTAAAAAAATCCGGATTAGAAACCTTTATAAACTAAAATAATCTAGAATTGGTATAATTATTATTGAGTAACAAATGGCAAATTCCAAAGTTTCTTCAAAGATTCAAAATATTGTAGCTACTACTTCTTTGGGAAAAGACGTTCCTTTGACGAAGTTGGCGAAGACTATTCCAAATACAGAATATAATCCGGAGCAGTTTCCGGGATTGGTTTTAAGGGTTAAAGAACCTAAATCTGCTGTTTTGGTTTTTTCTTCTGGGAATTTAGTTTGTACTGGAACTAAATCGATTGCTCAAGTTAAGGAAGTTATAGAGCAGGTTATTAAAACATTGAAGAAGATAAATGTTAAGATAACTGAGAAGCCTAAGATAACTGTTCAGAATATTGTTGCTAGTGGGAGTATTGACATGATGTTGAATCTTAATTATCTTTCATTGGAATTGGAAAATACAGAGTATGAGCCAGAACAATTTCCCGGTTTGGTTTATAAGTTAGATGAGCCTCCTGCGACATTTTTGTTGTTTAGTAATGGGAAGTTGGTTTGTACTGGAACTAAGAATAATCAACAGTTGGAAGATTCTATGCAGCAATTGATTAAGACTTTGAAGGAAGCAGAATCTAATAAGTAGATTCTTCTAGGTGTCCTAGTACTAATGCCAGAATATTATTTCTTAGTTTTGGGTGAATGGGTTCTCCGCTTGAATCGCTGCTTATTGTGTGCATAATATTGTTTTTTGGATGCCATATTAGTTTTATAACGTATGCGTCTCGAGGAATCTTTTGTTCTGGTTGATATGATTGAAGGGGTTCATCTAGGAGAAATCTACCGATCAATTCTATTTGGTCCTCAGAGTCTGATGTTGCACGGACATCAAAACTTGATTCGAGATATTCTTCAGGTTGATGATATCTAATGACCATGTCAAACTGAGTTCTATGCATAAAATCAATAGGTATTTATATGTTTTAAAATTATGTGTTTTAAGGTTATTTTCTAATCCTATTCTCATATGCAATAAATACTTATAAATTCCTTGCTATTGAGTTTTATATACAAAGGAGGAAGAATATGGCTCAGCAAGATATGCAAGAATTGATTAACGATGCTAAGATTTTCTTTGATTCTTATAAGAAAGATATAGGGGAGAGTGTTAGAAAGGGGAGGAAGGTTGTTTTTGCTAACTTTGGGGATTTGGCTTCTAGTTCTCCTGCCTTGGCAGAGGCTTTGATGAGTAATCCAGAAGAGGTTTTGCAGTTACTTGAAACAGCCCTTGAGGAATCTGGGTTGATTAAGAATCCTAGGTTGAGGTTTAATGATTTGCCCGAGACCCAGAAAGTTAAGATAAGGACTATTAGAGCGAGTCATCTAAATCAGATGATTTTTTTTGAGGGATTAGTTAGGCAGGCTTCAGAAGTTAGACCTCAGGTAGTTAATGCAAGATTTGAATGTCCTTCTTGTGGTACTGTGATCTCTGTTTTACAGATTGAGAAGAAGTTTAGAGAGCCTTCAAGATGTTCTTGTGGTAGAAAGGGTCAGTTTAATTTATTAAGTAAGTCTATGGTTGATGCTCAGAGGTTAGTTATAGAGGAATCTCCTGAAAGCTTGACGGGAGGAGAACAGCCAAGAAGGCTTAATGTTTTTTTGAAGGAAGATTTGGTTGAGCCCAATATGGAAGAGAAGACTACTCCTGGAAGTAAGGTTAGGGTTCTTGGAATTTTGAAAGAGGTCCCGGTTCCCTTGCCTTCAGGTTCTATTTCTACGAGGTTTGATCTTGCTTTAGAGGCAAATAATCTTATTCCTCTGGAAACAACATATGAAGATTTGGATATATCTGAAGAAGATGAAAGGCAAATACAGGAGTTGGCAGAAGATCCTGAGGTATTTACTAAGTTGAGAGATAGTATTGCTTCAAGTATATGGGGCTATGAACAGATTAAAGAGTCTTTAGTGTTGCAAATGTTTGGAGGAGTTAAAAAGAGAAGTGATGATGGGACGATTTCTAGAGGGGATATACATTTGTTTTTGATAGGAGATCCTGGGGTTGCGAAATCAGTAACTTTGAAATTTATTTCAAATATTGCTCCCAAGGGAAGGTATATTGTTGGTAAGGCTGCTACAGGGGCGGGAATAACTGCTACTGTTGTTCGTGATGAGTTTTTGAAGGGTTGGAGTCTTGAAGCTGGAGCAATGGTTTTAGCAAATAAGGGGATTATTTGTATAGATGAGATCGAAAAAATGGATCCTTCTGATAGAAGTGCTATGCATGAAGCTTTGGAACAGCAAACCGTGACTATTTCGAAAGCTAATGTTCAGGCATGTTATTCGGAAGATACTGAAGTTTTGACAGAAGAAGGATGGAAAAAATATAGCGAAGTAGGAAATTTGAAAATTGCACAATTTGATACTAATTTGAATAGTATTAAGTTTCTTCCACATAAAGGATTGTTTACATATAAATATTCTGATAAGATGCATCATTACAAAACAAGGAGAGTTGATATGTTAGTAACTCCGAATCATAAAATGTTGATAAAAAAGGAGGGTGGAAAGAATTATGAGCAGTATAAATCAGAGGAGATTCCTTATAAAAGAATTAAGGCGCTTAATTCAGGAGATTATGTTTGCTCTAATGATATTAAGACTTTTAAGTTGCCAGGGATTAAACATAAACAAAAAAGGACCCATCATAAGTATGTTCACCAGCATAGAGATAAGGAGATACCTATTGATTTGTGGCTTGAATTCTTAGGATATTATCTTACTGAGGGAGGGGTTGAAACTTCTCCTACTATTGGGATTACCCAGAAAGATAAAGAGAATATTGCTAGAATAAAAGCTTGTTTAAAAAAATTATCTGATGTTTTGGGTTTTACGTTAACTGAGATCGAGAAGGAAGAGTACACTAAATTTAAGATTACTAATGCCCAACTTTTTACGTATCTTAGTAAGCTTGGGAGAAAAAGTTATCAGAAGAAATTTCCTGTTGAAGACCTGCATCTATCTTCTTTGTCTAAGGAACAATTGGAAATTCTTTATCATGCAATGATGTTGGGAGATGGAACTTCAGATTATAAGTCTTATGGATCTACTTCTTCTCAACTATCAGATATTTTTCAAGCTGTTGTTTGCTTAATTGGTAAATCTGCTCATAAAGGATTACATTATGAGGGCAGGAAAAGAGGGAGTAGGAAGGATATGTATAGGATCTCTCTTTCAAATATGGTGGAACTCTCTATAAGGAAGGATATGGGACATATGAAGGAAATCTCGTACAATGGGAGGGTATTTTGTTTTAGGACCTCTACTGGGTTTTTTGTTACTAGGAGGAATGGGAAGATAGCAATACAGGGTAATACCTTGAGTGCAGAGACTTCTGTTCTTGCTGCTGGGAATCCGAAGTTTGGTAGGTTTGAGCCATTGCAATCAATAAATGAACAAATTGATTTGCCTCCTGCTTTGATTAATAGGTTTGATTTAATCTTTGTTCTTCGTGATTTGCCGGATCAAGCCCAGGATGATGCGATTGCAACGCATGTATTAAACATGCATCAGGCTAAGGAGGTTAAGCCTGAGATTGATTCTGATTTGTTTAAGAAATATGTTGCTTATGCGAAGCAGAAGATTAGGCCGGTTTTAACAGAAGAAGCTGTTGAGGAAATTAAGAATTTTTATGTAAAAATGAGAAAGGCTAGTCAGGAGGGAGAAAGCCGTTCTATTTCTATTTCAGCTAGACAGCTGCAAGGGTTGGTTAGGTTATCTGAGGCTCATGCAAAAACAAGACTCTCACAGACTGTTGATAAAGAAGATGCGCTTGTTGCTATTCAGCTGACAAATTATTATCTCATGCAGGTAGGTTATGATCCGGAAACAAAGACTTTTGATATAGACAGATTCACTACTAAGGTTTCTTCTAGTAAGAGAAATAAGATAGTTTTGTTGAAAGATACTATAAAGAAAATGGAGGAGAGATTTGGTAAGCAGATTCCCATAGAGAATTTAAGAGAAGAATTGAAAGATTATTCTGATCAGGAATTTGATGAAACCATAGAGAATTTAAAGAAGTCTGGAGATATTTTTCAGCCGAAGAAAGGATTTGTGCAGAATGTTTGAGGAGACACACAGATTTCTTTGAGAATTGTAATGCAAATATCATAATAATAATGTTTATAAATATAAGATAATCATTGTTTTGATATGAATTACAGAGAGATTTCAGAGGTGGTTAAGAGATACTTTGATCAAATGGTTAGTGGATTTGGAGGGGAATTGTATAATGGGGTTGTTGATTTAGATACTCTTGGCCCGTTTGAGACCTGCCTCAGATTGGGATCTACAATTTATACTAGAAATTTGGATGAGGGGTTATGTTCTCCTAAAATGCCAGAACCCTATGATGGAGGCCGCAGATTTATTATTCCTGAGGGAGTTTTCTTTAGGGCAGAAATAGCTATGAAGCCTGATGATGACGATCACTTTTTGGCAACGATGTTTGAAGGATCTGGTGAACATTATTTGACTAGGGCGCACATTGCGACAAATGATCTAAACTATGTTGAGTCGCATGAGAATATTAAATGGGAGTAGAAGATTATTATCTCAGTAATCTGAGAAAACCACACCCTTTACAGGCTGTCCCATAATTAGAAGATTATATATACTAGTTTACCGTCGGTAAACTAATTAAACATTATCGACGAAAGTCGATAAAAGAGGTATAAAAATGGCATACATTAGTTCTTTCAAAGGTCAAGATTGGTTGATTCCTCAGTCAATCAGCGATATGATACCTAAAAATCATATCTGTTTTTTCGTTGAGGAGTTTGTTGAATCCCTAGATTTCTCGGGATTTGATATGATAAACGAAGGTCAAGGACATCCATCCTACCATCCAAGAATATTGATGAAGGTTTTGCTTCAAGGGATGTTGAGTAATGAACGGTCTTCAAGAAAGCTTGCTAATGCTTGTAGTGAGAACTTTGTTTTCATGTATTTGGCTGAAAAGGTAAATCCAAACTTTAGGACATTTTGTCGTTTCCGTCGACAAAATGCGCCATTTATAAAAGAGGTGTTTAAGGAAACTATAAAACTTGCATCTAAAAATGATTTAGTAGACTTGAATCTTATTTGTACGGATGGCAGTAAGATAAAAGCAAATGCGAGTAAAAAGAAATTCTTGAAAGAGGATCAAGTGAATCAACTTGACTCAATCATCGATGAGATGATTGAGGAAGATGTGAGAAGAGATAAACAAGAAGAAGAAATTTATGGGGAAAGTGAAATAAATAAAACAAGTCTTGAGACCAAGAACTTGAAAGAGATAGTCAAGACCTATCGAAAGAACAAAGATAAACAAGGCGTGAAAGAGATCTGTAAGGCTGCGAAGGAGGAATTTAAAAAAGACGAAAAAATAAAAAGAGTTTCAATGACAGATCCTGATTGCAGGATGATGAAAGGTAAGAAAGGGAACTATGAGCTAGCTTACAATACGCAGTTCACTGCGGATTCAAAAAACCAAATCATTCTTGCGAATGATGTGTGTCAAGATAACGCAGATACAAATCAACTGAGACCACAAATAGAAGAAGTAAGGGAGAATATTGAGTTGAAAGAAGACACTAAATTTGCAGCGGATAGCAATTACAACAACTCGAATAATTTGAGATTCCTCGAGGAGGAAAATATGATTGGCTACATTCCCAATCAAGCCCAAGCACAAGTGATGAATTGTAGAGATCAAACAATTCATCAAGATGATTATGAGTATGATTGGAAAAATGATGAAATTATTTTGGAAGGAGTTAGGTTAGTGTATCAAAGTACATGGGTTGAAAAAGGTAGAGGGAAAAGATTGGTGTACAAATCGGAAGATGGAAAGCTAATGAAAAGAGTTCCCGAATTCTTTCGGGAACGGTTGAGGATGAAAAAGAGGATGGAAACTAAAGAAGGAACAGAAATTTATAGCAAAAGAAAATATGTGATTGAACCGGTAATTGGAAATGTAAAATATAATTACAAATTTGAAGAGTTTTCACTTAGGGGATTGGATGGCGTGAGATTAGAGCTCAATTTGGTGAGTATTGCTCATAATTTGAAGAAGATATGGAGAGCGAGAATGAGATTAGAGGATAATAATAAAAATATTTTAATTTTTGAATTGATATTCA
>NZCQ01000047.1 GCA_002688335.1 Candidatus Pacearchaeota archaeon | reverse complement strand
GGACTTTGGGAGTTTACAAGGGGATTCAACAAAAGTTCAGGCAGGAAACTTTTGCAGCAAATTAAGTGTAAAACGCAAAAGTTTACTTTAAGAGAACCTTGCATAATTGACATTTCCGAAGACTTCAACTCCTGAAACTATATGGGTAGTAAGAGTTTGAAATTGCATTATTTCAAGATTCTCTTACTTACTCAATCCAAATGCCCTTAGCGTAGCTTCCGGGTTTCTATGATAGTCATTAACCAACTTCTGAACTTTATCAAAATCAAAAATCCTCTTCTTATAAACCTCATACAAAAACCTGGCCCTGGTTTGAAGCTCGTTATTCAACTTCTCTATACTCATTCCATACTTCTCAGAAATCTTCCTAAAAGCATGAATATTCTGCTGAAAATAAAAAGCATTCTCACTTGCATTCCAAACAAAAGGGGTATTTACCTGAGAGTTCCCCTTATCATCGATATTAATAATCTCAACAACTTCCCTTAGTTTTCTCGTCTCTTGCTTGTTCACAATAGCATGAGACATAATAGCCACTGCATCAAGTGTATTAATCAATGTAGGAGACAATTCTATTGGAGGAGTTTCTAATCTCTTAATTAAAGTATCAACTGAATCTGCATGAATAGTTCCCAATGAGGAATGTCCTGAAGCCATTCCCTGAAAAAGAACCGATGCCTCCTTACCTCTGACCTCTCCAACTATAACATAATCTGGATTTTGTCTAAAAGAGCTCTTCAACAAACTAAACAAATCAACTTCCCCAATCTTCTGAGTGCCAAAAGACAACCTAGCAACGCTCGGCAACCAATTCTCTCTAGACAAATTTATCTCACGCGTATTATGCACAAAGATATTATTACACAAAAACTTTTCATAGCCAGGAATACTTAGATCAAATACTTCAACCTCATCGCTACTTATCTTTTTCACACTCTTAACTCGATCCCAAAATACATCTATATGTGAAATATCATTATATTTTGAACCCATCGGACTTATTCTTTGTAAATAATCTCTTCCAATATTTTGCATCCCCTGTAAATAAGGCCATGATAACTTTGATAAGGAACTAACCTCATGTAACTGATTGATACTCAAGGGGATAACGTCGGTAGAAGTATGATGAGAATGCTTATTCCAAGAATATAATTTGCTATTTTTCCTATCCTGCAAAAATCCAATTTCCTTAAATTTTGAGATATTCTTCGAACCAGAAATTGACATATTTATACACCCATCTTTTCTATCAAAATCATTTATCCTTGCCAATATCCCTCTTCGTAAAAATAAGGATTGGAGATCATCAAGCAATTCTATACTTTGAGAAGAACATGAAACCTCATCTTTTTTCATAGTTCCATCAGCACTAAAATACCCTCGAATAAAATATCTCACCTGTGAATTAGTAAGACCAAAGATAATATCTGGTATTTTCTTAGTTGATGAGTAACCATCAAATTTAAGAACATATTTCATAAATTTATAAAAGACACTATTATGAATTCTCATCGAAATACCTTTATCATTCATCAAAGAATAATTTGATTCTAAATATTTCGCTATTCTAAGGAATAAATTTCTACATTCATTATCAGAGTTTGATAGTATAACTGCATTTTTATTATAATTATCATAACTACCATCTCCCAACCAAAGCCCTAAAAATTCTAAGAACTCATTAGTGATCTCAAAAATAACAGGAACTGAAGCCCTGTTTTTACTCTTGATTCGTAACTTCCTACAATCCTCTAAAGAAAAAGTATATTTCAATTTAGCAAGTTCTTTTATCTTAATAAGACTATTCTTTTTCCACCATCTATACCTTTCTTTTTCAACTCCCAAATCTTTAAATGAAAAACCTTCAAAAAGTTTACCAAGGGGCTCTCCAACAAGATAATCATCTTCAAAGACTTTCAAATAATTAATTAGATTTAATTGATCACACCTTTTACCTTCAATTGGAAGTGTCCGAGGAACTGCTATAAATGATTTTTTTTCTTCAAGATCTGTTGGCTTAACTTCTACAAGTCCTTTTTCCCCCAACGAAAATAAAGAATGATCCTTAGTAACTCTAACTCTCCTCCCACTAGAAGTCAAAACTTCATAAATATCTTTGTTAACTTTATGTTTTATATAAGAACTCGGTTTAACGAAAATTACCTTACCATCATCATCAAGAGTAAGGACTTCCGCATCAATCTTATTATCAACAAATTCTTTAATAGTAGTATTTCTCACCCCTTCATTATCTTTTATTATTATCTTCGAATCTCCAGTCACACTATCTTCAATACTAACCACTCTAGCTTCAGGAGGTATGAAAAAGGCAATAGCATTAAGCAAAGTCGTTTTACCACTAGCCGTCCCTCCAGCAATCAAAATATTAGATTTGTTTTCAAGAAGAATCCAGAAATATGCCAACATCTCTGGAGACAAAGTCCCCATCCCCAATAGCTGCATCGGAGTCCAAGGAATCTTTGTAAACTTACGAATTGTATATGTTGGCCCCCTTGAAGTAACATCCTTAGTGTAAGTAGCATTAACTCTGCTTCCATCAGGCAAACTCCCATCCAACAAAGGATTAGCATAGCTCACATATTTACCACATCTTTGAGCCACCTTCTCAACAAAATTCGACAATCCATCAACAGATTTGTAAACAACATTTGTCCTCATATTTCTATACAATCTATGAACCACATAAACCGGAGTATTAACCCCATTACACTCTATATCTTCAATAAAATAATCTTTAATTATCGGCTCAATTTCATTCAGCCCTATAAAATCTCTATACAAATAATAGAATATCTTCCTATAAGACACCTCATTAATCTTCAATCCAAGCTCCTCTATCAAAAGTTTAGAAGTCTTAAAAATATAATCAATCATAGATTCCATATTCTTTTCAACAACAACATTAATATTAATCAGTTCCTTCATACTCTCCTCAAGATTCATCAAAAGATTCTTCTCATTCTCATCAAGCAAAGGCTCCTCAATCTCATAAACTAATTCTCCCAAATTGCTATCCCAATAGATATGAACACTAACATAAGGACTTATCAAAGTATACCTTACATTAATTTTAGTCTTATCAGCTATCTTTGGAAGAGGAGGTATTGAAGGATTCAATTTAATCTGTATTCTTTCCATATTTTTCACCTTTTTATGAATAATAAATAAATTCAGCAAATATAAACCTTCTCCATTTCAAGATAAGTCTTACTTCCCATATATCAACAAATGATTTGCCCTATTTTTAAAAGTAGTCTGATAAAATAAAGAATCGCTATCTCTCTCCTTTTTAAAACTCTCTTCACTATAAGGTATTAAATCGGTTCTTACCCCATATAACTTATCAATATCCCCTACAACCTTCTTGATTTTAGAAGGTACAGAATTCTCAAAGATAACAACTAAATCTAGATCGTTTTTAGCACTGTTAGTTAAATAACTCCCAATTACATATATTTTAACTAGCTCTGGAAATTTTTTTAAGATATAATTCCTTATCCTCCCTATAACTGGAGAATCTATAAATAATTCCTCTTTTCTAAATTCATTTATTAAAGATCCTAATTTCTTTTCAATATCCTTAGATAATGAATATTCAATAGATCTCCCGATTTTTTTATGAACCTTAACTATATTTCTCTTCAATAATTTGTTAACTTGCAAAGATACATTTTGTTTATCTATATCAACTAACCTCGAAAGTTCACTATTATGTAAGGGCCCATAGATATAAACTCCAGAAAGAATCTTTAACCTTCTTTTAGTTAAGGGTAATAACTCACCAATCATTTTCAACTCCAAATTTAATAAAAATATCCTCCAACTGGCCCATTAATCCCTTAATGACACTTGAATCTAAATCGTCTCTAAAAAGGGCATCATAGACTGCCTTGTTTCTTAATTCTCTAATATTCTGAATAACAATATATTCATCCTCACTAAGAAATTCTTCAGCAAAAACCAAATTCTCAGCACAAACTCTACTCTTAGGACGTAAACCACTTTTCTCAATAGAAATCCCATGAATAAATTGCGATACGGATGAATCTAAGGCAACAATAGACCAAAAAAGATTTCTTGATAGCAACTCATCCTGAGATTTAGAAAGATCATTTTTAGAAGACTTAAAATAATATCTATAAATATCCTTATCTACACCCTGATATCTATTTTTATCCTTGCACTGATCATATCTTTTCTTAAAACTATCAATATCAAACTTCATACTTAGATATGACACATGTCATATTTAAGTGTTACTATACTTAAATCAAACTAATATCCAATTTAGTCTTCCCACTCCCCTCATCAAAGCCTTGATTCTCTAATTTAATTTTATGCAATCCGTTATGAAGAACCTTCAACTCAGAATTACCTTTGTAAGTTATATCAAATCCTTCGTAAGTCAAATCCAAGGAAACAGTAAATCTCTTCCCATATTCCTCCGTCCTATAAGTGATATCTCCTTCTTCAATTGAAGATCCAGGCTCACTAAACTTAAGATTTGTATTCTCAAGAGAAAAAATAACCTTATCACCTTCAGAGTCTACGCTCAAAACACCCTTGTTAATTCTAAAATTAACAATTCTAATATTGCCCGCAACCTCTCCAACCTCAATGATCTTTCCATTCAATAAGAGAAAAGAATCAGTTGCATCATTAATAACTGCCTTATCTTTAATTTTCTGAAGCTGAGGGGTAGCAACAGACAAAATAATTGCTATAAGAGTCAACCCAACTAAAGTATAGATTGCAGTCTCCACCCAAACTTGCGAGCATTTCTGCGAGGGCAAAATAGAGTTTAGAAGTTGCGAGCAGGAACGCGAGATCGATCTTTTTCTATCCATCAAGACCATCTCCCTCAAGAATATCCCTACTACTTCTTATTCTTAATTCTCTGTATACGTCAGAATCATCATAAAAAGATATAGATCCATCAACGCTTCCCATATTATCTCCCAAATTCCTCAAGAAATCATCAACAGTTACAGGACCCTTAGGCCCAGACTTTAAAGATTTAATCATAGGATTCTCAGAACCATCACTAATTTGTGTAGTAACAATTATAGGTTTTCCCTCTAATCTCGGAAATTTATAAGTAGGAATATCAGGAAACTCTTCCTTATCAATTATCTTTCCATTATACTGATCTAATGTTTCGTAAAAAGTACTGGGGAAACTCTCAAGATATGCATTATCTGAGTTAGAATTAATCATGATAACAACATCATTTAAATTAATAATCTTTCCTCCTCCTTGATCTGCATTTATATTACTCCAAATCAAGGAATTTGCAAACAATTCTGGAGTTAATATTCCTTCCTCAGATCTAGTTAAGGCCAAGACCTCTTCCATAGTTTCTCCATTAAAAGATATAATTAATGGGCCTCTTTTGGTTTTAGATAATTTATCAAACACTTCCTGAGAATTAGAAGGATTAATTACCTTCTCTTTTGAAACTCCTAAATATTCAGATAAATCATTTAATTCATCAACATCACCAGAACTAGATCCCATATTTATAAACCTAAAATCTTTATCATATATTTTTCTTGACCCAATTTCTTTTCTGGCTTTAGTTAACTCGTCTAATCTTCTCTCAAAATCTTCCCTAAACTTTTTCGATCCATAATTCTTATGATTATTAAGATCTTCAGTTTCTCTATAAGCAGACAATCCCAACAATAAGTTATCAGAAGGACTTAAATCAAGTTTCTTAAACTTCTCATTATCGTAAATATAAGATAATCTTTCATTTTCAATGGCTTCTGCAAGCATTAAAACTTCCTCATCAGAATGTGTTCTAATAAATTCTTTTAAGTTATAAGGACTCTCTACAACTTCTTTTTGATAAATATCTTTTAGAATATCTACTTCAGGTAATTCGGCTGGAAATGGCCCCCTCTCTTCTAATTCTTTTTCCTCTATTAGCTCTATAGCTCTAAGTAAATCATCAGCAGGATTAGGAGAAGATTTCCTAAGTTGAGCTTTCTCAAGAATCAAGTCTTGCAATTCCCTCGTTCCAACCTTATCAAGTGCTTCCACAAGAGTTTGAGAACTAAAGATATTAGTTTCATCGATAACCTTCTTAATCTCACTTTCATCGGTCAATCTCTTAAACCCATCAAGATCAATAAATCCATCTGTCTTAGTCTTAACAACAGATTCCAAAAATTCATTACCCCCAACACTCTCAACAATTTTATTATAATCATCAACACTAAATACCTTAGAATAATCATTAATCTTTCTACCTAGTAACTCTTGAGAATCTTTCATTCT
>NZCQ01000046.1 GCA_002688335.1 Candidatus Pacearchaeota archaeon | reverse complement strand
TTTTAAGCGGTTTTGCTTCGCTTGCTCACCCATTCTATTGGCATCTTCTTCAGTAAATCTAGATTTCGAAGCAATTTCTTCCATGCTCTCTAGTGCTTTTATTTTTTCTTTCATTTCTATAGCCTTTTTTACAACAATAGACCAATCTATCTCTGGATGTTTCTCAATTTGAGATCTTAATTCATTTGATAATTCCATTTTTATAACAATGCTAGAGATTATTTAAGTTTTTCTGAGTAATCAGAGATCTGAAAGTAGAATAGATTCTAAATTGTTTTAATAGATTGTCTGAGATTGTTAAGAATATTGATGAAGGTGAAAATATCAGCTATCTGCAGACTCGTATTTCTGAAGTAGTTCATCTACCTTGGATGCTAAACTTACATGAAACTTCCTTTGTTTTGTTGTTTCATTTAAAGCTCTATGTATCTGTTGACACCTAACAAAATAAGAAGTAGTAGGCCCATCTTCAACATCTTTTACTTCAATTGGAAGATCTCCAATTACTAATGTTCCTTCATACTTTGAAAGTAAAGGTTCTAAGCCAGAACCGAGATCTCTAATTAATTCGCATTTTCTTATATGGTCATTCCCTAAACTACTATATGTCTCATTGCAGCTATCATTATATAATCTATAAGGTCCATGCCTTAGGTTATTCAGAGGATCAACCGCTTCCATATTCCAAGTATCTTCATTGAATGTTCCACTTTCAGCATACTCCCTAAAACATTCAAATTCAATAGAATCTCCTAAAAATTCAAACAACTCTTTTGATTCGCCTTGATAAAGACACCTCGAACCTGCAATAATTCTTGATGCAGCTCTTTCGGCAGAATTATCAGAAGTTTTTGAAAGATTGAGGGCCTTTGCCATATCCGCTTGTTTAAGGCCTAATTCATGCATTCTTCCCACAATTCTTCCTCTGAGAGCTACTGATAAGAATGTTCCAGTTCTAGGTTTAGATCTTTCTCTTGCCATCTTAATTTATCACAGAACTCTTCTTCAACCGGTTTGGAGGTAGTAGAAATTAGAGGTTTTTAAATTTAACTCATTTGAGAATTTTGTCTTATCCCAATATTCTATCTGAATCTTGTACAAGGTAATCACAAACATCTTAGCAGTAATAATTGATTTATTTTTAATTCTTCCATAAATGGATAATCCAACATAAATATTAACCAAGGCCCATAAATTATACAAACAACAACTAAAATGAGATTTTTGACTCATTTTATCTAAGTTTAACTATTCTCAGTACAACTATCCTTATAAATCTCACGAACTATTTTTCAAAAAAGGAAGATGCTATTAAAAAAGTTGGTAATTGAGAACTTAAGAAGTTACAGTGATCAGGAAGTTGTTTTTCCTAGGGGATCTACATTGCTATCTGGAGATATAGGTTCTGGAAAGACTACCATATTATTGGCAATAGAGTTTGCTTTATTTGGAATTCAGCCTTCTCAAAAGGCTGCATCTTTGTTAAGGAATGATCGAGAGAATGCTAGAGTTGTTCTAGAATTTGAGATTGATAATAAGGATATAATTATTGAGAGAAAATTAAAGAGAGGGAAGAAATCAGTTACGCAGGATTATGTCTCAATTATTGTTGATGGAGAGAAGTTTGAGGAAAGTGTGACTGAGATAAAAGCAAAAGTTTTGGAATTGTTAAATTATCCTAAAGAATTCTCCAAGAAAACAAACCTTTTGTATAAATTTACAGTATATACTCCTCAAGAAGAGATGAAGCAAATTGTTTTAGAATCTGGAGAAACCAGATTGAACATATTAAGACATGTTTTCGGAATTGATAAGTATAAACGGATACAGGATAACGCCTCTATTTTAACTTCTAGGCTAAGAGAAAAGATTAGGATAAATAGTGCATTGTACCAAGATTTAGATGTTTTGAGGGAATCTGTCATATTGAAAAAGAAAGAGTTAAAGGAATCTAAGGAGAAGTTAGGAGAAATTGAATCTAAATATAATGAATCTCTGAATGAAGTTAAATTGAGAGAGGATATTTTAGAGGAGACGATGGGAAAAATAAATGAGAAAAGATCTCTTGAAAATGAGAAATCTAAGGTGGATATGTTACTGAGTGAAAAGAATCTACAAATTAAAGACGTTAATGGAAAAATTGATGTTATTAAGCAGCAGATTGTTGAAAGCGAGAAATTGAAGTTTAATGTAGATGAATATAATTCTATAAATGAGAGGATTAGATTCCAGAAGGACAAGCTTGAAGGATTGCAAAAGGAGCTTATGGATGTTATTGGAAGAATTAAATCTTCTGAGGCAAAAGATGCTGAAGCTAGATTGCTTATAAGGAAAATATCTGGCCTTGATAAGTGTCCTACTTGTTTGCAAGAAGTTTCTTCAAGTTATAAAGACAATATTCTGGATAATGCTAATAATGAAATTGAGAGATCTAGAAGAAGTGCTGATGAATTGATTAAAAAGAAGTCTGATTTAAATGAGAAAATAGATGTAGTTAGAAGATTGATTGATGGATTTGAAAACAAGAAGTCTGAAATGGATTTTCTGAAGATAAGACTAGAGAATATAAAGGAGAAAGATCGAGATGTTTTAAATTTGGAAGGAGAAAGATCGACCTTGGTTCTTAATGTTGAGGAGATTATGAAAAAAATTGGGAAGATTAATGAGTCTATAAAAGAATTTGAGAAATATGATGTGGTTTTTATGGAGAGAGACAAAGAATTGAAAGAGGCCAAAATAAAGGAGAGAGAGTTATCTGTGAGGAGGGCTGAGATAAGTAAGGATATAGAGTTTATTGAAGAACAAATAAAAGAGAAACAAGAAAATGTTGATAAGAAAGAGCTGTTGAAAAATAAGACTAAAAAAATGAAGGAATTGGAATTCTGGATTTCTGAGAAATTTCTGGAGATTGTTTTATTTACAGAGAAACAGATAATGATAACATTGAAGGAGAAATTTTCAAAATTGTTTTCTAAATGGTTTTCTATACTTGTTTCTGAGAATCTTTCTGCTAGACTGGGTGATGATTTCTCTCCAATTATTGAGCAAAAAGACTATGAACTAGATTATGAATTTCTTAGTGGGGGTGAGAGAACTGCAATAGCTCTTGCTTACAGACTTTCATTAAATCAAGTTATCAATTCTATTCTTAGCAATATTAAAACTTCTAATTTAGTTATTCTTGACGAACCAACAGATGGTTTTTCAGCTCAACAATTAGATAAAATGAGGGATGTTCTTAGCCAATTAGAAATTGATCAGTTGATTCTAGTTAGTCATGAACAGAGAATGGAAGATTTTGTTGATAATATAATTAAGATTGATAAGGTTGATGGGGTGAGTAGGGTTGATGGTGTATAACTTCGTGACATATGTCATGAGAGTGCACACTACTGTAATCAACAAAAACTTTATAAACCCCTTAGACCAATAGTATTTGTACATTCTAAAAATTTAGTAATGGTTTATAACTTAGGGTTTTAAAATGGATCAAGAATTAAAAGGTAATTTTCTAAAATCTGGTACAACGATAGTTGGAGTTGTCTGTAAAGATGGAGTTGTTATGGGGGCAGATAGACAAAGTACTGCAGGGAATCTTGTTGTAGGTAAAAATGTTCAGAAAGCGATTAAGATAAATGACTACTTGGTTATTTCTGCCACTGGAATGGTTGCAGATATAGAATTACAGAAGAAAGTTATTGCAGCGGAATTGAGATTGAAGGAGTTAAGATCTAAGAGTAGGCCTACTGTTAGAGAAGCTGCAAATTTGATTGGGATGATGACTTATAGGAATATAAGGCAGCCCTCAATGGTTCCTTCAATTGTTGGAACTTTAATAGCTGGATTTAATGAAGATGGAAGTGCTGAACTTTATTCAATTGAGCCTGCTGGAACTGCTATGAAAGTTGAAGATTATGATGCTAACTTTGGATCTGGGATGCCTTTTGTGTTGGGATTTCTCGAGAGAGAATACAGTGAAAACAAAGATACTAAGGAAGGAGTTAAATTGGTGGAAGAGGCGTTAAAATCCTCAACGCAAAGAGATACAGGATCTGGTTATGGAATGGATATTTTTGTAATAAAAGAAGGGGAGATAACTCATGCGGTTGCAAAGAAAATCTCAGCAGAGTATAAAGACAAGCAAGGTGATAGAAGATAAATTATAATTGTTATAGTAATTACTAAGATGGGCTATCCCACCATTATGAAAGTTTGGGATAGTTAATACGTTAAACTCAAGAAAATGTCAGACTAGAAAGAATCACTTCGTGATCATTTCGGCTGTATAAATCAATAGATTATATACAGTAAAGAAATTAGAAATTTCTAACCTGCCGTTTTTTAGATGGGAAAAAATGTCAGATATATTAAAAGATATTCAGAAAGAATTGCCTAAGGTAATTAGTAGTGCTAATTTTGAGGCTGCAAACATAGTGCTCTATACTGACGATATAGATTTCTTTATGAATAATGATGGTAAGATTAGAGAACTTGTGAATAAGTTTAAAAAAAGAATTGAGTTAAGGGCGGATACAAAACTTTTGAAGTCTCATGAAGAGACTGAGGATATCATTAGAGGGACGGTTCCTGAAGAAGCCGAGCTGACGAATATATTGTTTGATGATCAGAGGGGTATTGTCGTTGTTGAAGCTAAAAGGCCTGGGCTTGTCATAGGAAAATCTGGGATGATCTTGAAAGATATAAAAGATAAGAGTTTGTGGGTTGCACAGATACAGAGATCTCCTGCGATTCAAAGCAAAATAACTGAAAACATTAGGAATGTTTTGTATCAGAACAATAATACGAGAAAGAGGTTCTTGAATTCTGTTGGTAAGAAGATCTATAAGGAGTGGAATCCGGAGAAAATGGAGGGCTGGATAAGGACCACCTTCTTAGGAGGAGGGAGGCAGGTTGGTAGGTCATGCATTTTATTACAAACTCAACAATCAAAGGTTTTGATTGATTGTGGAATTAATCCTGCTGGAAAAGGCAAGGATAAATTTCCTTATCTCGATGTATCTGAGTTCAAGATAAATGAATTGGATGCTATCATTCTAAGTCATGCACACTTAGACCATTCAGGATTGATCCCTTATTTGTTTAGAATGGGATATAGGGGGCCTATCTATATGACTGCTCCTACTAGAGACCTATCTGCGCTATTGGCATTGGACTTCATTGGTGTGGCATATAAGCAAGCTGCAGCCCCATTGTTCTCTTCTGTTGATGTTAAGGAGATGGTGAAGCACACTATTTGTCTAGACTTTAATGAAGTCACTGATATTGCTCCAGATATGAGGATTACATTCTATAACTCAGGTCATTGTTTGGGGAGTGCTGTAACTCATATTAATATAGGAAATGGAGCTCATAATTTAGTTTATAGTGGAGATATTAAATATATTAGAACTAGATTGCTTGATCGTGCAGTCAGTAACTTTCCGAGAATGGAGACCATGATACTTGAGGCGACTTATGGTGGGAGGGATAATATATTGCCTTCAAGAAAAGAATCTGAAGATAGAATTATTAACGAGATTAATGAAACAATCGATAAGGGAGGGAAAATACTTATCCCCGAACTTGGGCTTGGACGTGCACAAGAGACAATGCTTATTTTAGAAGAAGCAATGAGAAATGGAAGATTACCAAAAATCCCAATTTATATTGATGGAATGATCTGGGATATAAATGGGATACATACTGCGTATCCAGACTTTCTGAATAGTCAAGTAAGGAGAGATATTTTCCAAGATAAGAATCCTTTTGTTTCCGATGTTTTCCAGAGAGTTGGGAGCCCTAGTGAAAGAAAAGAGGTTATTGAGGGAAAGCCTTGTGTAGTTCTTGCAACTTCAGGAATGTTGGTTGGAGGAGCCTCTGTAGAATATTTTAGACATTTTGCTTCTAATAAGGATAATAAGTTGTGTTTTGTTTGTTATCAAGGTGCAGGATCAATGGGTAGGCAAGTTCAAGATGGAGTTAAGCAGGTTATGATGAATGTTGAAGGAAAAGAAGAGAGAATAGATGTTAATTTTGATGTTGTGACCATAGATGGCTTGTCTGCTCATGCAGGAAGAAATGAATTAATAGATTATTCTAACAGAACTCAACCAAGAGCCTCAAAGATTATTCTTAATCATGGGGAACAAAGTAGATGCCTTGATCTTGCATCTTCTATTTACAAATTGCACCATATTGAGACAAATGTCCCAAGAAATCTAGAGACTATTAGGTTGAAATAACTTTGTTTCTATCAATATACCAGTTTGTTAGATCCTACTGAAATAGTTATCTCGAGTCTTAAGTTTATTAGATATAGGATTATT
>NZCQ01000045.1 GCA_002688335.1 Candidatus Pacearchaeota archaeon | reverse complement strand
TGAGAAATATTTGTTAGAGTTGGCTGTTGAAGGATTGGTTGTTAAGATAAAAAAGGATGGAGTTAACCTATGGATGTTGAAATGAAGAAGGGTTGGAGAAATCCTATGTTAGTTTTTTATACTGGAGGAGGTTATTAAAATGAGAGGTGATGATATGGAAAAAGGGGTGATGAATAGACGATCAAACTCGCGTTCCTGCTTGCAATCTATAGATTATATTTTGCCCTCGCAAAAACGCTCGCAGATAACCATCTTTGTAATAGTGGCCTCTATTATTGTGGTTAGTGTTATTATAATATTCTTATTGATAAAGGGCCCGGAGGTTAGAGTTTTAGATGAAAATAATCCTCAAGCGTTTATTGAATCTTGTACAAGAGAGGCTGTTGAAGAAGCAATAGAAATATTAAGTAAACAAGGAGGAGATATTAAGCCTAAGGGAAGTTTGAATTATGAAGACGAAGAGATTGCTTATCTGTGTTACAATATTAATTTTTATGAAAGATGTGTGAATCAAAGGCCTTTGTTAATAGAGCATATTGAAAATGAGATAACTGAGTTTATTAAGCCTAAAGTTGGAAATTGTTTTTTTAATCTTGAAAGTAATTTAAGGGGGAGATATGAGATTGAAACTGGTGAGATGGAACTAAGAACCGTTTTACAGCCTAAGACGGTTATTGTTGAGATAGATAAAGGTTTTAAGATGACTAGGAATGAAGAGGTTAGAGATTTTGAAGGATTTAAGATGAGCAAAGTTCATCCGATTTATGACTTGGCTGAGATTGGGATGAAAATAGTTAATCAGGAATCTAAGTACTGTAATTTTGATGAGCTTGGACATATGATATTGTATCCTGAATATGATATAAAGAAATTTATTTTAGGAGATGCTAATTTAGTTTATAGAGTAAGTGAAAGGGGTACGGGAGAGGAGTTTAATTTTGCAATAAGAAGTTGCGCTCTTCCTGCAGGGTATTGAAGATGGTGATGAAAGAAAATGGGATTCAATTATTGGTATCTGATAACATAATTAGCGAGAGAGCTAAGAGTGAAAAAAATAAAGTTCATATCAAGGATGGGGGAATAGATTCTACTGTGAATCTGTCTTCGTATAATGTGATTAGGTTACCTTCAAATTCTGGAGGATTCTCTAGTAATTTAGAAAATGAGCTGATTGAAGATTCTAATTTTTCCTGCGGAATTCTTAACCAGATAACCGAGAATACTTTTTCTCTTGGGAAGTGTTCAGAATTAGTAAAATCAATGTCATTGGTTATTAATATTCTTTCCTCTGATTTAGAAAATGTGGCCAATTTACCGTTCGCAAGTCCTTTTGGTTTAGATAGAATATCTATACCCTCTTGCCTAAGAAAGTTCTATAATCTTTTATCAACATTTTCATCAGAAAGAAATCTAATTTTCGAGTGGGACGCTGAATTGGACATTTTCTCTTCCTTTCATGAGATTAGATGCGTATCTCAATGCTGCCTTAATATAGTCTTTATTCAAGGAAGGGAATGCTTCGATAATCTCATTAACAGACATTCCCCCTTCAAGCATTTCCAGAACCTGCCAAACCATAACTCTTGTACCATTAAAAGTAGGCTTACCATGACAGATTTCAGTGTCCGCTACAATATAATTATTAATCTCGACTCTCATGATTTAAGTGAATGTAAAGAAGTATTTAAAGATATTGATAAAATTAATTGTGAGGTGAAAAATGGTGAATAGATATTGGAATAGAAAAGCTGCTGTGAGTTATCTGGAAATATTCTTATTAATTACAAGCATGTTTGCGTTTTCGTATTTGTTTTATGAGATTACAGATAACTTGTATGGAGTTAGTGATGGTGTTGAACTAGTTAGTGCTAGTAGTAGTGTTTGTTGTGAAGAAACATTGAGTGGACAAAGTTGTCAGACGGCAAGTAGTGAGGCTTGTAATCCTTTGTTTAAAATATCACCGACAACTTGTGAATCTACAGACTATTGTGAGATTGGATGTTGTATAAGTGAGAATACTGGATTGTGTAATCTGGCTAGCAGCAGGAGAGATTGTGAGTTAAGTGGAGGGGAGTTTAAGCAGGGAGCTGAATGTAATGTTCAGGAGTGTAAGCAAGGTTGTTGTATTTTGGGGAGCGAGGCTAAATGGACTACTGAAGCAAATTGTGCTTTTGAGAGCAATAGTGAGAATAAAGATATTTTTACAGAATGGAGATTTGATGAGGACTCAGATACGGAACTAGAATGTTTGTTTAATGTCGAGAAAGATAAAGAAGGGGCCTGTGTTTTTGAAGATGGAGGAAAAAATAAATGTGTATATGCTACGCTGGAGGAATGTGTTAGTAGGACTGGTAGTGAGAGTAATTTTGACCATGAAGGGAGATTTTGTTCTGATCCGGAGCTAGATACTATTTGTGAGGCTAAAGATCATAAAGGATGTTTAGATGATAACGAGGAAGTTTATTGGTTTGATAGTTGTGATAATAGGGAAGATATTGCAGAGGATTGTGACTTGTTTACGGGAAGTTATTGTGGTGAGGAAAATGGAGAATTTATTTGTAGGGATGTCGATTGTGGGGATATTGGAAGGAAGAATGGGGAAAGTTGGTGTTCATATGATGGGAAGATTGGAGATGGGAAAGATCCTCCTGGAAGTAGACATGTGAAGCACATTTGCTATTTTGGAACTGAGAGGATAATTCCTTGTTCTGATTTTAGAAACGAGATATGCGTACAAGAAGATTCCATTACTGAAGAAGGAGATTTTTCTCAGGCTGCTTGTAGAGTTAATTTATGGAGGGAATGTCTTGACCATAATAAAAATAAAGATAAAGTGAAGGATAAATGTGGGGAGAACCCTGATTGTAGGTTTAAACATATTGATATGGGGGGCAGTTTTAGTTTTGATGTTTGCTTACCTAATTACCCTCCTGGCTTTGAATTAAGTTTTGATCAGAACTTTTTTTCTGAAGATGAGGTTAGTGAAGATTACTATAGGGCTAGTAGTGGGGATGGGATTTGTAGTGCAGCAACGCAAAAATGTACATCTACTTGGAAGTGTAGTATTTTTGGATGTAGTTGTATTGATAATTGTGGTTGTCATGGAGGAGGATTTGCGAATGAGATGAATGACTTTTGTACAAGTCTTGGAGATTGTGGAGGATATATTAATTATGTTGGAGATTATACTGGAGGGGGGTATAGTGTTAAAGGAGCTCCAGGAGTTTCTGCAGATTATAAACAATATGCAAATAAAGATGATAGTCAGAAAGCGGATCCGGGAGATGTCGACTTTTTCCAGACCATTGATCCTGGCTTGTTGCCAGAAATTGAGAAAGATGATAGAAATTTGAGTGCTTTTGAATTAGAGCTTATGGGCGCTTCTGGATCTTATGGTTCTCCATTGTTGTTGAAAATATTAACTAGTAAGAATGATAGTAGTGTTTGGGGAGATTTAGGAAATTTAGCTGCAGGGAGTATTGGATTGTCAACATTTACAGGAGCTATATCAAGTGTTTCTGGAGCTATTGCTGCTCAGATTGATAGAGAGGATCCGGGGCAACCTCCTGATTTCTCTATGATAATAGCAATGGTTGTAGCAACTATTGCGTATGTTATTACACAGAGCATTGTGGCTTCAATGATTGGAGCGTTATTAGGATTTTTGTTTGGAATAAGTTGGATTATCACTAAGAATGTTTACTTTAGTTGCTTACCTTGGGAGCCTCCGGATGGAGGAGAAAGATGTAATGAATGCAATTCATTAGATATTCCATGTTCGGAATATAGATGTGAAAGCTTAGGTAGTTTATGTAAACTTCAGAATAAGGGAACTGGAAATGAGATTTGTTTGGCTAGAGAGGTTAATACAACCCTCCCAGTTATAACTCCTTTTGAAACTGCGTTGTCAGAAGGTTATGAATATAAAGATATAAGCAAAGATGGTTTTGAGATTGTTAATGCGAGTACTAATAGGTGTATTGAGGCTTATACAAGTGTTGACTTCGGAATAAAAGTTGATCCTTTTGCTAGATGTAGGATCAGTAATAATTCTAGAGACGATTATGGCGATATGAGTGATATGTTTGGACCAAAAGGAAATCATATATTGCCTGCACATATGACAAAGATGTTTTTCCCAAATCCTGAAGCATTTAGGAATTCTTATAATTTAACGGATGAAGAAATTGTTGAATTAGGTAAATGGAATTTTTATGTTAAGTGTAAATCTTCAAGTGGGAAGGTTAATCCTAGGCCTTACCAAATAAAGACGTGTATTAATCCTGGACCTGACTTAACCTCTCCGAGAATTACGTTTACTAGCCCATTGCAGAATACATATCTTGGTTTTGGAGAAGAAGAAAAAGATGTTTTGTTTTATGTGAACGAGCCAAGCGAATGTAGGTGGAGTAATGAGGATGTTGATTATAGTGAGATGACGAATAATTTTGAATGTGAAACTCGGGCATCAGTGTTTACACAGTTTGGATGGAAATGTGAAGATACATTAGATGTTAAAAATAATACTAAGTTTTTTATCAAATGTCAAGATACTTCTGAGAATAATAATGTGATGACCGAGAGCTTTGTTTATGAGTTGAAACACTCTAATAGTGAGCTAGTGATTGATGATGTTCTTCCTAAGAAAGATGAGAGAATTATAAGCGGAGTTAGCCCTACAAGTGTTAAGTTGAGATTGGGAACTTCTGGAGGGGCGGTTAATGGAGAATCAGTTTGCAGATGGGAAGGGAATGGATTTGGAGATAGTTTTAGATATGAGAAATCAAATGGTTCAAGTGTTCATGATTACCAAGTTAACCTTATACAAGGAAAATATGCTATTGATTTTTTCTGTGAAGATATAGCGGGAAATGTAGCTAATGACTCTACTAACTTTGTTGTTAAAATAGATAAGTTCGGACCTCGAATAACAAGGATCTATAATGATGCTGGATTGAAGATTGTGACTGCTGAAAATGCTGAATGTAGATATGATTTTAAGAGGAATTTTGTTTATGAAAATGCTAGTAAAATGATAGGAGTGGAAAAAGAACATCATACTGCTTGGTTGTTAAAGACATATTATGTTCAATGTATGGATGAGTTTGGCAATAAAGGAGGTAGGATAAAAGTCAAGCCTAGTGGTTGAAAGATCTTATAGTTGGGATGGTTAAGTCTTGGATGAAGAGAGGGCAAGTAACTGTGATTTTGATTGTGGCTATTGTTATTGTTGTAGCAATACTTTTAGTATACTTCTTAACTCAAAAATCTTCACAATCAGCTATAGATTTAAGCAAAATCGATCCAGAATTTAGGCCCCTCTATAAATCTTTATCAAATTGTCTAGAAGATAGAGCTAACGATGCATTATTAATTACAGGATTAAGTGGAGGTTATATTGAACCTAAAAAGAATTTCTTAGAAACTAATCTTGGATTAGTATCTTATGGATTAAAAAATAATAAGAATGTTTTAATTAGTAAAGAGAAATTAGAAGATGAAATATCTAACTATATTGATGATTCAATAAGTTTTTGTGTTGATTCAATAAGTTTTGAAGTGGAGTTTGGGGAATCAAACACTAGAACAGAGATTAAGGGAAATAAGGTAATTGTTAATCCCAGGTTTAAGATAACTGTTAGTTCTGGAAATAAAAGCGTTGTTTTTGATCAATACCCTGATATTGAAATTCCAGTTAAGTTAGGACATATTATAGATATTGCAAATGGTATAATTGAAAAACAGAAACAAACCGGAGATCAGATTTCTCTAACTTATTTATCAGATTTTGATGTTAATGTGATATTTGATTATGTGGATGATAAAACTTTGTTGTATATTGTCTATGATGAGGATTCTAAAATTGAAGATATACCTTATAGTTTTTTGTTTTTAGCGGAGATGAATAAATGAAAAGAGTGATAGTGAATAGATTAATGACAGTATTTATGATTTTTTTATTAGTGAATACATTATTTGCCCAGACAACAATTAGTTTAGAAAAAAGTAGAGAATCTGGTTTTGATGAAACTCTTGATGAACAGACAGGAGATAATGTAAGGTCTCTATATGAATTTGCAAGGAATACACTTTCTTCAGGGGAATATCAAAACGCGAATATGATTATAGATGAAAGATCCGAATTAATAACTCTTGTCTCTGGATCGGGGGAAGTGTTAGCTAAGATTCCTAAAAGCATTAGATTAGAGATTATAAGTAATGAATTTGTAATTAAGGGAAAACCAACTTTATGGCATGGATCTTATTATGATGAAGAAAGAAAAATACTTGGAATTAACGAACAATTAGAAATCTATGGATTTAAGTTCAATTCAGATGAGGATATTGAGGTTAAGTTATCTAAAAATAAAGATGAGAGGGGTGATTGGAAATAAAATGGGAAGAAGAATAATGGGGAATAAGATGATTAGTTTGTTTATGGTCTTATTATTAGTCAATACTTTATTTGCTCAGACAAGTATAGAACTTAAGGAAGACGAGGCACCAGAAATTGATAAGAAATTTGGTAAACAAACTAGGGAGAATGTAGATAATTTGTATAAATATGCCAAAGAGAATTTGGGAGATGGGTTTTTGGGTAGCACTATTGAAATTGATGAAAGAAAGATGTTGGTACTCATAGCATCAAACGGGGAGGTGATAGCAAGAGTGCCAAGAGGTGTTAAGTTTGAAGAAAAATCTCGCGGAGGTGGGTTTAGGATAACTGGAAGACCTACTGATATTGCCAAATATAGTTATTTGAATAAGCCTAATCAGGCAGGTAAGAGAAATACTTATGCCGAGGAAGAAGATTTTGCTGAAAGTGAATTGAGTTTAGAGATTTATGGATACAAATTATTTTCTTTTGAGGAGATAGAAATTGAGTTAACAAGAAAAAACGGAGAAAATATTCTTAAACTTATTAAGGGAGTGGTTAATGTTGGAACAATAGATGGGGTGTTAACAGGTATTAAAGCTCCGCCCGAGGGCAGTGCGGAGATAAGAACAAATGAAGAGGGGGTGGTAACTTATGGCCGGTTTGTTTCGGGTGAAGGTGGAAAATATGAATTCCTTTTGAATAACAAGCCTATCGTTCTTGTTGCAAAAAAAGATGGGCTTGTTGAGTTTGATGCAAAGAATAATAAAATTAAGGGGGAGGGTTTTAAGAGTGTTCATTTTGAAAATGGTAAGTATAATGTCTTTGGTGCAAAAGGGGAAGGGGTAAGTAAAATATCGGTAACCTTTGATGAAAAGGGGAAGGCGAGTTCTATTGAAATTGAGGATGGAGTATTGTACCATAGAGATGCGGGAAGATATACATCCACGCAAGGAAAACTTACTGTGACTTTTGATGAGGAATCTTATAATGAGCTGGATAAAGCCGGGGAGGCAAAAAACCTGGTTTTAATTACTGATGAGACAATAAAGATGAAAGGGGTTGTTGATGTTGAGGGACTTGGAAGAAGTGATTTGTATTATCACGGGAGAGAGGATGCATTAACTACTTTTGATAGAAAGGATAGAAACTTCAATATAGAAAAGGGAGATGCATTATTTGGAAATCATAATTACAAAATTGAGATTAAAGATGGAGAGGTATTATTTAAAAAAGGAAATTTAGATGTTGAAGGAGCAAGTTTTAAGTTTACTCG
>NZCQ01000044.1 GCA_002688335.1 Candidatus Pacearchaeota archaeon | reverse complement strand
TATGGTCTATTTGATCTCCTCTTAGAGTTTCGTATGCAGCGTATCCTAAGGTCCCACTTCTTTTCCCTATTATTTTTGGAGTATCTGTAGATAAAACTGCTGTTCCGAAGTCGATAATGAAAGGGGTGCCTTCGTTATTATCGATGATGAGGTTATTTGGGGATAAGTCTCGGTGAATAGCTCCTTTAACGCTGTTATCTTCTAAATCTTTAAAGGTATTATTGTGCGCATAATCTAGTCCTTGGGAACAAAGCCATCCTATAAGTGCAGTAAGTTTTTGAGGAAATCTAAGGGCTAAATCGTTGTGTTTTTTTCCAATTGTAGACAAATTATGCCCATCAATATAGTCCATAATTATCTTTGGATTTCCATCGCTTTCATCTAATAATCTAGTTTTTGCGATGTAACTATGAACTAATTGTGATGATATTTGAACTTCTTCTCTCAGAGATTTTATTGAGTTGGGATCTCTATTTGGATACTTAACTGCAACCTCTTCTGAAGTATTATCACCGATTATCTTTCCTATGTAAACGTCACCGTTTGCTCCAGATCCGATCCTTTCTCCTAGAACTAGTTCCCATCCTAGAGATATGCTTGTATGAGAACGATCTTGATTTCTGTTATCGATGTTCTCTAATTCAATTGTTCTATCAATGTCACTCATTGATTAGATAAATGTGCGAGATATAAAAGAATTGTTGTATTTTATATGTTTATTCCAGTAACTTTGTAGACTTTTATCTTGTTGGATATATTTTTCATTTCAAATTCTCCGAAGTATTCTGCTTTTATTTTGCTTTTTATTTTATTGTATGTTTGTTCAGTGATTAATACATTTCCATCACTTATTGATTGAAGTCTGAATGCTATATTGACAGGAGATCCTATGGCTGTATATTCTAGCTTGTCTTTAGATCCGAAGTTTCCTATTGTGCACTCTCCGGAATCTACTCCGATTCCTACTTCTATTGGTTCGATGCCTTTTGAGACCAATTTTTTGTTTAGGCTCTTCATTTCTTTTTTTATTTCTAGTGCGGATCTTACTGCCTTTAAGATATGTTCTTTATCGTTTACTAATGAATTGTATAGTGCCATTACAGAATCTCCAATAAATTTATTTATGAATCCATTATTCTTTTTTACTATCTCGCTAGATTTGCTGAAATACATGTTAAGTACTTGTGTAATGTTTTCTGATTCCTTGCTGTCAAATATTTTTGAATATCCTCTGATGTCTGTGAATAGAATGCTTATTTCTTTCTTTTGGTTTTTTGATTTGAATCCTTTTTTTAGAATGTTGGGATCTACATATTTCCCGAACATATTTTTTATCTTACTTTTTTCCTTGATTAAACCGCCTATTTTCTTGCTTTGAACTTTTACTGTGTCATCTATTACTCCGTAAACTTTTGTTTTGAATCTTCTTTGGATAGTGAAGACTATGATGAATCCTATAATTACGAGGAAGAATCCTAAGTAAAATACATTGCTCACTCTGTTTGTTGTGATAATGCTTGCTCCAGTGATTTTAGCTAGTCCTTGAGACATTTTTTTTATTAATGGGCGGTTGTCATTTATTGCGATGCTTTCTATGGTGTAAGAAGAATTTATTGAATGCACTGTAAGGGCATAGTTCTCTGAGGGTAGTTCTTTGGTTAAATCTATGCTGGATTTTTCTCCTGGATTAAGGTTGATATTTATTGGAATCTGATATGTTAACCCTTCTATGCTAGCATCTATAGTCATGTCTTCAATATATCTCACGTTCCCTATGTTTTCAATGTTTATCTTGTTATCTTCATTTTTAAGATCTATTTTTCTTAGCTCTAATATTGTGAACTTTCTGGGGTCTTCTAGGTTGTTGTGGTATGACTTGATTATGTAATCTCCAGGAGTTGTAGACTCGAGGTTCATGCTGATTTCTTTTCCAGATGTTTCTTCTATGGATTCTAATAGGTTGTCCTCAGGGCCATATATTTTGTAGTTTACTTCTAGGGACATTTTATCTTCTGATTGATCATAAATTTCTGAAAGGAAGCTTAGGTTTTCATAGGGCAAGATTTCTTTAGTGTTGATTGTTAGGGATATGCTTTTTGCAATAGGATTTATTTTGATTTTTCTTGAAGTCTCTGCTTTGTTCCCGTTTTTATCTTCTGAGCTGGCAATTATTTGTTTTTCTCCTTTTGAGATTGTTTCATCTAATTTTATTATTTTTGAGAATGAGTTTGATGATAAGATTTCTTTGGAAGAGAATAGCCTATTGTTTTCTTCAACTAGTGAGATATCTACAGTTAACCCTTTTGTAGATTCTATTTCTAATATGATGCTTTCTCCGGGATAATATTCTTCCTTGTCTGTTGATAGGTTCATAGAAAGGGTATTTGATATCTCGAATTCATCTGTACTTTTTGTCTCTAATATTTTCTCATTTAGGTCTAATAGGTCAATTTTAATCTTGCAATTTCCTAGAAAGTTCTCATCTATGAATAATGATGGAATTTTGACTTGGTCTTGAATTCTGAAGTCTATTGGAGTTTTGAAGTAGGTTAGCTGATTGTTTGTACAGGATATTGTTGAACTCAGGATTACTTGATCTTGATCATTTCTATCAACAGAAATCTCTAATTCTAATCTTTCTCCCATTAAGTAATTGGGTTCGGGGGGATTGTTTATGGTGATTGAGGCGCTTATTAAGGAGATAGATAATAGGATTATGATGATAGATATCTCTTTTTTCATCTCAGTAATCTGAAGAAACCACACTTTAAAAAAGTGTGGTGATTACTGTAGATCTTAAAAACAAGGGCTTGTACCAAACTCCACACTAAAGTGTGGAGTGGCCCATTGTTTTTTTGATGATTAGATAATATAAATAATTCTTTTATATCTTTCTGTGATGGAGAGTTATTTGTTTAGAGGTTTGCCATATGCATAGTGTATGATACGGAAAATGTTGTAAACCTCTGCCTTTAGAAATTTGAGCAATTTCTAACTCATTCAATTCTTACGAATTGAAGACTTAGGCAGAAGGCATCTCTGGAAGAGATGTCGAATTTTCCGTCTCCTAAACACGAGGGCCTGTAATAAATCCTCACCTTTAGGTGTGGGTGGCCCATTGTTTTTTTGATAGAAAGGTTTATATATACCCGGTATACTTAGTATACTATGGAAACGACAATTAAAGTCTCGAAAGAAACAAAGGATAGGATATTATCCTTGAGGATTGCAGACAAATCAAAAACATTTGATATGATAATTAATGAGTTGGTTAGTTATTACAAGAATCATGAGGGGAAATATAAGAAGGATTATGGCAATTGGCAGAAGACAATGGATAAGTATAATAAGGGTCGGACAGAGTATGAGAAGGAGTATACAGAGTATAAGAAAGATAAAGTTAGGCATAAGAAAAGGCAAGAAGAATATGAGAGAGAAAGAAAAGTCTGGAGAAAGTTGCTAAAGTGGGCTAAGGGTCAGGGATTTAAGGGTTAGTTACTTTTTCTTTTCACTCAAGAATTCTGTATAGTGGCATTTTCCACAGTATAATCTGTTGTTTGTTTTCATTAAGAATATTCCAGGGCCACATCTAGTGCAGCTTTTTTCTTTAGTTATTTTATCTCCATCTATTTTGTATTTTGTATATTTCTTAGAGGTTGGCTTGTTTTTAGCTGCTTTCTTTCCTTTTGCATCTTTCTTCTGTGCCATAGGATAATCTTTGAAAAAGAGTATTTAAATGTTTTCTTGATGTGGTTTTAAACTATTGTTTTAATATAGAAATTAGAAATTAATAGTAGTAAGATAATGAATAGTGTGACCCAGATGAGTTTTTTTAGGAATCTTTTTCTTTCAACCATCCACTTCTCGATCTCCTTGAATTCATTTTCAATTGTTTTCTCGAAAGTTTTTGTTATGGATTTCTTTTTTGATTTATTAGATTTAGAAGCTTTTTTCATATAAGGGGTAGGTTGTTGAAGTTTATAAAATTATTTGGTGGAATCACTTTGTGTAGATATAGCTATCTCTTCCGATAAGTTTAATGCAGCGGGTTTTCCATCTTTAGCGGCCTTTCTTGATATTAGATCATGGTCAGTCATTGTAAGGCCGTCTCCTAAGACATCTTCTCCAAGAAACCTTGCTCTTTCTTCAGGTTTTGTTTTAGGGATTCCAGCTTTTGCATATAAATCGTAGAGAATTGGATCACCTAATTGTTTATAATCTGATATCTCTGCATTAGACCATGTCATTAGGGGATTCTTTTTTGGCTTTTTTCGAATAGAATATTAAGTCCTCTCTTAATTTGATAAGGTCATCTAGGGATACACTATTAAAACGAACTGTTCCAATAATTCTTGGAGTTATAGTTGTAAAATGATTCTCTGCAGAGTTTTCATCAATTGAACCTTCACTTTCAATAATTACTCTGCCACCTCTGTGCTGTTTCCCTGAATTTCTTCGCCGTCATATGTTCTAGGATTCTTCGTAAGCGAATCAGAATTATTCGAATCGTGTACTTTGATAACCGTATATCCTGGTGCTTTTGCATGGATATTGGGGTGTTTTAGGGAATATTCAAATACTGTCATTCTAGTTGCTCCAAGTATACGTAAAAAAAGGTCTTTAAAAATATTTTGCTATTGTTCTGAATAGTGTGCGATTTCTCTTAATTGGGGGGGCAGAGGTTTTAGACTGACCTACGATCTCCTTTTTTCATCGGAAAAGGCATCAATTGAACGTGTATTTAAGGATTTATATTCTAAGAATTATTCTTTAGGTTATTGATTTTCTGAAGGTTCTTTAGATTCTTCTTTATTTTCAGTATTTGATTCCTCTGTCTTTTCTTCTTTTTTATCTTCCTTGCTATCTGGAGTTTCTTCAGTTGAAGAGGGTTCTTTATTTTCCTCACTAGTTGATTCTTTTGCAAGTTCTTTTCTTTTTTTTGCGGTGAGTTGTAATCTTTTGATGTTCTCTAAATCTTCTTTGGAATCATATATGGTGGCATTTATTTCGAATTTATTCTTTCCAAAATTTCCCTTTATGTTTGAAACGTCTATGTTTTCTTCTGGTTTTTTTGTTTTCTCTGCTATTTGTTTTTTGATTTCATCAAAATTGGGATTTTTCTCAGCTTCTAATTCCAGTGTTAATTCTTGTCTTTTGAAAAGATCGTTTCTTAGGTCTTGAATAATCTCCATTTTAAGAAAGCTTATAGTTTAATGGCGTAAGTGCCTTTTTTATTTATCTTTAATTGTTTGGCTAGCTCTGAGTTTTCTGGGTTAACTATTTCTACTTTGCCTTTGAAGTTATCTGAGGTGTCTGACTTTCCGCAGCTAGGACAGCTTGCTTCGTGGTATATCAGCTTACAATGTTTACATGCTTTTTCTTTTGCCATTATTCAGGAAACCCAGGTTTCCTAGATGCAACCTTCCTAAGAATTTTGCGTTTTAGATTCCAGTAGTTTTCTCCTTTCATTTTATTTTGCCTTTTCCTCTTTAGCTACTTTTTTTGCTGAAGCTTTTGATTTCTTTTTTTCTTCTGAGATCCAGTCTAATTTTCCTAATCCTGGTTGTCTCATTGTCAGGCCGATCTTTGGATTGTCTCCCTTATATGATAGGGCAACTATTCTTGCTAAACATGCATCCCTTTTTTTGAGAACTTTTTTTGAATCTTTTCCTAAAAGAGTTCCAGTTGTTGAGAATGTTACATAATCATCCATTGTTTGGCTTATGTGAATGATTCCCTTCATAACTCCAAGGTTTATGAAGGCTCCGAAGTTAGTTATTTCTTCAATTATTCCATAAACTAATTCTTGTAGTTCTGGCCTCCAGACTAAAAGTTTGAATTTTGATTGATAATATGCTGCCCCATCTTCAGGGATTATTACTCCGTCTCCAACTTCTAGTACTTCAATTATGCCGATGACTTCCCCTATTTCTTTGTCATGATAATCTGCATAAGTGTTTTGTAGTTGTTTTGCAACAGCGTCGCTAGTTTTTAATCCAAATAGCTTTGGTTCTACCCTGACATAGTCCTCTACTTCAATTACATAGAACATGTTAGAGATAGATGAAAATATAGATTTATAAAGGTTATTGTTGATTGATTTTGGATATGAAAGCAGAAACCATTGCAATTGGCGAAAGAGCTCCCTTGTTTATTGAAGAATTTGATCCGGGACTATTTTACATAGTAAAAGAGATAAAAATAAGGAGAGATGGGACTTTTTACTTTAAATATTTTGATGAATATGGAGGACCCTTATCTCAGGGCTTGGAAATTAATGTGGATTTAAGGGAGATTCCTAATAGGGGTATTCCCTTATTGGTAGAGTGTAGTAATGAGGAATCCATTATCTCAGCTGCTTTTGAATTAATGAAAAGCCAAGCTTATAGGGATAATTATGATTATTTTTCCTATCAGCCGATTAAAGGAGATTCGGTGGTAGGAAAAATAAACGTTTTTGGAACTGGCAGCGAGAGCAAAGTTATACCAAGACTTTTTACAAAAATATTGGGATAATTAGCTTGTTAGAATTAATTGCTTATTCTTGTTTAATAAGATAACTCTTCCAAGAGTTTTTCTCATTTCCCTATCTAACGTGCAGACTATGTTTTTTTTGTTTTCTTTTGAAAGATTGATTATGGATTCATCAACTGTTTTTCCTTTTGTTTTTATTTCTTTTATTTTATTAGATTTTAAGAGTTTTAGGGCTAAATCTGCTGCATGTTTATCTTTTCCTGAAACCTTTTTTAGTTTATCGTTCTTTAGGCTTGTTAGCTCTTTAACCACTTTTTCTGGGACAACCAGCTGGTAATCTTCATTTAAGAGATTTGATAGCTCTTCTATGTAATCTATCTTCTCTTTTGCTGTGTAGATGAGGAAGTTTGTGTCTAATATTATTTTCATATGTAAGATAGTATAAGAATGTATAAAAAGGTGATTATTATGTTGAATGGACGAAATCTTTTTTGTTAAGAGGGCTGCATTGTCTTATATGATATTGTTTCTATAATGTCGTTTGAATCGAGTAAGAACCCTATAAACCTTTCGAACCCAATCCCAAATCCTCCCCTTAAGATAGGATCTTCTTCATCAAACAAGCTGAAATATTCTTGAAACGGTAAAATTGGATCAATACCTTTTTTCTTCAAGAATTTCCCAATATTTGAATCAATTAAACTTTTTTTAATTATTTCTCCATTTTCTTCTCTAACCGCTCCCCCTGTCGTTTCTCCAAGTCTGGGCATCAAAAGATCAACACTAAAAACCCTCTCTTTATCGTACATTCTTTTCATATTGAAAAACTTGATTTTTGTCGGATAGTTAGTTACAAATGTTGGGATGTTGTTAAAATGCTCTAAGACTTTTCTTTCCTCTAAGATACCAAGGTCCGCATCCTCATCTAAGCTAAATCCTTTTTTGTTTAATATTTTAATCGCTCCCTTGTGAGTAATTTTGTTAAATTTTGTGTTAATTACTTTTTTTAAGAAGAATATGTCTGCCCCAAAAAGTTTTAATTCTTCCTCACAGTTTCTTAAGACTTGTTTAATTGCATATTTTATGATGAGTTCTTGTTCAATAATTATTTCATTTAGTGCTTCTTCTGGTGTGTGATTTAGGAAGGGTTTCTCTGGTTCAATTAATGTAAATTCTGATAATCTTCTACCCTTTGCTTCTGGATCGTCAAAATGTTCTTCTCTAAAACTATTATTCACTGTAAAAAATCCTTTTTTTAATCTCATGACTAATGCTTCTAATTGAATCTGAGCACTTTGTGAAAGATGCGCTTCTTTTCCATAATAATTTAATGAAAATGAGGCGTTTGGATTTTCACAAGATCCAGCCACGTTTACTAAAGAAGAGGTCGATACTTCTGTAAATCCGCGATTATAAAGGGTCTCCCTTAATGCTTTTAAGGCAACTGATCTTACATTTACTAGGGCATTAAATTTGGCCCGATCAAATTTTCCAAGTTTTGTTGTCATTATGTTATTTTTCATTCTACTTACTAAAAATTTGAAAATAATTCACTATAAAAGTTTATTTATGATAAATTGCCTATTTTATGGAAAGATTTATATATAATTGCTTATTATAAAAGATATGGAACTGGATTACGGTTTAAAGGTTAAGCTTGATAACAAAGATAAAAAAATTCTTGGTGAACTTCAAACTAATTCTCGTCAGACAATACAGGAAATTGCAAGGAAAACAAAGATACCGAGAGATGTAGTGGTTTATAGAATTAAGAAACTTGAAAAAGAGAACGTGATTAGAGCTCATCATACCATGCTTAATCCAGCAAAAATTGGATATCCCTTGTATTCTTATGTTTTCTTTTCCACATATAATATTGAGCCAGATGACGAGAGGAAATTTATTAATTTTCTAAAACAACAGAATAGAATAGTGTATGTCGCAAAAAACTCTGGGGAATTTGATTTTACAATTGGAGCTTGTGCAAAGGATTATAGTGATTTTGATGAAACCATTAGGCAAATCAGACATAAATTTCCTAAAATTATTAAGGAAATAAAGATTACTCCTGTAATTCAAGAGTATAAATATGATTGGATGGTTGATTTGATTGAATAAGACAACCAAAACAAATATAAAGTTTGAATGATTATTTCTTAAATGGAAGCTGAGACTATAACAATATCTAAGGAGAAGTTTGATGAGATGAATAAAGAGTTGAGTGAGTTGAAGGAGAAGTTAAAAGGAGACTTTAGCGAAACTGTTGGTTCTGAAGATGAAACAACTGTTGAAGAAGATGATTTATTGAGGCAAGTTAAAGCTAGCTTGGAAGATTTAAAACATGGCCGAATTAGGCGGGTTGCTTAATTTATTCTATCTTTTAAGATATTCCGATAAATATTAATATTTTTCTTGATAAAATCTATCATTTTTTGTTGACTTTTTTTATTGCTTATTGCGATTATAAAAATTGATTTTAAATCATCAAAAACTAGATAATACATTCTCTTATCTTCCAATCTCTTCTCTTTTAAGGATTTAATTTGAAGTTGATTTCCAACATAGGGATTTTCTTTTAATTGTTCGAATATACTATAGATTCTCCTAGCTTCTTCTTCAGAGATCTCATCAATTTGTTTATCAAACTCTTTACTTGTGAATACTTTATAGTTCATCAGGCTATTAAATTACTAAACCTTTATATAATTATTTCAATTTGATTGGTTATGGAAGAGAGTGCGCATATTCTGAATATTTTGAGGAAGGTTAAGAAGTCTTTGCAGGAGAGAGATTATATTCGGCTTAAGATTTTGAGTGATAAAGTGATTGAACATGTTTCTGTTCATCAGGATTCGGATCTTCTTTCGGTTACGGTTATTATTTATGCTTTGAGTAAATTGATTGAGAGGGAGAGTTATAAGAAGGAGAAAAATTGGGATAGGTTTTACAAGGGTTTCTTGATGAACATTAATGAGATGATAAAGGCCTTGGAGAGGGAGGACATGGGAGGGTTTAGGGATGAGATTAAGCAGAATAGTAAGCTATTGCAAGGATTGACTGGGAGATTAAAGCTTTATTTGAGTGATGTTTTTAGGAAGGCTAGGATAAATAAGGCGTCGAAGGTTTACGATCAGGGAATTTCCATGGAAAGAACTGCTAGACTTTTGGGAGTTAGTATTTGGGAAGTTTCTGAATATGCAGGGCATAAGCCGGATGTGAACCTTGCGGTAACTATGCCCATAAGAGAAAGAGTTAAACTGGCTGAGGAGATTTTTGAATGAAATGCAATTGTTTAATTTTTGATGCAGGACCCCTTATCAATTTCTCTATGAATGGGATATTATATTTACTTGAAGGATTGAAAGAAAATTTTAAAGGAGATTTTTTGATAACTAAGGAGGTTAAGAAGGAGGTTATTGATAAGCCCTTGGGTATAAAGAGATTTGAACTAGAAGCTTTGAGACTGGAGAGGCTTTATAAAAAGGGAGTTATTAAGCTTGCAGATTTATCTAAGGGAGAGGTTGATGAACTTAGGGAAATTAGGGATGGAATTATTAATAAGACTAATAATACATTTAGGACTAAGAAGAAGTATTTGCATATAATTGATAAGGGAGAGGCTGCTGCTTTTGCTTTATCTACTATTATGAAGAGAAAGTGTGGTTTAGATGTTCCAATAGTGGTTGATGAGAGGACAGCTAGAGTTTTATCGGAGAATCCTGGAAATATGAGGAAGCTTTTTGAGAAGAAGTTTCATACATCTGTTAGTGCTGATAAAGGTAATTATGATTTGCTTAGGGATTTTAAAATTATAAGGAGTACGGAACTAGTTTATATTGCTTATAGAAAAGGGTTGTTTAAATTAAAAGATCCTAGGACTTTGGAGGCAATGCTTTATGGAGTTAAGTTTAAGGGATGTTCTATTAGTGAGAAAGAAGTTAGACAGTTGATTGAGATGGGGAAGGTTGTCTGATATTATGAAAAATTATGAGGTTTATTCGACAGATTCGTTTAACAAGTTATTTTATGCCTTGGATAGGGATGAACAAGATTGGATTAATAAGATTAAGGATCAATTGGAATTTCAAGTTACAGGGAAGCCCTTGCAATTTACTTGGTTTAGAGAGAAAAAATATCTAAACAAAAGACTTTATTTTTTGGTTGACGAAAATGCTAAGAGACTATTATTTGTCTCATTTGCATCCAAAAAGGATCAACAGAAGATAATAGACTTCGTTATAAAGAATAGAGATAACTTTTTTGAGTTATTAAGAACTTTCTAGAAATTTGCTAATCCTGCCATTTTTCAGATCTTCTAAGCTTAGTTTAAGTTGGACCAGAGCATCATCGGCTATCTCTGACTTTTTCTTTAGTTTTTCAAAGTCTTCTTTTGAGATTGTTATTGTTTCTTGATTCATGGGATTATATGGATTGTATGTTTATATAATTTGCTGTTTGTAAACTTTTGCGTTTTACACTTAATTTGCTGCAAAAGTTTCCTGCCTGAACTTTTGTTGAATCCCCTTGT
>NZCQ01000043.1 GCA_002688335.1 Candidatus Pacearchaeota archaeon | reverse complement strand
CATGAATATCGTCACGAATACAGCTGAAGAAAGGAAAAATGTAATTCCTACTAAAAAAATATTTTTAAATTGTGGTAAAGATAAAATGTTTTTTATTTTTTTGAATTCTGTTATTATTATGTATACTAAGTATAGTGCTAATGTTGCCAGAGCAAATCCAAAAGCATACCACCATCCTCCCCAAGCGGCACTATACAACCCCACAGATAATCCAGCTATCCCACTATAAATCAGTTTATTTTTGGTTTCTTTAGCGTCAAGAGCTTCGAGGAACAGCCATAGAATCAATAAAGGAAATAAAATATTGTAAGCATCAGTATCAGAAAAACCAGCAGGTGTTCTACTAAGCAAAGCTGCATTAGTGGCAACAATAAAACTGGCAAAAAATCCTCCCACATTACCAGAAATTTTTCTTCCAATTAAGAATGCTGGAATTACAGATAAACCAATAATAATTACTGGGACAAGGAAAACAATTCCCATCAAAGAAACGTTTTTATTAAAAAAATGAAAGAATTTATAGAGAAAAACTTCAAAATAAAGATGAAAGGCACTTCCCGGCTCTCCTGGTTTTCCTACTCTTCCATTTCTTAGAAAATTAATATCTTTGCCATCAACTTTTTCTGTTCCAAAATGGCCGTTATTAATATAATTTCTGGCTTCTCCAAACCACAAATAAGGATCAATCGCTAATAAATATGTCTGACCATTTTCATCTTGAAGCTGAGCTTTATATTGTTGAGAAGTGGCTGCTACTTGTTGATTGAATAAATCTTTATTTTCTTTATAAAAAGTTTGAAATTCTTTTTCTACTAAAGAATCTCGGTTTTGTTGCGGTAAATTTGGATATTGTTGATTAATTTGTTGAGAAATTTGGTTTCTGTAAAATGTATTAACTTGACTTTGAGCCCAATCATCTGTAATTGGTAAATTGGCGGACATCATTCTAAAGTGAGTTGAAAAACTGATGGCAATAATAATGAGGATTAAGGGAATAATCCATTTAGAATTTTTTTTAGTAAAATCAGTTACTTTTTTGAAATCGAAGGAGATATCATCATCATCTTTATCTTCTTTTTTGGTTTTGTCTTTCTTGAAAATATTTTTTATTTTTGAGAAATCAAAAGAAATATTGTCATCTTTTTCTTCGGAAAAAATGTCTACTTTTTCTTCTTCACTCTTGAAAATGTTTCCTAATTTCTGTTTTACTTTGGAAAAATCAACGGAAATTTCGTCATCATCTTTATTTTCAGAAGGAGTTTGTTCTTTATGAGACTCTTCAGGTTTATCACTCTTAAGAAAATTTTTGAATTTATCTTTCACTTTTGACAAATCAATAGAAATATCATCATCATCTTTATTTTTAAGGTGGGTTACAGTAGAATCAGTTTCTTCATTTTCATCACTCTTAAAGAAATTACTGAATTTATCTTTTACTTTTGATAAATCAATAGAAATATCATCATCATCTTCAGAAGTTTCATGAAAACGAACATTCGATTCGTTTTCAGAACTGAAATGAAGTGGTTTCTTCATTTCCTGTTCTTTTTTTTCTTGAGGTGGAGTTTCTTCTGTTTTTGTTTCTGGAATTACTTCTGGTTCAATTTTAGGTGTAATATCTACTTTTTCTTGTGAGTAATCTTCTTTTTTTATCTCTTCTTCCAAACTTAAAACACCCTGTTCTGCTTAAAAACTGGAGGGGCTTTATAAAATTTATTATGATGGATGAGTATTGTTGATGGATGTTTAATCTTAAGAAGTAGGATATTTGTCTTTTAGTTTTGTTGTTTGTTCTCTAAAAGCTTTAATTATAGTAATCTTAATGTAAATACGAATTTCTTCTGGCTACTGCTTCTTCAAAAACTCTATTAAGCTCAAGTCTTTTAACAATCTCTTTTGGATCGGTTTTATTAGTTATCAATTCATATAACTTCATAGCTAAACTAGAAGGAACAAAATATTCTCCTGCAAAATCGGATATCCGAGAAACTTCACCAATTTTCATTGGATCGGTACTGTAGAATAATGTGGTTCTTCCAGATACTGCTTCAGTGTAATAATCACGATTTGTTGATGAATGGACAGCAATAATTTTATGATGACCGTATCTATTCTCTCGGACAAAATTACCAACAACTTCTTTTCTCCTATATTTCATTGTGGCATTTAGATTAGCGATTCTTTCAGCGGAAATCTGAAGGCCTTCTTGTTCAGCGTATGCTCTGATCTCTTCAACCTGTTTGTCAACTTGTTCCTGTTTAATTTGGTTTACTAATCTTTCTGCTTTTGCAAACATTTTTTCAATTTGCTTTATCGCTTCAGCTTGTTGACTTGTAGCTAAGGTTTCATATACTAGTTGGTAACTTTCTCTTTCGATAACAACACCAAATTTAGCAGCTTCTGCTTGTAAAAGTAATTTTTCCATACCCTCATTATCACAACTTTGGGCTGTTTCCCGTGCTTTTTGCATAACTCCATCTATATAAATTTGATATATTTTTGTATCTTCTTGAGATGCTAAATCCAAATCAAATACTGCAGTAATAGCTTGTGCATTTCTTAAAAAATTAATCATTTCATCTCTTCTTAAATCTTGAGCATATTCTACTGCTTTCTCTTTACACGAATTAACATAAGTTTCATAAATATCACTGATTCTTAACTGTTCAATTGGTAAAGCAACCTCTTTAGATATCTCTTTTGCTTTCTCAAGAGCGGCGGATAAACTATCTACATTTCTTTTCTTTGCACTTTCATTAGCAACTCCAAGATGAAATTCAACTGCTCTTTGATAAATACTAACTACTTGCTCTTTATTAATCTCTATCCCTTCAATAGCAGCTTTTCTTTTTAAATCATCAATATATTTTTGAGTTTGGTCAAAATCAAACAAAGGAGTAATCCATGGTAATTCTGTTATCTCTTCTTCAAGTCTTGAAGCAAACATTTCTCTTGCCGTGGTCACTATCTCACGTGCTTTGTCTTCTGGCCAAGTTGAATTAACAGCTAAAGATATGGGTTTAACTGTTCTAACGATTTCTTCTTCTAATAATGTTGATGGTTCTAATCCTTGAGAGGCCCTAGACTCATACGTATTTAATAAAGTTGAAAGCTTTTTCTCAGCTGGTTTATCAAAATAATTTCTTCTTACCCAGGCTTTAAGTTCTTTGTCAAAATCTAGGTCATTATTATCACAGATTAATTCTGCTTGAAACAAAATCTCATCACGTGTATCAGCACTGAATTCATGAGGAGAGGTTAATTGACTTTTGAAATATCCTAAAGCTGTACCATGCCGATTAGATATATAGACGTCTTTGATACCTTCAATTCGTTGTTGATCAATATCTATGCTCTCTTTTCTTGCAGTACTCATTGCTATTTGTAAAGCTTTATTCATCCCATCTAATTTACAGCTTTTTGCATATTCCATAGCAAATTCTAACGAGCCACTAATTTTTTTCTCAGCACGTGCTTTTTTGGCATTTCTGTATCTTGTTCTAGCATTATCGATAATTGGAAGATGAGTATCATCTCCTAATAAGTATCCTAATACCTGAATTCTTTTAGCCAACTTGTTAATATCAACAACATTAGGATCGACGGTCATAATTCTAGCAAGTCCACGGTTGTAAAATGGTCGTATGGCCCAATTTAATGGCGTCATTCTAACTAGTTGACTAACCCAACTGTTCCGTGGCTGAAGGCTATGCATTCTTTTCAAGTCATCTAATACATCACTTGCCGATTGGTATCGTAAATCATAATCTGGATGAACCATCTTATTCAAAATTGCTCTTAATGGCGGACTGATTTCTTCAGTATTTGGTAATTCGTATGGTTCATGAAAATGAAAGTTTTCTTCCAATGTTTCAGGAATTTCTCCAAGTAAAGATTCAATAATTGTAACACCTAAAGCATAGATGTCTGATGATGGAAATCCTTGTCCGAGAATTTGTTCAATTGGCATGTATTTGGGTGTTCCCTTACTAGTCATTGTAGCATAAGTATTACTTTTATCTTGGGCTACTCCAAAATCAATTGGAATCACACCGTCATCCCTAACAATTAAATTAGCTGGTTTGATGTCCTTATGAATAACAGGTCTCGGGATATCCGGATGTTGTGCCGGGTCATGTAAATAACCTAAAATCCCTAAAACTTTTTCCATAATATCAATAGCTTTAGGTTCTGGTAAAGTCTTTTCATTTTCTAAAATCTCTTCCAAGGAAGGACCTTCAACAAAATCACGAATGGTTACAAATCTACCTTGATCGGGAAAATCTATGATCTCATGGTGTTTAGGTAAGTGTGGATGATCAAGTTTTGTAAGAATATCTGCTTCATTTAGAGGTTTTTTAGTTTCTGTGTCCATATCTGCTATAAATAGAGGTAAAGGGAACACTTTAGCTACTAACTGGGAGCCTTGTTTATCTTCAATTAATAAAGCTGCTCCCTCACCACCTTCCCCTAAATATCTAACAATAGTGAAATCTCCTATTTTTCCATCTAAGAATGAAACATTATTATTAACGTCCATTATTACTTTAAAGTAGTATTGGGTTTAAAAATATTTAGGAAAAATTTATCCTTACTTAGCCAAGTATTCCATTATCTGTTTAGGAGTTGCTCTTACAAGTTCTCTTTTGGTTGCATCTACTGGGATATAGGTGTGTTGTCTATTAAAACCTATGATCTCAGGACCTTCAGGAAGATTGAACGTCAATAAATTGATCCAGCCTTTTGGTTTAAATCTATCTGTCAAATGAATGAAGTAATTGGCTGCTCTGGAATTTGGAGACTGATGCTGATTCGGATGATAATGATGGAATCCATTATACCCTTCTTTGTCTGCACGACGACTATCTATTCTAATAGAACCTTCTGTTTCTCTTTTAATTAAACCTAATTCTTTGGCTACTGAAGCATCAAGTATATTAGATACTACTGCTGTTCCATTATCATCATATGCTTTTAAGAATGTGCCCCATTCTTTTTCTTCTCCATTGTTAGTTCTGGATAAAAGAGATTCTAATCCTTCTTCATCCTCAATAATAATTCTTTCTGAATGTTCAAGAGGATATTGGCTTTGGTTGTCTCTTATTTCCTTTGATTCCAAATAAATTAATCCTTTTGGAAGAATAACCCTGGCTGCTCTAAAACCGCTATATAAAGCTGCACCTTCTAAAAATATTCCCGCTAAAATTTGTGAATCCATAAAACTCTTAATGGCCTCATATTCAAATTCTATTCCAAAAGCCAGCCACATGATAGGAGAAAAATTATAAAATGCCCTTCCAAATTGAAATGATCTTTGTTTCTTATTCATACTGTCTTTAGACGATAAGGTTATTTATAAATCTTTCCTATTGTTACTACTCTTTAATGGAAATTTAGTTTTAGTTATATTCCAAAAAACACCACCGCCAACATAAGGATAATTATTTTAAACTAATATTTATCAAAACTGCGATACTCATCAACAATACATTTTAATACCAGTCCATACTTTTAATTGAAAATGGCACTTTGTGAGATGTGTGGAAAAGAAGCAAGGTTAGTTTTAGCTGATGTGGAAGGTGGTGAGCTAAAAGTTTGTTCTAATTGTGCTAAATATGGAATTGTTAAGAAAAGTAGTGTGAATGTAATACATCGTTTTAAAAGTAGATCAAAACGCGAGGATGGTCCTCAGTTTAAAGTTGTAGGAAATTATTCTAATTTAATTCGTTCATCTAGGGAAAAAAGAGGAATGAAGCAGGAAGATTTTGCCAAATTTCTGAATGAAAGGGAAAGTATTGTTGCTAAATGGGAACAAGGAAGTTTAAAACCTCGAATTGATATTGCTAGAAGAGTTGGTAGGTTATTAAGGATTAGTTTAGTTGTTAAAGATGAAGTTGCTGATAAGGTAGAGATTAAGAAGGGTAAGAGTTCTGAATTTACATTAGCTGATTTTGTTAAAATACGAAAAAAGCGTTAACACTTTTTTGGACATTAAATAAAATCTAGGTCCACAGTAAAACAAAGATTTTACTGGGACACCAATAAAGTTGTTGCTTTATTGCGTGTTTTATTTAAAGTAAGGAAAAGGAAGTAGGTTTTTTGCGATAACTTTTTATAGTACAAAAGCTTTGGAATAAATGATGGAAACTGTAACCGTATCTAAAGATAAATTGGGATTAGTAATTTCTGACGTAGAAAAATTAGTATCTCATTTTGAAGATCTTGTTGAAGATCAGGAACAGATTATTAAACTGAGATTGAGCGACATAAAAACAGGTAAAATTAAGGGTGTCTCCGAAGAAGAGTTAGATAAGTATTTAGAAAAAAGGGGAGTAAAAGTTGCCTGAATGGATCATCAAAGAGCATCCAGATTTCTTCGAGGAAGGGTTTCTATACAGCTAAGAACACGAAAACTTTAAATAATAACATTGATTAATTAACTTGAAAGAGGTAATAGGTAGATTTGGTGATATTAATGATAAATGAAATACCTATATTGGTTTTTGATGATTCTGTTAAAGAGAGGGTTATTAAATCTTTGGGCTTTAGTAGAAATGAAGATTCTAAATTAGTTGATGAGAATGATAAAGTAGTGACTACTCAAGAATTTGAATCAATCAAAGAATCTGAGTTTGGTGGAGTATTAAAAAGTTCAAAAATCCCGATAAAAAAAGAAGAATCAGAATTAGTAAAGTACTTTATTTCTTGTAATAATTAAAATGGGCCTCTTTGATTTCCTGAAAGGAATAATTCCTGAAAAGTTTATTTACATTAATGTAGATAATAGAAAGATTGAGGTAAAAGATTCTTCCGTAGTAATTGGTGATCAAGTAATTAATGATCCCGAGATGGTTGGAAAAATTTTTGATAAGATTGAAGAATATAAAAATAAAGAGAGTCTTCCTTGTCAATTAATTCATAAAGATTTACTGGACAGTTTTATTGAGTACGAAGAATTATCTATTACACAAAAAGAAAGCCTCAAAAAATTAAAGGAGATTTTACTTGAGGAAGATGTTCAGTGTATTTTAATGGCAAGAAGAGTAAAGAAAGCGTATGATAAGGGAGATAGTAATTTAGCTAAAAAATTACATTCTCAACTTGATCGAAATTTTCCAAAAAAAGGAAATAAAGTTTTTAATCTTATTAGTGGCGGTTATTTTGATGAAATGATATTACCATTTATTGATGTTTTTAAATCAGAGTATGAAGAAAAACATATTGAAAAATATAGAGATTTTTATTCAAACATTTTGAAATTTTTTCCACTTGCTTTTTTTGTTAGTAATAATACTACAAATGAAAGATTGAAAGAAGGATTAATTGAAAGATTAAGACTTAAAGGAGTTCCATTTGTTAGATTACATGCTATTGGAAAAAGCAATATGGAAAAGATTGAAGAAGTAATTGGTGAATTAAAGATCGAAGAACAATACTTGATTAAAGACAATAGATTTACTTCACCTACTGGTTTACGAGCCCAAATTTTTGAGATTAAGTTTAGAAAAGAGAAGGGGTCGAGGGAAGAATCCGTTTGAGTGTGCCTTTTTATAGTTTTTTTCTTTTTCTTTACAAACAAAGTTAAAGATAGGCATTATATCAAACCACTCAACCAGAAAGCAATAATTCCTAAAACAATCCCTCCAAGAACGTCCCAGTAATCATGTCTTTTTAGGTATATTCTAGAGTAAGCGACTAAACCAGCGATAATAATCAGGAGTATTGTTAAATAATTATTACTAAACAAATAACTAATAATTATTGCTAAATAGACAATTCTGGCAGTATGCCAACTTGGGAAGGATGAAGCTTGTATTCTTTCAACAAAATTACCATACTTTTGTTTCTCGGGCCGGTT
>NZCQ01000042.1 GCA_002688335.1 Candidatus Pacearchaeota archaeon | reverse complement strand
TTGATCCAATTTAAGAATATTGATAGATAGATGGTGATGCCTAATATGGTTGCTATGATCCCTAGAGTGGCTACTTTTTCTATTGATAGGTATTTGTATAGCTTTTGTAAGACGGGAGGTTCTTTTAGATGTGTTATCGCATACGATTTAGCGAAAACTGAGAATATTATCAATTGGTATCCTATGATTATCAGTAATGAGGACAGGAACATTGGATGGATGATGAGTTGTATTCCTAGTATTTTTAATTTTCCGAAATATAATAGGAGAAGGGTGTTTATCCCGATGAGGAATAAAATCAATCCAGGAATGAAGAAAAGGAAGAACGGACTGTAGATGAACATGAATCTTAAGTGTCTCCAGGCATCTCCAAGACTATTTAGTTTGGAGTTTCCAATTCTTTTTTTGTAGTTGATTGGGATCTCCTTTATTTTTAAATTGTTTTTAATTGCTTTTATTATCATTTCAGAAGCAAATTCCATGCCAGAGGTTTGAAGGTTTAGTTTTTCTAGGGATTCTTTTTTAATGGCTCTCATTCCACAATGAGAATCTCTGATTTTTGTTTGGAAGAAAAGTCTTAGGATGAATGATAGGACTGGATTGCCAAGGTATTTATGGGTTAGGGGCATAGAGTCCTTTTCCATCATTCCTGAAAATCTGTTGCCTATGACAAAGTCGTTGTTTTCTTTTAAGGCACTTAGGAATTCTGGAATGTAGGAGAAATTATAGGTGTTGTCTGCATCTGCCATGAAAAGGTATTTTCCTTTTGCTATTTTGAAGGCTTCTAGATATGCATTTCCATACCCTATTTTGTCGTGTTTTAATAATATGGCTTTGTGTTTTTTTGCTATTTCTGGGCTTTTATCTATCGAGGAATCTGAAACAATTATTTCAGCATTTAGGTTGTTTTTTTTAATTACCTCCCTTATGCTTTCTAGGCAAGTTGGGAGAGCTTGTTCTTCGTTCCTACAAGGGAGAATTATACTTAATTCAGGGCTCATTAAATGATGTGATTATCTTGATTTATAATTTTTTATATGGTTTGTTAGGTTATTGAGGACTTTGAAAAACTCTGTTTTTCTTGTCCTCTAAGAAGGGTTTTGATGCGATTTCCTTCGGAAATTGAGGTTATTCAAAACCCTCTATTCTGAATTTTTATCTAATAACCACTTCCAGGCAGGTTTTAGCATTATCTTTTTATTTTCTATTTCTAAATTATCTTCTTGATCCATTGTAATGATTAAAGATCTGGTTAGTTTGAATTTATTCATTGCTTCAACAAGTCCATTAATTTCTCTGTCCTGATTTTCTTCGTTTAAGTTATAGCAAACTTGAATTGCTTGCATCTTTCCGTTCTTATTTTTATATACAAAATCACATTCGTTTTTTTCTTGAAAATAAAATATTTCTTTATATCTTCTCTTTAATTCTAAGAAGACACTATTCTCTAACATTCTTCCTTTATCTTTTGAAAAAGAGACTGAATTATTCAATGAAAATCCGTTATCAATTGAATAAACTTTTTTATTATTTACTTGCTGTTGTTTATATGAGTAACTGAATCTTGGGATAGTAAATAAAATGTATGAGTCTTCAAAATGGGAAATATAGTCTATCACGGTCTGAACAGATTTTATTTGAAATGTTTTTTTAATGGAATTATAGGAAAATTCTTTACCTACATTGCTAATTAAAAAAATTGCAATCTTTTTAAGTAAGGAGGAATTTCTTATGCCAAATCTATTGACAATATCTCTCATGACAACATCGTTGATCAGTTCGTTTAAAACTAATGGATTCCTTTCTTTTAGGAATTCTGGGAATCCTCCGTCAAATAGGAATCTATTGAATGTATTTAGTGAGGGCTTTAAATTTAGGTACTTTAAAAATTCTTTGAATGAAAATGGAAAAAGAGTTATATCTATGTGTCTGCCCGTTAAACGGGTTCCAAGTTCTTTGCTTAGCAAGGATGCGTTTGAACCTGTTATTACTACTTTGTTATTTTTATCTACTAAATATCTGATGAATATTTCCCATCTTGGAATGTTTTGTATTTCATCGAAAAAATAAATTCCATTTTCTCCGTATTTATTTCTAAAGATTTCTTCGCATTTGTTAAAATCTTTTAATCCGAATCCTTCCATTCTTGGATCTTCTAAATTTAGATAGTAGAAATTTTCCTGATTTTTTAAAATTTGGTTTAGCAATGTGCTTTTGCCGCACCTTCTGATTCCAGAAATTATGAGCGCAAATTTGGGCGATAGATTAATCTCATTAAATTTCTCTCTTTTAATGCCTTCAGGTAACCTTGATATCCAGTCTCTTTGTAGTTCAATTATTTCAGTTAATGTATCTGTATCTAACATTTTTATTGAAATACTTTTGTATTTTTAAATCCTTCTATTACTAATAGAAGCTTTTGCCTATTACTAATAGAAAGATTTAAAGACTGCATCCAAGGTTGTACATTATAGCTTGCCACTAGTTGGAATTGAGATGGCCTTTTCAGCCGTAGTTAAAAATACTCCTTAGCTTATGGTAACTCGTCAGAGTTGAGATGCTCGAGATTTTTAATTCTCATTGTGCTGCGAAGTGAGCGTAGCGAACGATGGGATAGCGAATCTTTAGAGAACCTTGAAATAATGCAATTTCAAACACCTCTAAGAGAGAACTCAGAAAACTAGTTTTCTGATTCATTCAACTTCCTTGAAGTTGAAGACTTTGCTGCGATTTCCTCAGAAATCTGTCTGATTTCTGATTCATTCAAAATCTTTGATTTTGAAGACTTCGGAAATGTCAATTATGCAAAGTTCTCTTTAGAAAAAGCCCCAGGCCGGAGTCGAACCGACGACCCTTGGTTTACAAAACCAACGCTCTGACCACTGAGCTACTGGGGCGATAAAAATATCTGTTAAACTTTCTATTTAAAACTTTTTATTGATGAGATAATGACACCATAGCCTAGAAGGCATAACATTTATATAACCTAAGACCTTTTTAAGTAAATGAAAAAAAGGATTTTATTTAATACTGGCGAATCAAGAAATTTATTCTTTGAGAAGGTTCTTGAAAAGAATAAAATTAAAAGATGGAAAGATTTTTATCAGGAATTAGACATTCAAAGACAAACATTTGATAGGTATAAGGGTGGAAAGTTAACAATTCCTGAAGAGCTGTTTGTAAAATTTTCTGTTAGATTGGATAAGGATTCTAAAGAATATTTCAACAAAAATGTTTCAATACTCCAAGAAAATTGGGGTGCAATTAAGGGGGGAAAGGTTGCATATTCAAAACATAAATATATATTTGATAGAGGGAGGGAAATTGCAATAGAGAGGATAAAATCAAAAGTTCCCCGTTTTGATATTTATCAGCCCTTAGGTGAAGAATTGTCATATTTTATTGGTTTATTAATTGGAGATGGTTTTACAAATAAGTACGGGAGATATTATTTGACACAATTTACTGGAAATGCTTCTAAAGAGAAAGAGTTTTATGAAGAACTTATACTACCCATTCCTAAAAGACTTTTTGGCATTAATCCAAAAATAAGATATGAATTTAAGAGCAATGCTATAAGATTTAATCTTTATTCAAAAGATCTTTTTCTTATGATAACGAGAAGATTTAAGATAGAAGCTGGAAGGAAAACTAGGGATGTTGTTATCCCTAAGGAGATTTTGAATGCTAATTCTGAGATTCTCTTAGCTTGTATTGCCGGCATTTATGATGCTGAAGGATGTATGTATTTTGATAAGAGAAACTACTATAAAAATCCTTATCCAGCAATGTCCTTAAATATGAAAAATCCAAGTTTGATTAAACAAATAAGTAATGTCTTTAGTAAATATGGTATAAAGCATTCTACTATAAAGGGTGATAAGACGCTATATGTTTATGGTAAGGATTCAGTGAAAGATTTTCTAAAAAAAGTAAAGCTTTTGAATTACAAATATAAAAAGGATATCGAATTTTTAAAAACTCTTTAGAAAACTTGATCTTCTTCAACTCTTTTATAGGAGTGTAATTCATCTACAGAGAACCATAGAGATGTTTCTGCTTTTGCTTCTTCTTTGTTAGCTGAAGTGTGAACTATGTTTTTGGCCGCTATTTTGTTTTCATCTGCATGGCTGAAAGATACGTGAGAAAAGTCTCCTCTGATCGTTCCAGGTATTGCGGCTTTTGATTCTGTTTCTCCTGCAATCTTTCTTACATTTTCAATAGCGTCAACACCTTCTACAATTATTGCAACAACTGGTTCTGAAGTGATGTAGTCTATTAGTAGATCTCTAACTTTCTTACCCCTTCTTCTTTCAATATCTTCAGTGTAGTGTTTTTTAGAGAAGTCTTTGTCTATCTTTGTTAATTTCAATGCAACGACCTTTAATCCTCTTTGTTCAAATCTTTTTATGACTTCTCCGATAAGTCCTCTTTGGACACCATCTGGTTTTACTAATACTAATGTTTGTTCTATCATTTTATTCTTTCTTCTCCTTTTCTTTTTCTTCTTTAGCTTTCTTTTTTTCAGCAATTTTCTTCTTGGCTTCTTCTAAGTCTTTCTTCAAGTCTGATTTATCTTCGCCCTCTTTCTTAGTTGCTTTTTCTTGAGTTTCCTTCATTTCTTTCTCTGCTTTCTTGATTTTTTCTTCTTCAATTTCTTTGAATTGATCTAATCCTTCCTCTATTTTTGAGGGTGTTTCTGTTATCTCTATCTTTTTCTTTTTGGTTATTTTTGGAACTTCTTCTGGCTTTAAGGGTCTAACTATTTGAAGAATCCTGATTTCACAAAGAGAAAGGGGGTATGTTTTCTTAAGGGTTAATGATAATGGTCTCTGGAATTTGTTTGATAAGATTTCGTTGAATATTTCTTCATCTGTTCTTTCTGCTAGGTAGTCTTCAATCCAGTTTTTAGCTTTGTTTCTTATTGTTTTTCTAACTGCTCTTGAAACTCTTTTTCTGGTTATGATGAATGGCTTGATTTTTATTAAGGAGTTTTGGGTAGGGGCTTCAAAAGAGTCTTCTACATAGCTGATCCTTTTTCTGATCATTCTTCTTATGAAGTAAGGCATTAATCTTATTTTGAATGGTTGAGCTATTGGTTTGTCTTCTTCAATCTTGATTCTGAAAGTGCCTTCTACGCTTTTTCCTTTTAATTGCCTTGTTAAATCTAGCTTTATTGTTTTATTCTCTACTTGTTTTGGAGATTCTCCAATTAATTCTACTTGAGAATTTATTGTTGGGATATCTACCTTTATGAATTTCTTCCTTCTTGTGATTACTTTTTGTTGTTTTTTTGCTGCCATTTTATTTTTCTCCTATTAAGATCTTTGAAACTCTTCGAGAGTTTTTAGATTGTTTTGATTTTTTACATTCTTGACATTGATAGATTAAAACTTTTCTTGTAGTGGTTTTTGTTTTTCTTTTCCATGATTTTATGGCTTTTCTTGAATATTTTCCTTTGTTTCCTTTTCCACTGGCTGCTCCACGTATTTTAGTTCTAGAAATAGATCCTTTTGTTAGTGTTCCTCTTTTGAATCCAGTACTAACTAGGTCTATTTTTTGGTCTGTTCTTTTTTTGCAATATGGGCAAAATCTTTTTGTTTCTTTTGGTAGTTTCATTTTCAGAATACTTTTACTCTTACCCCTTTGTATTTTTCTGGTACTCTCTTTATTATTTGAGGATCACTATATCTTACATTTCTTTTAATTATTGCTTCAAGGAACCTAGGAGTTCTATCTTTTTTGAAAATGATTCCGTTAAGTTCACAGGGGATTTTTTCTTTTCTTAACTTTTTTATGAAATCTTTGAATATCTTGTTTGATTTTTTTTCATTCTCTATCTCTGATTTACTTAATATTCTCTTAGTCTTGTTTTTTACCATAAAAATCTAGATAGAGAAAGGTATTTAAAGTTTTGGTTTTTTATGGTGTCAGAGTAATGGGGGACATTTAATTTTTAGAGCCAAATTTCATAACCCTCCCACCCGCCCTTATGAAAGGGACTCTAAAAATTAAGATTTAATATGCAAGACAGAATTAGATTTAAGAAAGGAGGGCAAAGAAAGTTTTTAGATTTAGTTATTGAAAGAATTGGTAGTGTGTCTTTACGAAGTCTTGCTGAATTTGTTAATGTTAGTTATAGTAGTTTGAAGAATTATTATTCTGAAAGGAGATTAATGAACAAGAGTTTTTTTGAAGATTTGATTTATCTTGCTAAGATTGATGCTAGTGAATTGGATTTTGGGTATGTTGATGGGAATTGGGGGCAGGTTAAGGGAGGGATGATTGGTAGGAGAAAGAAATAAAGATTATTCGATGAATTTAAATATATTGAAGAACTATGTAATTTATGGGAATGAGTATAACTGAGAATTTTGAAGCTATTGATGAAGAGGTTTTTACTGAGTTTGCTGGTAAGTGTATAGCAATTGTTGATGGCAAGGTTGTGGTTAGTGGAGATTCATTTAAAGAAATTTATGAAATTACTAAGGAAAGATATCCTGGGAAAAGACCTCTTTTTGGTAGATTACCTGAAAGAAATTACATTTCATACTCTTTCTAAAATGACTATCTCATATAAGTATCATTCGACTAAGCTTTGTTCTGGAGAGATGATAAACAGACCGATCGTACCTATAACCTTGGTTGGGAAATATAATGGGGTGGATTTGCTTGGTTACCTTGATTCTGGATCAGATTTATCAGTAATTTCAAAAGATTTTGCAGATTTTATTGGTGTAGATTATATAGAAGAAGCAGAAATATCCGGAATAACCGGTGATAGCATGAAAGTTGATTTTGGATATATTAGTATTATCTTTGGTAAGGAGAGCGAGAAGTATCAATTTAGTGTTTCAGTATTAGTTTCTAAGAAGGAAGATAGTCGGATTATTATTGGTAGGAAAGGATTTTTTGAACAATTTGAGATAACTTTTATTGAGGGTGAAAATAAGGTAGTTTTTGAGAAAGTTTAAGCAAAACTTATATAAGGAATTGGATTTATTTTTTTAAGAATAAGATCCTATGGTTTAGTGGTAAAACGTATCTTTGACTGAGATAAGTCCCAAGTTCGATTCTTGGTAGGATCATATTTTCCTTCTAAGTGACGTTTAGTTTTTACAGTTCAATCTCTCGATTTTCTTAACTAAGAAGTCAATTCAGTTATTTCTAACCCGCCCACCCGCCCGAGGCTGAACTGATTTATTCACCCTCTAGAAAACTTACTTCTAAAGAACATTTAAATACATAATTTTATTCTACTAGGTTAAGAGAGTTTTGAAATAATTCAATTTCAAAACTCTCTAAGAGAGAACTTTGTTGCGATTTGCTTCGCAAATGTCATATATGCAAAGTTCTCTTAGGAAAAAGAGAATGATTAAGCCTAATTGTGTTTATAAAAAAAAGAGTGATGGAAAATTGTTTAACAGAAATAACGGGGGGCAGGTTACACCACTAATCATTTTGGGTATTGTGATTGCTATTGGGATTCTGATATATTTTTTCTTGTATAGTGGGCTTTCTTTTGGTGGGCCTCCAAAAGATTTTGAAGGAGTGTATAATCATTATCTTAGTTGTATTGAAAGAGAGGCTGAAATTGGGGCCAGTGTTCTTGGGCAACAAGGGGGACATATGATGGGGCCAGATTTTAGCGCAGGATCTGATTTTATGCCTTTTTCAAATTATTTGAATTTTGTAGTTCCGGTTCCTTATTGGTATTATATCTCTGGGAATGGATTAGCAAAGGAGCAAGTTCCCAGTATTGGAGATATGGAAGAGGAGTTGAATGATTTTATCTCTGAGAGGATTCAGTATTGTGATTTCTCTTCTTTTAATGAACGAGGTTATTTGATTGAAGGAAGGGATGCTGTTGTTAATACTAAGATAAAGAATAAGGGTATTGAGGTAAGGGTTAATCAGGAACTTAATTTTAATTTTGGAGATTCTAGTTGGACTTCTAGAAGGCATTTGGTAGAGGCCAATTCTAATCTAGGTAGATTTTATGAAATTGCTAGGAAGATTTATGATGATTTTAAGGAAAGCTTGTTTTTGGAAGATTATGGCGTTGATGTATTAAGATTGTATGCTCCTGTTGATGGAGTTAAGGTTCAATGCAATCCTGCTGTTTGGAATGTTGAAGAAGTGAGAGATGATTTGATGAATGGGCTGGAAGCAAATATACCGTTTATAAAGATAAAGGGAGATTATTATGATCTTAGAAATTCTGATAATGAATATTTTGTTCATGATCTTGGAGAGGATATTGAGGCAAATGTCAATTTTCTTTTTTCAAGAGATTGGCCTAATAAAATGGAAGTTTGGCCTAATGATGGGGGATTGTTGATTGCAGAGAGTGTTGGAAATCAAGAGGGCTTGGGAATGTTAGGGTTTTGTTATGTTCCTTATCATTTTGTTTATGATTTGGCATATCCAGTATTGATTCAGACTTATTTTGATGACGAGATATTTCAATTCCCAGTTGTTGTTTATATAAATAAGAATAAGCCTAGGGAGCCTATTGAAGGTTCACATATTCCTAATCAGGTTCCTGAGCTTTGCCAACATAAGAATGCTGATATAAGTGTTTCAACTTTTAATACTAATCTTGAACCGATTGAAGCTGAAATTAAATTTAAGTGTTTAGATACTAGTTGCAGGATAGGGGAGACTAATAATGGGGAATTAAATGCTAAGTTTCCTCAGTGCAAGAATGGATTTGTTATTGCTAGGGCTGATGGTTATGAGACTAAGGAAGAAATATTCTCAACAATAAATCCTGGTAGTTTGAGTTTGTTTTTGGATAGAGAGTATAAGTTGGATGTTGAAGTGGAGAGTGTTGGTGGGGTTGATAATTCTATTATTACATTTACGAAAGATGGGAAATCTAGAACTGTTGCATATCCTGAACAGAAGTTTGTTGAGTTAACTGCTGGACAGTATGAAATTAAGGTGATTGTTTATTCTGATGCTAGTATTGATTTAGCTGCTAGTGTGGAGCAGAAGTGTATTGATGTTCCAGTTAGCGGTATTGGAGGAATATTCGGATTTACTGATGAAAAGTGTTTTGATCTTGAGATTCCTGGACAACAGGTTAATCAGGGGGTTTCAGGAGGTGGAACTCAGAATTATTTCATATCTGAATCGGAGTTAGAAGGTAATGATAAGATTGTACTTCGGGTTAGCAGTTTTGGTAGCCCTTCTAAGGTGGAGGATTTACAGATAAATTATAATAGGGTTGATATAAGTGATGTGGGGGTAAGATTTGAATGATGGGAAAAAGATTTTTTTTACTTTTCATAGGATTTATTTTATTGATGAGTGGGTTGGTTTTTGCTCAATATGTTAATTATCAAAATCCCAATAATGTTTATAGCACTTATAATCAGAATCCTAATTATTATAACCAGTACAGTAATAGAAACAATCCTGTTCCGAGTAATGTGAATTATGGTAATAGATTTGATAATCAATATTATTATGGAAATCAAAATGTTAATCGGAATACTTATGTAAGTAGTGGTAATTATAATCCTTCTAGGAATGTTCAGTATGTTGATCCTAGATATCAATCAAATTCATATGGTAGTTTTAATAGTTATAGCAATACTGGGCAGTTTGGATATACTCAGGGAAGTGGGGCTTTTGGGGCTAGCGGATTATATGGGTATGGTCAAACTGGGAGTGGATTTGGATTCAATCAGCAACTTTGTGCAAATAATTTGAATTTTCTGATTCATATTGCTCCTGGAGGGTGTAGCCCTGCTGTTGTTCGATCTGATTTATTGGAGGAACAGAATGTTCCGGTTTATTGCAAGTTGACTTCTTTTCAATCAAATCCTTTACTTAGTGGGACAAGGATTAGGAGTATGAGCATTAGAGGGGAGTATCCAAGAGGGGTTTCTGGAGTGAGTTATTTTCCTGGAAGATCTGCCTTAAGGAATCAAGGACTTTTTAATAGTGGTACTGGAGGGTTTGGTGGTGGTGTTGGAAATAGTTTCTCTAGTTATGGGACTTCTGGGAGCTATGGGGGTTTCGGTAATCAATATGCGAGTTCTCCCATAAATGATGATATGGGTTATATTGTGATTGTCTTGAATAGGCAGGCAAATGAAAGTAGTATGCCTGACTTTGTGACTGGGAATATTACTGCTGTTGTTGATTACGATACTGCTGGAGGGTATGGTACTGGAAATACTGTCCTTTATCTTGATGAACTAAGTGAAGAAGATTGGCAAAGAGATTTTAGGGAGAGTAGTATCTGGGGGGGTAGGGGATATGTTAGGGCAGATTCAATAGATGACAATACTGCGGTTATATCGATGTATAGGGATGCAAATAATAGGGAGGGTTCTGTTCAATTGCGAGAGGGTCAGACTTCTGGAATTTTAAGTCTTGGTGGAAATTATTGCTCTGCAGGATTTAGATTGTTTCTTGAAAAAATCTCTGCACCTGTTGATTCAGCCTTGTTAACTATAAATGGTGAGCAGGTATGGGTTGCAAATGGAGATAGAGTTATTAATGATAGATGTAGAGTTAATGGATTAGAGATAACTGGGGGGGGTGGTAAGGTTCAGATAAGTTGTCCAGGTGATAGGGTTGATTTGAGTCTTAGTTCAGGAGTAGCTAGTTTTGAAGTAGATGGAAATGAAAGGAGTATCTCTGTTAATGAAAGGATTAAGGATAATCTGTTCTTAGGATATATTGGAAGGATAGATGGTTCTGATTTTGCAGTGGTTATTGAGGATAGTAGTTCTAATTCTGAATTGTCTTTTGCAGATAAGGAGATATTTGAAACTATTGAGGGAATTAAGGACAAGAAAGATATAGATACGATTCGTAATAAGGTTCTTGAGCAGTACAGAAAGAAGTTAGGCAGTGTAAAGTATAAGGAGGTTAAAGATAGTTTGAGGGTTTTGATGATTGATAATGAAGGGCCTAATGATGGAATTAGAATTGATAATGTTTTATTGATACAAGATCAGACTGAATTTAATAATGAGTTATCTAGGATTTATTATGATAAATCTATAAATTCTTATCAGGATTTGCATGATTTCTATCCCAGTGAAAGAGTTGCTGAAGGAGAAGAACCTTTAAGTGCTCAGGGACTTTATGAGGCATTTAAGCTTTCTAGGAGGTTTAATATGAATGTTAGGGCTCAAGAGTTTGCAAGACAACTTATTGAGGGTTATCCTGATTCTTTTTGGGCAGATAATGTAAGGTTAGAAGGTGATAACTTGTTTAAATATGATAGGACTAATGCTAGGAGTTCTGTTGATGTTGATGGAGTTGGCTATTCTGTTGACTTGATTGAATTCCGGAAACCTTCTAGAGAAGATGCGAGTGCTGTATTTTTGATTTCTGGAAAGGAAGTCAATTTGGGAATTGGAGATTTTACTAATGAGAATGACGTGAATATTCAATTGCTTTCTTTAGATGACAATTCTGCAGATATACAGTATGAATATGATGATGTGAATAGTGATAAGATTTCTAGAAGGGAGGAATTAGTTATGGGTGGTAAGGATCAGACAAGTATTAATGGGGTTAATGTTAAACTTGTTAATGTTGAATTGAAACAGCAAGCTAGAGTGAGAGTTTTACCTAATCTGGCTGGATCTAGGACTGAGGTTCCTCTATCTTTTAATATTGCTATTGAGAAACGTTTGATTCAGTTGAGTCCTGAGAGGACAAGGGAATTTATAGATAATTTGAAGAAAGCAATTAAGAATTGGGAAGATGTGAATAGAAAACTTGGGACTGTTATTAAGACTATGAAGGGGGCTTGCTTTGCTACTAGTGCTATACTTACTACTAAGAGTTTGTTTGATGGATATAGTGGAACTTCTCTTGCAAGAACTAGGGTAATGACTGGGCCTAATGGTTGGAATAAGAAATGCGAGGAGTTAGTTAGTAAGAAGGAGTATACTACATTGCAACAGTGTTTGTTAGGTAATAAAGATAAGATTGAGCAAGATGTTAAGGCACTATCTGGTCAAATCTCTGGGACTAATCAAATAATTAAGGGAATACAAGGGCAAGTTGAGAAAACTCCTGGAGGAATTTTTGGGATTGGTAGTCAGTATGATCAAACGCAGATTGAGGAATTGTTTAAAAAGAGATTTGATAGTTTTTGTGCTGGGATTAAGGATAAGGAAGTTACTCTTCCGGGACAAGGAGGTAATAAGGTTACTTATGGGGAGGTTTGTAAATGGGAGAATTTGGATTATAAGCAGCAGAGGGAGATAATGACCTTGTATAATGCTCAAGGAGGAAGTGAGGTTTTGGAATCTTATAGGGAAAATGAGTTGTCAAGGATTGTTAATGAAGCTAAGTTGGTTGAAGATGCAGAACAAACTAGAATAATAAGCGAGCAGAATGCTAATAAGTTTAATTTGGGATTGGGAACTACGAATCCTGTTGGTGATAAGACTACCTATGGAAATGTGAAGGTTATTGGAGGGGCTGAGCTGAATGCAGGAAATGTTTTGAAGAATTTTGAGAAGGGAGATCAAGTTGTGAGGGTCTTTATTCCGACTCAGAAACAAATCACTGGAGGAGAGTTTAAAGCTCATGAGGATGTTGCTGGGAAAGAAGTTATTGTTAAAGTTAATGAGGTTGCAGGAAATCCGGGAGTGTTTAGTCCGGATAGTAGTAAGATTAAGATTTATACTATTGAAGGAAAAGAGATTACAGACCTTAATGCTACGGCTTCTGTATTTGATTATATGAGTCTTGCTGGGCTTAATAAGATTAGACAGACTAGTGATAAGGCACTGGTTAATCCTATGGTTGATGTTAACAATTTAAGGGTTCAGTATTTTGATCGGGCTCCTTATAGGGGTTTGCCCTCTACGATTCCTTTTGATATTAAGAATGGATGGTATGTTAGGATGAATTATGTGACTTCTGGTTTTGGGACTCCTTATGACGAATCTGGAAGGGTTACTAATTATTATATTTGTAATGTTGGACCAAATGGAAAGATAGAGTTTAAGGGAGGGGATGATATATGTAGATATTATAATGGAGTGCATAGTGATTTGAGCTTTCCAGGAATGACAGGATCAGAAAGTTCGGTATTGGTAGGTAAGGCTCAACAGGCTATTAGGTCTGCAAGTGGCCAGTATGGCAAGGAAAAGGTTACGATTAATGGACAGACTTTTGAAACAGGAGTTAGTTTTGACGATACTCAAGGACAATGTACTGACTTTATGTCTCCTAGTGATTGTAATATTATGTTTAATGTTTGCGATCCTGTGATTTGTCCTGCGTCTAGATGTGATCTTGGAGGGAGATATAGGGTTGATAATGTTATTCAGACAGGAATTGTGGGAAGTTTGTCTTTATGTTTACCTAATTTCCAAGAGGGAATTGCGGTTCCAATTTGTTTGAGCGGAGTTCATGCAGGGCTTGATGGATATATTAGTATTTTGAATTCAACAGTAAGTTGTTTGAATGAGAGTTTAGAGACTGGGAGAAATGTTGGAATCTGTGATGAGATAAAGAGTGTTTATATGTGCGACTTTTTTTATAAACAAGCGGTTCCGTTTGTGAGCGCATTATTTGAAGAGAGCTTTTCTGGAAGTCAGGGGGTTAGGGGGGGAGGAGAGTATTTGACAGTTAGTAGTGCTTGGGATAACACTCAGGGAGCTATGGATTATTTTACTAACCATTATGCGGTTAATTCAATACAAGCATTTAATTTTAGGCAGCTTGGACAAGTGCAAACGGCCGATACTGGGAGTTATGTTGGGGGGGGAGGGAGTTTTTGTAGTTCGTTTATCTCTTCAGGAGTTACTGGAAGTTCTGGAGGATTTTTGGATGCTCTGATTCAACCAGATAGTCCGACTCAATATCATGCTTGGTTTTCAGAGGATAAGCTGACTACTGCTACTGTTCCTCCAACTTCGCATTACAAAGTTTACTTTAACATTTTTGCAGGGAAGGATATTGGTTCTTATTATAGTGTTTATTTGAAGGACTTGCCTAGCACTCCTGGGATCTTTTCAACAGGATTT
>NZCQ01000041.1 GCA_002688335.1 Candidatus Pacearchaeota archaeon | reverse complement strand
GAGATATTTATAGTTATTGGTCATCCAATTCACTCAAACATTTCTTAATATCCTTCCTACCCCTCAAAACAATATACTTCTTACTAACTTTCAACAATCCCTTATGTTCCTTATACTTTCCCTTCTTATTTTTATAAAGTTTGATCTCACTAAGTAACTTCCTCAATCTAAATAAAGATTCTCTCCTAAAAATCTGCCTCTTAATAACTCTATAAGAAAGTAATCTATGATCCACGTCTAACCAAATAACTAAATCCGCCTGTTTAACAGCATCGGAAACAAATGACGTAGCCACCCCTTCAATAATCCATTTTTTACGCCTACCAAGAATCTTAGACAACATCTTTTTCTTCTCATCTTCACTCCTCTTAACTGTATATTTTTTCTTATAATAAATATCATCCAAAGAAAAACTAGGAATCCGCAACCTCTTAGAAATTTTCTTAGCCAACAAGGTCTTTCCACTACCTTGAGGCCCAAGAATATAGATTTTAGATTTCATCTCACTCCCTTTTTATAAAATTAAGAAATCTTAATATAAATAATTAACTTATTATCCATATCTGATCTTCTCCCAATCAAATACATTCATTGAATCAACAAATAATATTTCACTCGAAAATCTATCTTTCAATCTCAATACCAAATCATAAAATTTTGTAATTTTTCTTGAGAAACATCTAAAATCTAAATCTGCATATCCCACACATTTAGTAATACTCGTAACCCCTTCCTCATTTTTCAAAAAAGAAATAATCCTCGAAATCAATTCTGCATTTATGTTTTCAAGATGGATAAACGCTCTTAGATGTAAAAAACCGAGCTTCTCATAATTTATCTTAGCAAAATATCCCTTGATTATCCCCCTTTTTACCAACTTTTTAATTCTTTCATTTACACCCCTTGCAGTCAGATTAGTTTTACTTGCTAATTCTACTAGTGACGCCCTCCCATTTTCTGTTAATCCCCTAATTAAAACCTCATCAATATTATCTAATTTTATATTATCTACCTTGCCACCAGATTCTATCTCATTACCTTTTATTCTTTTGAATATATTAGTAGTTAAATAGTGAGAATTTATCTCAGTCGTAATAACCTTACCCCTAATATTACCCCTAATATCTGAACTTATGCTATCAAAGATTTCATTAAATTCAATTTCATTTCTACACTTAATCACAATAGTCAAATCATATGATCCTGCATTCTTACCGATAGTTATTACCTTTTCATTCGAGATTATGCTCTTAATCCAAGCCTGCTCATCTTTAGAATTTATCTTAGATAATTTTAGATAGACTATATAAATTAATTCCCCTAATTTATTAACATCAACTATTGTAGTATACTGCTGAATAATCTTATTTTTTTCAAGTCTTTGCACCCTATATTGAGCAACCTGTTTTGACAACCCTGTTTTTTTAGCAAGCCGCGTATAAGGGATTCTTCCATTTAACTCTATTTCTTTCAAAATCTTCTTATCTTTTTCATCTAAGATTACCTGTCCCATATCAATATATTTATACCTTAAATATATAAATGTTTCCTTTTGACAAAAATTTTGGTAAATAGATTGATATATCTGTATCTATGTCAAATATTATAATTAAAGGGTAATAAAGAATGAAAACAATAGAATTAGAGAAACAAAAAAGAAAAGTAACTGAAAGTAGCAAGCTATATAATTTTGTCTGTAAAAAATTGGATCTTGCTTGTAAAAATTATCAAGAAGAAATTCCTGGCGATGAAAAAGTAGAAGATCCAGACTCTCCGTTCAATAGAGGTTGTAGATATAGAAGACTGAAAATAAAAATAGAAGATAGAAGCCTTACTAGAGAAGAGTATAGATTTATAATTGGTCATACAGATTATAGGGATAATTATGTTAGTTTTATGACCAAACCAAGCATAACTGAAGAAGTATTATTTGGTCCTTATAAAGATCCCATGTCAAGGAAAATTTATACAGGTCCAAGCGAGCATATCAAGAAAGAGTTACTAAGATTTGGAAACGAAGAAATGAAATACCAAAGATTATTACATGAACAGGTAAGACGCGAAAGAGCAAATTTGTAAGAAGGAATTACTCTCATCTACAACATATACCTCTCCACAATCATTTTATAAATCTGTCTAACAGATTTCCCTTCAACATCAATCACTCTTCCATCAACTTTTTAGAATTATTTTCAATACACTGTTTCAACGGCGCCCTAAGTAACATTGTAAACCTTTTCTGCATTTAACCCAAAAATATGATCTATTTCATTTTGTTTCAATCCAAGTTTTTTGAACTGATCTATGTAGTATCTAACAGGATTTTTTGAATATGGGAAAATACTATCAGAACCCCATATAACTCTCTCATAACCATAAATCCGAAGAATTCTCTTTAAAATTTCATGAGGTTTAACTTCATTAGGCAAAAATTTCAATCCCAAGAAAAACTCTGCAATATCAACATAAACATTCTCATGGTGTTCTCCCAACATCAACGCTTCCCTATAAAAACCTTTTCCTCCATGCGCGATTATAAATTTCTGATCTGGAAAATCTCCTATCAATCTATCATAAGTTAGTGGATTCCCCAGATTGAAATCAGAAAATGCATACATCTGTGTGCCTGATTGAAAAAGCATTGGTTTATTATATTTTGAAACAATCTTACAAATATTATACCATTTTTTGTCAGTTGGTGGAACATGAGTCCACATTGGCCCCAATTCACCCAACCCAAGAATATTCTTATTTGACAATAGCCTATTTAGTTCCTTTGTAAGATTCTTCCAATTTGGATCAATATATGCTAAGCCCTTTACTTTTTTGGGATTGAAATTTATTATTTTCAATAATTCATCATTTGTGCAAAGCATTGAATTAAGAATAATTTTCTTTATGCCATATTTATTCGCAGAGTTAATCCATCTATCAGAAAATTCTTTTGTCAAATTAATTTGAAATTCATTAGAAAACTTCATCCATTTTTCCTTTTCCCTTGGATTTTTACAATAATCCCTTAATGTCCTTGCAACACCTTTCTGGGAAACCAAATGGGCATGCGTATCGATAAGTGTTTTCGGATTCATAATATCGCTTAGGCTTTAATTCATTATAAATCTTCCCATCCCATATCGTGCAATAGATCACTAACTTTTTTAACTTCTGAGCTAAAATTTTTGTAAGCTAATGCTATCTTAACAACCTGTGCAACATCATAACCTTCACTCATTTTTATCTCTCCTGGCCCTAATATCTCTTACTACTTGAGTCCCCATCCACAACGTCCAAACATTATCTCCATACAACTGCCTCAGCTTAGGAGATACTCCGGTATTATAATATGCAACGCTTTGAGGACCCAAAAAAGCTCGAGGGGTATCACCATCCAAAACTCCTACAACAAACCCTCCAGGATATTGATCAACATACTGAATTGCCTTTAATTCCATAAGGTCATGAACAGCAGCACGGTTGGCTTGCCAAGCTAAGCCTTCCTTATTATGTTCTTTAAATTCAGCATACCATTCCGATGTGCCAGGATCATATTCAGTTTTTTTATCTACCATAAAAATAGGCCCTAAAGTCCCTATTTAAATTTTTCCATTCATAAAACAAAACCCTTATATACCTCATTGTATAAACTTATACAACTATGAAAAACAACATTTTACACTATCCAAAATTAGATTCTATACTTATGGTAGAAAAAACAATCCAAGATTTTGAAGACCATCCAACAAGAATGGAATTATGGAAAAGCCTACCCAAGCAGATGCAATACCAAACATTTAAACTCATTCTAGAATATCTAGAAACCTCAAATAAAATAATGTTCGAAGGTAATAAAATATTATGGATTTTTGCTAACAATAAAAAGCTCAACGAATTAATTCAGGGAGCCATAAGTGTATGAAAGAATACATTGTTCAATTAAGTGAAAATTTATTCAATACAAAACTAGAAATAGAAGGGGAACTAAGAGAAAACAACAAATCCAACACTGAATTATATTCATTAATTACAAAAACCATAGATTTCCTAAAACAAAACAGGAAGGGTGAATCCATTTCTAAAAAACTACCCATTTACAAATACTTCAACAAAACATATGGGACTAATAATCTATTTCTAATAAAAATTTCAAAAGAAGGAAGAGCATTTTATACACACGTTTCTAAAGATCAATACAAAATACTACAAATTATTTTAGAAATTCACGAAACTCATAAAGAATATGAAAAGAAAGGTGGATACACAAAACATTAATTTTTCCTAATACCTTTAAAAACTTATTTTACTTTTTAATAGTGTTATTAAAATGCCAGCAAGATCAGTAGGAACAAAAAACATCGAATTCAAATACAATTTTAGTATTTACTTTTCCTTCTTGAAAAAATATAGATTACTATTAATATCTACACTAATAGTAATCTTACTTATTGAAGTCGCATTCCTTTTTGAAAAATATCTATTCAAATTAATAATCGATAGAGCAACGGAATTCTCTAGTGATCTTATCACAAGAGCCGCATTCATTGATACACTAACAACAATAGCACTATTATTCTTAATACTTGTTTTGGTCAATATAGTATTACTCTGGTCAAGACCCTCATTAGTAAATAGATTAGAAGTAAAAATAATAGCAGATATGAAAAGAAAATTCTTCAAGCATATTCTAGATTTAGATCACAACTTCCATACAACTCACAAAACTGGAAGCTTAATTTCTAGATTAACTAGAGGTTCTGGCTCAATGGAAAGAATGACAGACATAATTTTCTATAACTTTACTGCACTAATACTTCAGCTAATCGTAATCACCGCAACAATAGCATACTTAAACATCGCAGCAGTTTTAGTAATGATCGGAACCACAGTATTACACATATCTTATAGTTTCTTCATACAAAGAATACAAGAAAAATCAAGTATAAAAGCGAATAAAGATGAAGACATCGAAAAAGGTAATATGGCTGACTTCTTCACAAATGTAGATTCAATAAAATACTATGGAAAAGAAAATGTTATTAACAAAAAGTACAGAGAACTATCTGAAACTACAAAAAAATCTTTCTTGAAAAACTGGGACTATTTTAGATTAATGAGAGTGGGACAAGCAGCCATATTAGGGTCTGGAACAGCATTACTAATCTATGTCACACTTTTAAAATTCTTGGCTGGAGAAATGACACTTGGTACAGTTACATTCATCTATACAGTATTTGCCACACTAATCCTTTACATGTTTAATTTTGTTGCAGGACTAAGAAACTTTTACAGATCTATGGCAGATTTCCAAGAACTTTTTCAATACGGAAAACTTACTAATGAGATCAAAAATAAGCCTGAAGCAACAAATCTCATCGTCAGAAAGGGCACAATACATTTCAAGGATATAGATTTCAGATACGGAAAAAGACAAATTTTTGAAAACTTCAATCTAAAAATTAAAGAAAATGAAAAAATAGCGTTGGTCGGACATTCAGGATGTGGAAAAACAACATTGATTAAATTGTTAAAAAGATTCTACGACGTTAATAGTGGACAAATACTAATTGATGGGAAGGACATTAAAGATTTTAAACAAGAATCGGTGAGGAGCCAAGTGGGGATAGTCCCACAAGAATGCATATTATTTGATGATACCCTATACAACAATATAAAATTCTCAAATCCAAAGGCAACAAGAGACGATATCTTCAATGCAATAAAATTCGCACAACTAGATAAAATAATCCAATATTTCCCGGAAAGAGAAAAGACAATAGTGGGAGAACGTGGAGTCAGACTTTCAGGCGGAGAAAAACAAAGAGTCTCCATAGCAAGAGCTCTATTAGCAAATAAAAAGATCCTTGTCCTAGACGAAGCAACCTCCAGCCTAGACTCAGAAACCGAAAGTGAAATCCAAAAAGATCTACAAAACCTGTTGGAAGGACGTACATCAATAATCATAGCTCATAGACTTTCAACTATCATGAACGCAGATAGGATCATAGTTTTCAAAGAAGGAAAAATCGTCCAAGAAGGTACCCACGCACAACTTATCAATCAACAAGGCGAATATAAGAAGTTATGGAACCTACAGAAGGGTGGATATATAAAATAAAAAATTAAAATAAAATTTCGCATCATCTCCTTTTAAGGGAGAGTGGGCAGGTTAAAGGCCCATGGTGCGAATTAAAATCAATCAACTTACTCCAACAATACTTTTCTTTCAGCAATTGGCTTTCCAGATCTTTCTCGCTTAGCTTGGAGTGTTCTACTTATGTCCATAGCAACATCCAAATATTTTTC
>NZCQ01000040.1 GCA_002688335.1 Candidatus Pacearchaeota archaeon | reverse complement strand
TGTTTTTGGTTGATTTGAGAGATTCAAAGACTAAGATAAAAAAAATGGTTGAAGAGGATTTTGGAGTTAAAGTTGATTCCATTAATACCTTGATAAGATTGAATAAAAAATATGCTTATGTTAAATTAAATGAGAAGAATCCTGCAATTGATGTAGCGACGAAATTGGGAATGATATAAGATGGTAGAAGAAACTGAAATAAGAAAATTAACTGCAGAAAGATTATGTGATCTAGCTGAAGAAAGAAATCTAAATGTTGGTGATGTTTTTCAGATTGTCCATAATGATCATTATCCTAATCAAGATAATATTGAAGTGGTTTTTAAGATAGGGACAGGATCCGTTAATACTATGATTTATTTGCAAGATAGAAGGGGGAATAGAGAGGTTGAAGAATATCAATATTCTATGAATAATGGTGAACCTTTAATTCAAAGATTAGATGAAACCCATGCACTGGGAAGTCAACAATACCATGGTTATTTTAATGATTTAAATTGGATTGTGAGAAAACTTAGATAAAATGGGAAAGAGAATAACACAACAGGCTAGAGGACGAGGAGGTCCTACATTCAAGGTTAGAAAGATTGCATTTAGGCACGAGATTAAATATCCAAATCTAAAAGTTAAAGGGGAAGGGAAGATTAGCAAGCTAATTCATTCTCCAGGACATAGCGCTCCTCTTGCTGAGATTAAAATAGATAATAGTAAGTTCATCGTTCCTGCGGCTTCTGGAATTTATGAGGGGCAGGAAGTTTGGATTGGTAAAAGGCCAGAGAATAAAGATCCTGAATCTGGAGACGTGCTAGCTTTGGTAGATATTAATCAAGGGACAAAAGTTTTTAATGTTGAGAATAGCCCGGGAGATGGAGGGAAGATTTTAAGAACTGCGGGAAGCTCTGGAATTGTAATGAATAAAGATGATAAGAAAGTTGAAGTATTAATTAGAAGAAGGAGTTTAAAAGTAAATAAGGATGCTAGAGCGGTTGTTGGAGTTGTTGCAGGAGAAGGAAGGAAGATGAAGCCTTATGTTAAAGCGGGTAAGAAACATCATATTATGAAAGCTGTTGGGAGAAAATGGCATAGAACTTCCGCGGTTAAAGTTAATGCTATAGATCATCCATTTGGAGGTGGGAGAGGGAAGAGGATTAAGAGCAAGATTGCTAAAAGAAACTCTCCGCCGGGATTAAAAGTGGGACATATTAGACCAAGTAAAACTGGAAGGAAGAAAACTAGGAGAAGATAAGATGGCAGAACAAGATCAATTTAAGAAGAAAGAATTTAGATTTAGAGGAAAAGGCGTTGATGAACTTAAGGAATTAGAGGTGAGAGAATTTGCTAAACTTCTTAAATCTAATGAAAAGAGAACTGTTTTAAGACAGCATGATGAGATTCAGAAATTTATTCTTAGATGTAATAAGAAAAATCAGGAAAAGAAACCAATAAAGACTCATTTCAGACATTTGGTTGTTGTTCCAAGAATGTTGGGGATGAAGATTAGTGTGTATAATGGAAAGACTTTTGTTCCATTAGTTGTAGAAAATGAAATGTTGGGACATAGATTAGGAGAATTTGCAGTTACTAGAAATAAAGTTAAGCACGGAAGTGCAGGAGTAGGAGCTACTAGATCAAGTGCTAGTAGGGCGGTGAAGTAAGATGATAGGAGAAATGAAAAAACATGAGAAGATAAAGACTAGAAGAGAATACGAGGATTTGGCTGACGCCAGACTAAGACGGCTAGGAGTCTCTATTGCTAGGCATTTTCCAGATTTTAGAAATGCTTCAAATTACGTGAGAAATAAAGAACTCTTGCATGACATTCTTGATGAGGGGGAAGCGTTCGGTCTTGATCGACTAGACTATATTGAAAGAGTCGATAAAATTATAAATTTTTATCAGAGAAGATATGGAGTTAAAAATGGCTGAAGAAAAAATGGACAAGAAGATGGAAGAGAAGAAAGCAGACAATGTTGAGAGTAAGAAAGTTGAAGAAAAGAAAATGGAAAATAAGGCAGATAAGAATGAAGTGGGGAAGAGTAAGGCTAGTGATAAGGATAAGAAGGAAGATTCTAAAAAGGAAGATGGGGCAAGTAAGAAAGAAGCTGTTAAGAAAGATGATAAAAATAAAAAAGCGGAAGCAGTTATCAACGGCAAGGATGTTAGGATTTCAACTAAACAGGCTGTTGCTGTTTGTAATTTTATTAGAAATAAAAATATTGATAGGGCCTTGGGAGATTTGGAAGAGGTTAGGAAAATGAAGAGGGCTATTCCAATGAAAGGGGAGATTCCTCATAGAAAGGGGAGTATTATGAGTGGAAGATATATGAAGAATGCAACAGGAGAATTTATTGGATTATTGAAAGGTTTGAAAGCTAATGCTACGGCTAACGAATTAGAGTTAGAAAAAGTTAAGATTTTTTGTATGGCTAATGTTGCTGCAAGGCCTAGAAGAAGATTTGGGAGAAAAAAGTTTAAGAGGACTCATGTTCAAATTAAATTGATACCTAGCGTGGAGATTAAAGATAAGTAAATGGCAGATAAAATAAAACAAACAGAATGTATGGATTTTGCATGCCCTAGACATGGGCAGATTAGTTTGAGGGGAAGGAGTTTTAGAGGAACTGTTATTAAGAAGTTCCCGAAGAGAGTTGTTATTGAATTTGAGAGAACAATTTATATTAAGAAATATGAAAGATATGCAAAGAGAAAGACAAAGCTTCATGCTAGATTGCCTGAATGTATGAATGGAGAAGTTGAGAAAGGAGATTATATTGAGATTAAAGAATGTAGGCCAATTAGTAAGATAATTCATTTTATTGTTGTTGGAAAAACTAAGGATGAAACTGAAGGTAAAGTTAAAGATGGGGGGAAGAAATAAGATGGGATTACACACTTATGTAGTAGATTTGAATGAGGAATTTCCGCTGGGAAAGGAAGAGAATCACAGAGAAGATGTAGAGGGCTTGGTTATGTTAAGATATGGCTTGGTAAAAAGTGGCTATAAGGAATTAATTAAACCTGAGCTTGCGAGGATTGTTAGAGGAACTTATATTGATGATCGTTGTATTGTTAGTTTAGATCATAATCCTGATTCATCTAATTTGTATTTTATTGGAGATGAGAACGTTGCTAGAAAATCAGAGGAGTTAATTGATTATTTAAATAAATATAGAGAAGTTTGGAAACTAGTTATAGAAAAAAATAGAATTAGAGAAACTAAGACAGGATTTACAATAATTAGTGATTTAGAGTTATTTGATACTCTTGGAGGGTTATTGGATACAGAGGAAGGAGGAGAAAAATGAAAGGACTAGCTGCTAAAGTAACAAAAGGATTGAATATAGGAAGTTTAGTTGTGGCTGCGGATAATTCTGGAGCTAGAATATGTAGGATTACGGGTGTTAAAGGGGGGAAGACAAGGAAAGGAAGGCAAGGATATGCTAAGATTGGAGATCATGTTAAGGTATCTGTTAGAAAAGGTGATCCTAAGATGAAGGGAGAGGTTTTTGATGCAGTTGTGATAAGACAGAAGAAGCCATTTAGAAGGCTTACTGGAGAAAGAGTTGCATTTGTTGATAATGCTGTTGCCTTGTTAAAAGATGATAAGGGGAATCCTAAAGGAACTCAGATAAAAGGACCTATTTCGAAAGAAGTTGGAGATAGATGGCCGTTCATAAATAAAATTGCGAAGATGGTAATGTAAGATGAAACAGAAATTTAGTGTAAGCTGGAAAGGGAGTAAACAACCCAGAAAACAGAGGAAGTATAGAGCTAGTGCTCCACTCCATATTAGAAGAAAGATGATGAGTGTTAATTTAGCTAAAGAACTAAGAAAGAAATATGGGAAGAGGAATTTCCCAGTAAGAAAGGGAGATGGTGTTAAGGTCATGACTGGAGAATTTAAAGGAAAGAACGGAAAGATTGAAAGTGTAGATTATACAAGATTGAGAGTTATGATAGAAGGTATTTATAGAAATAAGAAAGATGGAACAAAGACTAGTGTTTATTTTAGTCCTTCAAATCTACAAATCAAAGATTTAATTTTAGAAGATAAGAATAGGAAGAGGGCCTTGGAAAGGAAAGCTGGTGAGAATGATAAAGTTAAGGATGAGGGAAAGAAGGAGCTTGATAAAAAAGATAAGAAAACTGAAGAAGATAAATTGAAAGTAAAAGATAAGGAGAAAGAAAATGTATCAAAATAGGAATAACATAGGAAAGTTTTGGCCGATTCCTAGAAAGGGAACGAAGTATTTGGCAGTAAGTAGCCATAATAAACGTGAATCCATTCCGTTAATTGTTGTTTTAAGAGATGTGTTAAAAACAGTTAGAACTAAGAAAGAATTGAGAAAAGCATTAAATGAAAAGCAGATTTTAATTAATGGAAAAGAGATTAGGGAAACTAATTACCCTGTAAGCTTATTTGATGTTCTTAGCGTCGGTAATAAGAATTATAGAGCAACCCTGTCTAAGCATAAGAAAACTATGTTTGAAGAGATCTCTGATAAAGAATCTTCTGCAAAGACAATTAAAGTTATAGGGAAGAAATTAATTAAAGGAAATAATGTCCAAGTTAACTTGCTTTATGGAGGAAATGTGATTATTAAAGATGAAGTTAATGTGGATGATTCTATTGTTTTAAATTTCAAGAACAACAAGGTTGAGAGAATAATTAAAATGGAAAAAGGAAAAACTGCTTATGTAATTAAAGGAAGGCATACTGGAGAGAAAGGTAAAATTGAGAGCATTGAGGAGATTGGAGGGAGAAAAATTGCTAAGATTGATTCTGATAAAAAAGTAAATGTTTGGATAAAGAATATAATTGTGATGGAGTAAGATGGAACAAGAAATGGAAAACGTCAAAGTTAATGAAGATGCAAATGCTGAAAGCTCATACGCTGATAACGAGAGTGGGGAGAGCTTTAATGATGGTGCTGTTAGTGAAGAGTCTAAAGATTTAGGAGATACCAAGAAAATTGATAATAAAAGTGATCAGAACAAGATGAGGGAAGTTGAAATTGAGAAGATGGTATTGCATTGTGGTGGAACTGAGGATAAGTTAGAGAAATCTAGGAAATTGCTTGAAATGATTAGTGGAAGTGATAAAATTTATACTGTTAGATCTACTAAGAGAATTCCTGCCTTTGGTATAAGTCCTGGAAAGCAGAGTGGATGTAAGATCACTATTAGAGATAAAAGTAAAATCGATGAATTACTGAAAAGATTTTTTTCTTCTATGGATAACAATGTTAAAGGTAAACAGGCGTCTATAAATCAGTTCTGTTTTGGAATTCCAGAATATATTGAAGTCCCAGGCCTTGAATATAAGAGAGATATAGGAATCTTAGGTTTTGAAATTATGCTTGTTTTCAAAAGGAAAGGAAAGAGTGTTGGATTAAGAAAGATTAAACGAGGAAGGGTTCCAGGAAAGCAGCACGTTACAAAAGAAGAGATTATTGAATATTTGAAAAGTAAATTTAATTTGGAGGTTGAATGAACAATGAAGATTAAAGATTTTCAAACATTCAAATCTTCAAGAGTTAGGGAGAAAATTTGAATATGACAGCAAGTGATTGGAGGAAAATGTTGAAGCAGTTTAGAAATAAGCCTGCCATTAGAGATAAAGTTATAAAGCACAATAAGCCGAAGGAAAGGACAACTGGAATTGCTAGGAAGAAGTGTGAGAGATGTGGTAGATTTGGAGCCATGATAAATAGTTATGGTTTGAATTTATGTAGGCATTGTTTTAGAGAAATTGCGGAGGACTTAGGTTTTAAGAAGTATAGTTAAGATGGGATTGTTTAATATCACTTTAAGAGAAAGGATACCTTTATTAGTTGAACCTATAAAATCACTGGGATTGAGGGCTAGAGATTTTAGAGATGGATCTGCAGAAGATTTGGACTTGCTTGTAAAATTGTCAGGTGCGGACTTGGTTCTAGAAATGCTTAATAGCAGACTGAGTGGAGATAAAACTATCGGCGGGACCATGAATGATTATAATGAGCTTTTGGAAAAACTAGAAGAGATGAGCAAAAGGAGACCTGAAGTAAGGGTTGCTCTAAAAAGTTATCTTCCAAGACTGCGAGAGTTTGCAGATCAAAATAGTTGTTTACAAGACATATACAATTCTTATGAAAATGCTTTCGGAGGTCAAGAAGAATGAGTCAGGATATAGTTGCAGACGGATTGAATCAGATAATGAATGCTAAGAAAGCTAGAAAGAATGAAGTTGTTTTGAGGAAGCATTCAAAGCTATTGAGAGAGGTTTTAGACTTGGCTAAGGAGGCTGGATATTTGAGTTATGAAGTTGATGGAAATAGTTTGAAGGTTAAGATTGAAGATGTTAATGAGATGAAGGCTATTAAACCAAGATATACTGTTCCTGTTAAAAAGATTAATTTCTATGTTAGAAGATTTTTGCCTAGTAAGAACTTTGGATTTGTGATAGTAAGTACAAACAAGGGAATTATGAAGCATGAGGAAGCTGAAGAGAAGAATATTGGGGGATGCCTATTGGCGTATATGTATTAGAATGGTTGAATGGAGAAACCCGCAAAGTTTAGAAGAATTAAAAGAATTGGAAGGAGAGGTAGTAGTGGTGGATAGCCCATTTAATGAAGATCCTTATCTGCATGTCATATATTTTAATGGGATGGTAAATAATGGATTTGAATTCGTAGATTATTCTGAGAATATTTCATGCATACTTAATTCTATAGGGACTCCCGGGAAATCCGCACATGATATAAATACACTTGTAACAATGATAGTTGCGGGTAAAAATATAACCTTTAATCAATTAGAGGGGATGGATTTTCATTTTGACGAAGGTTTAGAAGCTGGGAGGGGGATCTATTCAAGGGGGTCTCATGAATATGACAAAATAAGAGCTAAGATGATTGAACTAATTGATTTGGATGATAAGGGTTGGAAAAATGATGAAGCTTACATAAACTGGAGGCGTTTGTAATATGGAAAGTGAAATTGAAAAAAACAATGTAAGTAGTGCTGAAGGAAAGGACAATACTGGCGAGAATAAGAAAAAAGAAACTAAGACTTATGAGGAGATTGAAATTCCAGAAGGGATTAATGTTGAGTGTGAAGATCATAAGCTGGTTATGAAAAAAGATGATAGAGTTGTTGAGAGAATGATTCATCCGTTTATAGTATTGAAGATTGATGGTGGTAGGATTATTATTAGTACTGAAAGAGATAGAAAGATTGAGAGGAAGTTATTTGGAACTAATAAGGCGCATATAAAGAATATGATTAAGGGGCTTGAGGAAGGCTTTACATATAAGTTGAAGATTGCAAATGTTCATTTTCCGATGACTGCTAGTCATGATAAAAATAAGAATGAGTTGGTTGTTAAGAATTTTTTAGGGGAGAAGAAAGATAGAAGAATAAAACTTGTTGAGGGAGTTGATATTAAGATTAGCGAGGATGCTATTGAGATAAATGGTTGGGATATTGAAAAGGCTGGACAAGTTGCAACAAATATTGAGAAGGGAACTAGAGTTAGAAACAAGGATAGAAGAGTTTATCAAGATGGAATTTTTATTTCAGAGAAACCAGGGAGGGTTTATAATTAAATGGCAAGAAAAGAATTTGTAAGATCTGGAGTGCATAGATATTCGAAGCTAGGGCTGAGAAGGAAAAAGAAACAGATTTATAGAAAGGCTAAGGGTAGAGATAACAAGGTTAGATTGAGTAAGAGAGGTAGGATTACAAAGGTTAAGATTGGATTTAAAAAAGAAAAAGCAAAGAGAGGATTAGTTAGAGGATTGAAACCGGTTTTGGTTTACAATATTGAGGATTTGAAGAAAATTGGAGAAGGGATGATTGGAATTATTGGAAGAATTGGGAAGAAGAAAAGGTTAGAAATTGCTGAACATGTTAAGGAAAAGAAAATTAAATTAGATAATCTAGATGTTGAGAAATTTATTAAAGAAGTTAAGGAAGAAAGAGAGAAAATGAAAGAAACTAAGAAATCAAGATTAGATAAAAAGAAGAAGAAAGATAAGAAAGCTGAGGATAAGGCGAAGGAGGATGCTAAGAAGGAAAAAGAAGATAAGAAAAAGGGTGAAGATAAAGAAAAATCTGGTGAGAAATTAGAGGACAAGATTGAAGATAAGGATAAGAAAGATGATGAAAATAAGGATCAAGATAAAGAGACTGTAAGTAAACCGGGAGTTAAGGAGGAGAAAAAATGAATAGATTTAGAGAATATTTAAGTAAAGATGAAGGCCGACTTGGCATTTATTCTAATCCAAGATGGTCTGCGGAGATGAGGTTTGGAAATGATGCTGATAAGAAAATGTTTGGTAGATCAATAGATGCCCTTAATTGTGAGGAAAATGCTTTAAGATTGATGAATAAATATAAACTGAGGAATAAAGAATGAACTTAAGTAAGAAAAAGGCTTTGGCTGCAAAAACTTTGAAGGTTGGAAAAAGAAGAATTAATTTTAATAGTGAGAATCTTAGTGAAATTAAAGAGGCTATAACTAAACAAGACATTAAGTCATTGAGAGATGAAGGGGTAATAAGTCTAAGGCCCCTTAAAGGAAGGAAGAAGGTTGAAAGAAGAAAAAGAAGAAGAGGGCCAGGTAAGATTAAGAAAAAGGTCAATAATAGAAAGCAAGTGTATGTTAAGATAACAAGAAAATTGAGAGCTTGTATAATGGATCTTAGAGATAAAGGAGCTATTGAAAAAGAGTTATATTGGACATTAAGGAAAAAAATAAGAATGAGAGATTTTAAAAGTAAAGCTAGTTTGATTGAATATCTGAAAGGAATTGGAGTTGAGGTTAATGTTAAGATTAAAGGTTCAGGGAAGGATATGAAGAAGGCAAGTAAGGTTAAAAATGAGAGGAAAGGAAAAAAAGATAAAAATGCTGATGATAAATCGAAGGAGAATAAGAAATGAAAAAACAAAATAAATTAGATAAGAAGAGGAGAAGAGAGGGTAGAACTAATTATACTAGGAGATTAATATTGTTAAAAGGAAGATCATTGAGGTTTATTGTTAGGAAGAGTAGCAGATATCTAAGTATGCAGATTGTGGAAAGTGAAAATGCTGTTGATAAAGTTGTTTATGGAGTTAGTACTAAAGATTTATTAAAATATGAATGGCCAAAGGAAAAGGTAGGAAGTTTGAAATCATTAGGGGCTGCTTATCTTGGAGGATTATTATTGGGTAAAAAAATGAAAAAAATGGAATCTAGAGTAATTTTGGATAGTGGTTTGATACCAAGTACTAAAGGTTCAAGAGTTTATGCGGCTGTTAAAGGGTTATCTGATTCTGGAATTGACATTAAGTTTGATGAGAAGATGATCCCAGAAACGGAAAGAATTGAAAAAGAAAGTTTTTTTAATGATGTAAAGGGAGGAATAATGAAGTAAATGGCAGAAGATAGAAGAAATAATAGAAGAGAACCAAGGAAGAAGATGAGCAAGGAAGAATTGCAAAGATCTAGAGAAGAAAGAATGAAACAACAACAAGCTCAGGAACTTGAAGAGTGGAAGCCTAGAACTCAGTTAGGTAAGCTAGTGAAAACTAGTAAAATAAAGGACATTAAAGAAGCTTTGAATTATAAAATACTTGAGCCCCAAATTGTAGATAGTTTGATGAAGGTTCAGTCGGATGTTTTGAATATTGGTCAGGCTAAGGGTAAATTTGGTGGTGGAAAAAGAAGGGCCTGGAGGCAAACTCAAAGAAAAACTAAGGAAGGGAATGTACCTACTTTTTCTTGCATGGCCGTTGTTGGAAATGGTGATGGTTTTGTGGGGCTAGGTTATGGAAGAGCAAAAGAAACACTGCCTGCTAGAGCTAAGGCAGTAAGAAAGGCTAAACTTAATGTTATGGAAATCAATAGAGATTGTGCAAGTTTTGACTGTACTTGCGGAGAGCCGCATACTGTTCCTTTCATTGTTGAAGGCAAAGTTGGAAGTTGCAAGGTTAAATTAATGCCTGCTCCCCAAGGAACCGGACTTGTTATTGGAGATGAATGTAAGAAGATATTGAGAGCTGCGGGAATAAAAGATGTTTATAGTGTAACAAATGGAAAAATTCGAACTACAATAAATTTGGCTAAGGCTTGTATGAAAGCTTTAGAGAAGACAAGAGGATAAAAATGGATACTAAAAAGTTAACAGCCGGAGATGTTATTGACCTTGAAAGATATGAAGGAATTGTAACTGGAGTCCCTACTGGAATGTATGCTGATAGAGACTCTTACGGAAATGCTCCTATATTGGCATTGATTATTGATGGGATCTTACCTTGCAAGTTCAGAGCTAATCCTTATTCGCATAGGACTCAGAATGCAGGCTCTGATGCTAAAGGGGTGGATAAATTATTGGGTGTAGAATTTCTTCCTGATGACGAAAATGAAAATCTCGGTGTTGCGGCAGCTTACGTGGATCAATCTATTAGGGGGGAGACACAAGTAGAAGTTCATGGAGTTTATGAATCTCAAGTATTTAGAGGGCAATACCTTAAAGTCGGGAATTTCGGTTTCGAATTTCCTGGATATAAATTTGTATTTGAAAGAGATGAACAAGAATAAAAAATGGAAGAAATGAAAATTAAGATTTTCAAACTCCCATTTTTCAATGGGGAATAAAAAATGGAAGAAAGAAAATTTATAAAACTTAAGAAAGAAGAATTTGGTATTAAGGAATATATCAAAAGAAATTTAGGTAAGGGCAAGATTAGTAGGTTGGATATTGAATATACCCCTGTGGGGGAGAAGATAATCATCCATACGAGTAAGCCCGGACTAGTTATTGGTAGGAAAGGAGAGAATATTCAAGAATTGACAAGGGTTCTTAAAAGAAGATTTAAACTTGAGAATCCTCATATTGAGATTAGTGAAATTGAAAATCCTTTGTTTGATAGTCAGTTAGTTGCAGATGACATTGCCCTTGCACTAGAAAGAATGGGTAACCTTAAGTTTAAGGTAATTGCTTATAGAAAATTGCAAGAGATAATGAATGCTGGTGCTCTGGGTTGTGAGTTAAGATTAACGGGGAAACTGCCTAGTGATAGGGCAAAAAGCTGGAGATTTGCGGAGGGTTATTTAAAAAAAGCTGGAGAGCCAAGTAAGGAAATCGATAGAGCTCAAGCAACCGGTTTAACAAAAACAGGAATTATAGGAATAAAAGTCGCAATTATGGCACCTGATGCTAAGATATATGATAAGATTGAAATTAAGGATGGGATGCGGGCGAAGATAAATTCTTCATATAGTGAAGATTCACCTGAAGAAGATGGGCCTAAGAAAGAGACTAAAAAGAAAAAGAAGGAAAGAAAGGAAAAAGTTGAAGAGAAGAAAGAAGAGAAAACTGAAGAAAAAACTATTGAGGATTCTAAAGATAATCTTGAAGATTCAAAATTATCTAAGAATGACTCTGAAGAGATTTCTTCCGGAACTGTCAATGAATCAAAGTCATCTGAGGAGATATTACATGATAAGTTAGAAGCTATTGAAGAAGAACACGATGAGATAGCTGGACATGAAGATGGAAAAGATGATGAAAGCAATGGAAAGGGAGCTGGTGAAGAGAGTATACAGGATGTTGTTAATACTGAAATTTCAGAAGGAGGAGATGGAACTGCTATTTCAGTTGAGCAAGAAATTGAAGAAGGGGTTTCGGAGGATGATGATAAAGCTATAGAAGATAGCAAAAGAGACGAAGAAGATAAAGTTAATAAAGACAAGGAAGGTATTAATTAATGGCTATACTTAAGAATAATGATATTGTTAAAATGTCTGAAAATGAAAGGAATGAGAAAATAAAAGATTTAAAGACGGAGTTGATTAAAGAAAAAGTTAATTTGAGCAAAGGTGGGAAGATGAAAGTTAAAGAAATAAAAAGAACAATTGCTAGACTATTAACGTTCAATAGAATAAATAAATCTGTTGAAGAAAAATAAACATGGATATATGCCCAAAGTGCGGACTGCCTTTACAAGCTTGTGTTTGTGAAGAGATCACAAAAACTGAACAGAGAATACATATAGGGAAGGAAAAGAAAAAGTTCGGTAAGATTGTGACTATTGTGAGCGGCTTTCAAGGAGTGGATATGAAAGCTATCGCAAAGGACCTGAAAAATGATCTGGCATGCGGAGGAACAGTAAAAGAAAATACTGTTGAGCTGCAAGGAGATCATTCGAGAATGGTTAAGAGGTCTTTGGTAAAACTTGGTTTTTCCGAAGACTTAATAGACACAGGACAGTAAGGCTTAAAAATTTGAGGAGAAAATCTAGATAATAGATGAAAATGGTAAAAGCGAAGATAGAAATGGAAGAGAAGAAAGAAGAAAAGGCAGTTGGAACTGGAAAATTATTGGTTGTAATCAGAATTTCTGGAATGGTTAAAGTAAGAGATAAAGTTTCTGAAACCTTGGACAGATTGAAGTTAAGAAGGAAGTATTCTTGTGTTTTGATTGATGGGAATGATGAAAATTTAAAAGGAATGTTAAAGAAAGTTAAGTTTTATGTTGCATATGGAGAAATCAGTAAGGAAACTCTAGAGAAGTTAATTAAGGAAAGAGGGGAGAGAGTTGAAGGAAGGAAAAAGAAAATTGAAGTTAAGGAAAAAGAAGTTGCTGAAGGATTGATGAAAGGAAAGAAATTGAAAGATTATAAATTGAAGGAGTTCTTTAGATTGCACCCTCCTAGAAAGGGGATTGATAGTAAGTTGCAATATCCTAAAGGAGTTTTAGGAAATAATAAGGATAAGATAAATGATTTGATTGGGAGGATGTTGTGATGGTTGTTGAAAGAAAAGTTGAACCTGTTAAAGTGAATAGTTTGGGTGAATTAATAGAATTGCCAGTTGGTTCTTTAGTGATTGCGAATGGAAGAGAAGTTTGTTATACAGGACAGAGCAAGATCTTTAAAGGGGGGGTTTCTTTTTCAAGGCCTGAAAGAGGAAATATCCTAACAGATTATAAATCTCCAGAAAGATTGTCCTTTAATAACGGTGAGGTAACGTTTACTCAAAATGTTCACTCTGTAGACGATGGGAGAGGAGTAGATTATGATGAAACCCTTGGATATTTGAGGGAGGCAGGATTGATAGAATGAAACTAAAAAAAACTAAAAAAAGTATTGGAGCAAGAGGGCAGACTAATCATGGTCATGGAGCTAGAAAGAAATGGAGGAAAAGTGGGCATAAAGGTGGTGTTGGTATGGCTGGATCGGGTAAGAGGGCTGATCAGAAGAAGAGTTTGGTTTTGAAAAAGTATGGTAATAAGTATTTTGGGAAAAAGGGACTTACTAGTAAGAGCACTGCTAAAAAGAAGATATTGAAAATTAATTTAGGAGATATTGAGAGAAATCTTGACAATTTGATGAAGAAATATGGGAAGAATGGATTGTTGGACTTGAGTAATTATAAGGTTCTTGGAAAAGGAGAGGGATTGAAGGTAAAGTTGAGAGTTAGAGAGATAAGTGGATCGGCTAAAGATAAGATTGAAAGAGCTGGAGGAAGTGTTGAAGTGTTGGGAAGAAAAGATGACGAAAGTAAGGAAGTTCAGTCAGAAGAAGGAGATGAATAAAAATGGCGCTTATGGGTATATTAAAAAATCTTCCTGAAGTTAAGTCGCCTTTAGAAAAAAAAGTAAGTTTTAATGTTAAGTTAAAGTGGACATTGATTATTTTGGCTGCTTTCTTTATAATGTCTAATATTGCTCTTTATGGAGCAGATCCTGGATTTTTAGAGCAGTTCGAGTTTTTAGCAGTTATTTTAGGAACTAGTTTTGGTTCAATTATAACATTGGGAATCGGTCCGATAGTTATGGCGAGTATTATCTTGCAGTTGTTAGTTGGAAGTCAGATTTTGGAGATTGATACTTCGACTGTTGAGGGCAAGAGGTTTTTCCAAGGATTACAAAAATTGTTAGTTTTCTTCTTTATATTATTTGAGGCCATAATTTATGTGTTGATGGGGGGAATAAGGGCCGCTCCTGGTTTCACTTACGTAGTTATGTTCCAATTGATATTGGGAGGAATTGCTGTCTTGTTTATGGATGAAGTTTGTCAGAAATGGGGATTTGGTTCGGGAGTTAGCTTGTTTATAGCTGCGGGAGTTGGTTGGAGATTGATAACAGCTAGCTTTGGATTCTTAGGGCCTGAAGGAAATTTCCAAGCATCTGGAAGAGTTATTGCTCTAGTAATTAGTTTAATGAATGCTGATTCTCAAGGAGCTATGCTTGCATTTAGTGCAATTGCTGCAACAATAATCTTGTTCCTGGTTGTTGTATGGGCTCAATCTTTGAAGATAGAGATTCCATTAAGTTATGACAGATTGAGAGGATATAGCATGAAATGGCCTCTTCAGTTTTTTTATGCTTCTGTTATACCAGTTATATTAACAAGTGCTTTAATTGCAAACTTCCAATTGTTTGGAGGATTGTTACAGAATTGGCTTGGAAGACCTACTTTCTTAGGAAATATTGTTAATGGTCAGCCGGTTTCAGGATTGCTTTATTGGGTTAGTTCAACAAACATTGTGGAGAGAATTATTACAGGGAGTTGGGAAGTTAGTTTAATTGGGCAGACATTCGGGCATATTGTATTCTATATGTTCTTCTGTGCTTTGTTCTCGGTTTTCTGGGTTAAAACTTCTGGGATGGATGCTAGTGCACAAGCACAGAATATTTTGAAATCTGGATTACAGATACCGGGATTTAGGAAAGATCAGAGAATCTTGGAATCTATTTTGGCTAGGTATGTAACTCCTTTAACTATTATGGGGGGGCTAGCTATTGGTTTACTTGCTGCTCTTGCAGATGTTTTAGGAACGTTAGTTGCAGGAACTGCTTTGCTGTTAGGAATAATGATTACATTCCAATTCTATCAGAATATTGCACAACAACATGCAATGGATATGAATCCTGCAATGAAGAAGATGATGGGTGTTTAAATTTTAAAGATTTTTTATGGATGTTAATTATCGTATTGAAGATGGAGAAAGATTAAGGGAAGATTTGGCAAAACTTATGCACAAGTTGCCGGATTTGGGCATTGGAGATCTAATCAAAATCTCCCATCATTTGGCGTTTACTATGTATAGATATGAACATCCCACTATTTTTGAAGAAATGTTTGAAGTTGGAAGTGATGATCCAGAATATCTTTCCTCTAGAGATACTATAAAAAGAACTTTAGATCGAGTTTATGAGGAATTGAATGGAAGAGGGTTATAGCTTTCAAGTAGTTTTAAAAACTCTTTTTTGTTAGTAGTAAAATGGCGATTAATGATCTTATTATAAATAATCCTAGGACTTCTATTATTCTTGTTGCTCTGATTGTTACCATCTTCATAACTGTTATTAGATATTTCTTGACTGATAAGGAAAAGATGAAGGAGATTAGGGATAGGCAGAAGGAATTGAGAAAAGAGATGAAGGAGCATAAAAATAATCCTGAGAAAATGATGGAGTTGAATAAGAAAATGCTTGAGGATTTTCCTGAGCAGATGAAGCAGTCATTTAAACCGATGGTGATAACGCTTATTCCGATACTGTTAATTTTTGGATGGATGAGGGCCACTTATGCATTGACTGCAATTGCTAATACGTGGTTATGGTGGTATATTGGAGCCTCAATAATTTTTAGCATAATTCTTAGCAAGGCTTTCGGGTTGCAATGATATTTTTGTGAAGATAATTTTGTGGAAGAGTAAAATATATAAATGAGATAGTCTTTTGGAAATGGCCAAAAAGGTGATGAGGATGGACGAGTTTTATAATATGATGTTTTATGGTGTTCCGCCTGCTGTAGCAGCGGGGGTTGCTTTTGGTCTTAGGCCCTTATGTCAATATGTTCTTGGTCCTGCTGCTGAAAGTTGGTTCTTTGATGCAGATAGAGAACTTGCAAAGATGAGAATAGAGACTGGAAGGAAGGCTAGTGAAGCATATTGTGAGATTCTACCACATATTATTGAACAAAGAAGAATCTGCCTTGAAAATTTATCGGATCCTGAAAGTGGAAGAAATATGCCTCAAGAAGAGATGATGGCTTATATTGATCATTCACTTCCGCTTCACTACCCCCTGCAAGATGAAGTGGTTGCTCCTAAAGTTGATGAAGGTAAAACAAAATAATCATCTCCGGAACCTCATTCTTAGATAATATAAATTACTTGCTGTTAATATTCCAACGGAATTAGTTAGAATATCGAAAAGACTGGAGGACCTTCCCGGAACAAAATATTGATGGAACTCATCTGAGATTCCATAAAGTATTGTTAGGATTATTGAGATTATGAGGATAGACCTTTTGTTTTTATTTCCCTTTGTTGATGAGATTAATAGAAATAGGGCTAGAAAGAAGAATGCGAAGAAATGATAGACAATACTTAGATATCCTGTTTTCGAAGTTCCTTCAAAAGTTTTTGAAGATAGATAAAAGATAGTTGATGCTATTACGAGGGTTATTATCCACGAGATTATAGAATTTTTCTCTAAAAATCTGATCATCTTTTTTTATGAAAGGGTTAGCAAAGTTATAAGTATTATTATGCTGTTTGATAAGAAAGATATTGGTAAGTTTTAAATAAATAGGCATTTATTATTTAATATTAAATAAGATGAATACTGAAATATGGAAAAAATCAATGACTATATTCGGGATAATAACTCAAACAGTTGGGTATTTCCTAGGCTCTACATTTCTAATCATTCTAGGATTGATAGCTTCGATACTTGGGATAATATTCATAACACTGGTGAGATGAAATGATAGCTCTGGATATCTATGGGATAGGCATATTGATCAGTGGGATAGCCTCTGTTGTTTTCTTTCTAAAAAATGAAGAGAAAAAAGCGCTTATTTCATTCATAATATTATTGGCGATAATGTTATTGAAGTTCTTATTAGCCTAAATGATTTAACACCATGCAAATGTTTAAAAATACACTAGTTGAAGAAATAGTATTGATGGAGAATAATGTAAGATGAACCATAAAGAAATCAGTGATTTCTAATGATCCATTTTAAAAAACCTCAGATAAAATGGATCAACAAGACATAATGAAGATTCAGATGATGGAACAAGAAGTTAATCAACTTAACGAGCAGTTGAAGATAGTTGAACAGAATGTTGGGGAGATGAATAGTTTGAAAGATAGTTTGAGTGAGATTGAGGGTGAGAATAATATGTTGGCTAATCTAGGTAAGAAGATTTACGTTCCTGTTGAGATTAAGGATAAGAAATTGATTGTGGATATTGGGAACAATGTTTTGATTAAGAAATCTATT
>NZCQ01000039.1 GCA_002688335.1 Candidatus Pacearchaeota archaeon | reverse complement strand
TAGCTAGTAAGTTTGTTTCTTCTGATACGAATATTAATTTAGTTAGTTTGTGATGTTTTTGAAAATGGTACTAGAGCAATCTCAAATTGAATTGTTAACGAATGAATGTCAAATTAGGCATTTAAAGAGAGAGTTGAAATTCCTTAGGCAATTTGAAGATGAATTGCAGGATATTTTTTTGATGTTTATGTTGTAGATGAAACAGCTCCAGGTGACAGAGCTTATGGAATTCAGAGAAATTTGTTTCCTAACATGGAAAAGAGATTCTTGAGTTCAGAAATCCATTCTAAGATTAAAGATAGAGAAAAGCCCAATTCATTATTTGCTATTGTTTCAGATACTGTTCCTAATGATGAGGGTTTGACTATTAAGGCAATTGGTAGATTGAGAGAGCAAGGATATGAGAATATTTGGATGCTTTTAGGTAATGCAAATGAACACGGAACCTTATATGTTGAGGGTTTTTTTAAATTAAAAGATAGTGATTTTGTTAGTGAGATTCCTTACATTGGTGCTCGTTATAATGGTCCAATCTCTGAAGTAAGGGGGAATATAAGAAATTATGATAGGGCCGTGGTTATATAATAATAAAAACTGTCGTTTCTTCTTTAATTCATGGGGATTATTTATACCGAGTATGCAGACGAAACTATTATTGAGAGAAAAATAGGTAAGGAATCGATTAAGCAAGCCATAATTACTCCAGATGAAATAGTTGATGGCAAAGATAATAGAAAGATTGCTCATAAGATTATAGGTGATAAGCTTTTGAGGGTTGTATTTGAAAAAGAAGTAAAAGCTTATATAGTTATTACAGCTTACTATACTCAACCAAGGAGATATATAAAATGAAAATTAATTTTGATTCAGAACATGATGTAATGCGTATTACATTTCAGGAAGGAGAATACGAAATGAGTAAAGAAGTAGAGGATGGCATTGTTGTTGATATGACAAAAGATAACCAAATAATTGCTATAGAAATATTGGATGTTTCTCATAGGATTCCAAAGACAAATTTGAAGGAATTTGCAATGAAAGTTTCTGGATAGGGTTTTATGTTTCGCTTTCGAGGCATGCTTCGCATGACCTCTTCGCTTGATTATTGAAAGCGTGTAAGTTTTGACTCTTTTTCTACCAGATGAGTTGTTAAATCTAAGATTGGTTTAAGAATTATTAGAAAATAAGTGGAGAGCTCTAACGAAGTTGAGCTCGGGAGCTTTAGCTGAACTACCCGCCATTCAAAAACCCTTAAATACTTTTGTTCTTTGTTATAATTATGAAAAAGGGGCATAAAGAAAGAGATGTTAAAAGAAGTGCTGTTAGAAGGGAGTTTAAGCAGATTAAAAAAAAGGATCTGTTTTTTGGGATGATTATCTTGGCTCTGGGAATAGCTGCTTTTTTCTTTTATCAAAATTATTTAGTTATTGAAGTTTGTGAAGATATGGGTTGTTTTAAAGAGTCTTTGGTTAATTGTGATGCTGCTAGCTTTGTGAGGGCGGATGTAGATGCTGTTTGGAATTATGAGATTTTAGATGAGGGGGAAGATGTTTGTGATGTTGAGGTTACTTTATTGAGGTTAATTGATGGGAAGATAGAGATGGATAAGTTGCAAGGAAAGTCGATGATATGCGAAATTTATAAGACTAATCTGATTTATCCTGAGGATGATTTGAGTGTTTGTTCTGGGGTTCTGAAAGAAGAGATGCAGGACGTGATTATTAAGAGAATGCATGATTATCTTATCTTGAATATTGGAGAAGTTGTTGAAGGGTTTGAAGAGTTTTGAAGTTTAGAAGATTATTTATATATAAAAAGATATTTCTTGAAGGATGGGAATAAAATTTGGGCCGGCAGGACTTGGGCCTGTTAAAACTGCTGTTGAAACGCTTGAGAGATATCATGAACTTGGATTTAGAGCTTGTGAGATTGCATTTACTCGTGGACCTTATATTAAAGATGAGAAAGATATGAGAGTTATTCGAGAGGCTGCTGAAAGACTTGGTATTCAGCTAACTATTCACGCTCCTTATTATGTTAATTTGAATAGTGATGATCCAGAAAAGGTTGAGATGAGTAAGAAACGGATTCTTTCATGTTGTAAGATTGGTGAGAAATTAGGAGTTAGGTATGTTGTGTTTCATCCAGGGTATTATGGTAAGATGAATCCAGAAACTACTTATAATAATATTCGAGATGCAATAATTGATATGCAAGATGAAATAAAGAAAAATAAATGGAAAGTTCAGATTGCTGCTGAGACAATGGGGAAGGTGAATGTTTTTGGATCAATTGATCAGATAGCTAACTTGGTTAAGGATACTGGGTGTAGTTTTTGTATAGATTATGCCCACATACTTGCTAGAGATAAAAAGGTTGATTACAAGAGAGTTGAAGAGTTGTTTCCTCAGGGAAGTTGGCATGTTCATTTTTCTGGAATTGTTTATAATGAGAAAGGAGAGAGGCATCATAAAACAACCTTGAGGGGGGAGTGGGAAGTGTTAATTAAGAATCTGCCTAAGGATAAAGAGATATCAATAGTTAATGAGAGTCCGACAATGGTGGAGGATTCTTTAGAAGGGTTGGAGGTTTATGGTGAGAGGTGATATTGTGTTTGAGGTTGATGATAGAAATGGTAAGAAAATTAGGTTGACCAAAAAGCAGTGGAGGCATATCACTAAATATCATCGGTATATGGCGAATTATTTAGAAGAGATTAAGGAGACTTTGATTGATCCGATAAGGATAACAGATAGTCTTTATGACGAAAAAGTTAGATATCATTTTACATATCTAAAACATATTTCCCATTCTAAGAAATATTTATTGGTTGCAGTAAGATATTTAAATGGAGAGGGGTTTGTAGTAACAGCATATCTGGAAAAGAATATAAAATGAACGGGCCAATTGATATACATTATGATCCTGAAGGAGATTTGTTGGAGATTTTATTTAAGGAATCTCCTAGTGATGGATATTCAGAAGAAATTGAGCCAGGAGTTTTCATTCATAGATCTGAGGAGGATAATGAGATTTATGGAATTGGAATAATAAGTTTTAGAAAACGGCCCCAAGTTCTAAAAGAGATTCTTAACAGAGTGAATGTAGATCTCCCGTTGGATATTATTGGGCGCTGAACTTCAATATTATTGGGAATAATGTTTCACCATTGCTTTTTCTGTCAATTCCTCTACATCTTTCTCAGTTGCTTGAGATTTAGATGAGATTTCTTTAATATGTTTCCATTTGAGCTCCTTCATCTTTCTCTCTGTAATCGCATTCTTAATAAGATCTTCCCATTGTTCTTTAGAAAAATCTTCAAATTCATTCTCTGGTATGTCTATAGTTATCTGCGCCATGTTTTTTATAAGATAAGGAAGTTAATAAATGTTTTTGAGAAAGTAGTTAAAGTGTTTAAACTAAGACGAGTTATGGAACTGACAAAAGAAGAATTTGTAACTCTTTATTGTGTAGAGTATTCTTGGCAGACAGATCCTGAGAAAGCTGCTATTGGATCTGATGATAATCTGGAACGTCAGGAAAAATTATTCATGGGTCTTAAGGAAAAAGGGCTTTTGGAAATTGAATTTAGGGATGGTAAGATATATGGTGCTAAACTAACAAATCTAGGAATACAGGTATTGAAAGATGGTAGGTTTAAAGAATATAGAGATTATGCAGATGAGTTTTATTAGAGAGATATCTCGGCAAATATCGGATAATGGTCTGAAGCAATCTCAGTATCTGGAGTTCTTATTACTCCAGCACCTTTGATTATTATGTCTGGAGATGTGAATATATAATCAATTCTGCTTGAAGATCTTTTGTCTCCGCCAATTTTTGTTGGTAAAGTATATCCTGGTTTAGTTGGATGTAATGATTTGTAAGTATCTACTGATCCATTTCCTAAAATTGCTTTTATCTCCTCTCCCTTTAGATTTTCGTTTAGTAGCCACCTTGCACTTTCTTCATCGGGTATAAAGATTCTGTATCCGGTTAGTAATTCGTCTTTTTCGTATTTGTCTTCAGGAGATAGTGCATTTAAATCTCCTGCTACAATGTATAGCCCCCTATTGATTCCTGTTTTGTCCCTTAACCACTTAGCTTTATCCCTACTGTTTCTATATCCATAAAATTCTCTTTTCCCATTTTTGTTATCTATATTGGGTGTTAGATGAATCCCATCAACAGCTAATTTCTTTCCATTAGGTAAGGCGATATTAGCGCGAACAAGCGCTCGTCCGTGATCAGATAAATCTTTTGTTTCCATAGGATATTTAGAAAGAATTGCTGTTCCGAAAATTCCGTCTTGAAACATGTCTGCAAATCCGATAAATGGATAGTGATTCTTACCAAATATTCTTTGATAATCTTGAATGGTATCAGTTTTATGATACGCTTGCGTAAAACTCCTTCTTTTAAGAAGGAGTAGTAGCTTCAATTAGATATTTATTTCTAGAAATATTAATCAAAGAGAGTTAGACTTTAACTCTCAGAGAAATCAGTAGTCATAGAGGTAACTAACTCATTCTTAATAAATCTTTAGGAGGTTAAAATGGAAACCAAATATAAACACTATAGGAACTCGGTAGGAAACGGTTTGAGGAATGTTCAGATCACTACTAAATGCAGATATAGAATGATGAGAAAAGAAAGAATTGCAACCTATTGTAAAGTTTCAATAGAAGAAGCGTGTAAGAAACATAAGATCGAGATAGTGATCTTGAAGGTCTTACCAGAACACTCTCACTTGATGGTGGATATACCAAGAACGATGAGTGATTCTAAGTTGATGCAGATTTTGAAAGGATTGTCAGCTTTCATCTTGTTCAGACTTTGTCCAAATTTAAGGAAGAGATATCCAAAAGGTCATTTCTGGAGTGATGGATATTTTTGTGAAGGTGTTGGAGTGAATGATTTTGAGAAAGTGTATAACTATATAGAGAAGCAAGAAGAACATCACGGCCTCGCGTAATTTAGAAGGACGCCCTGCTCCGCCGAAGGCGGCTTCACGAAGGAGCGAAGCGACTATCGTGAACCTTCAGGGCAGGGAGGATGTCACTCTTTCTAAATAGGCAAGCTTCAGGGATTACTAAGATATCTGGATCATAATCTTTTACTGCTCTTTTTGCAGCCTCTTCTCTTTCTTTTTGATATTTAGGAGTTGGGTTTGGAAATAAGTTGTCGTAAAACCCATTCATTATGTTATAGTTCATAATCTTTAATCTCATATTATCCCCTACCATTGTTTCTAAGTTGTTAGTCATTTTAAAAGTATACCTTAGTATACTTTCCTCCTTTTTGCTCCACGATCTATCTTCTTTAGTACCCTTTGAGCTTTTTCAGAGTCCTTTCTTAGAGAGTTAAATATAAAGAAAATCTTTCTAAGGACTTCATCGTAGCTTTCTTTGCTATGTTCTTTTAGCTTGTCTAGCCTAGATTTGGTTTCTCCATAGATTTTTATAGTAGTGGCTTTACTCTTATTTGGCTTGTTTTCCCCGTTGTTAGGCTTGTTAGCTTTGTTTGTCATAAGTTGGTATACCAGAGTAGACTATAAAAAGGTTTCTCAATATGTAATTATTTTATAGTTACTACACAATAGAAATGTTTATAAATGAAAAGCAGCCTGTTAGATTAATTAAATTTTAAAAACTTTATATGAAAAACAAAGCATTTTTGGTTTCTTTTATGGCATTTTTTGCTATAGCTTTTACCATTACTATGGTTAGTGCAGTTGATTTCGTTGATGTAACGGATGTTGAAGTTAACGGGGTTTCATTTAAATTAGATGATGCTGATCAAGTTGCAGGTCTTGTTTCTGAAACAGTTCCTGTAGTTGTTAAGTTCACTGCTGTAAGCGATGTTTCTGATGTTAAAGTTAAGGCTTATGTTGAAGGTTTCAAGAGTGATATCTCTGATGAGACATCAAGATTCCGTGTTGTTGCAGGGAATACTTATGTTAAGAGATTTACTTTAGAACTTCCATCATCTTTAGACCTTGATGAATTAACAGAAGAAGAGCTTACTCTATTTGTAAGGTTCAGCGCTAGAGGAGAAGACTCACAAGAAGTTGATGTAGCTCTAGAAGTTGAGAAAGACCTTTACAGCTTGAATCTTTTATCTATTGATAGAAGTGAAGTTGTTGAAGCAGGTAGCAGGTTGGCTGTTGATGTTGTTGTAGAAAACAACGGATTCGAAAGACTTGATAACGTTTATGTTAAGGCAACTATTCCAGGTTTGGGACTAAGTAATAAGATTTATGCTGGAGATCTTGAATCTCTTAGAGACGATTTTGATGATGACATCAATGACGCTCGAGAGAGAAGAGTATATCTAAGCATACCTAGAGACGCTCCTGCTGGAAACTATGATCTAGTAATAGAAGCATACAACCATGATACTAGTGTTACAGCTGCTAAGAGAGTTGTTGTTAGAGGAGTTAATACAAAGATATTGCCTCCAGTAACATCAAAGACAATCTCTCCTGGTGAAGAAGCAACTTTTGAAGTTGTTTTGGTTAACCCAAGTAGTAGGCTTGTTGTTTATTCAATAACCCCTGAAGATTCAAAGGGATTATTTGTAGAAGCAACAGAACCTATCTTGACAGTTAGTGGCGATTCTAGTAGATCAACAGGCGTGAAAGTTAGAGCATCAAATAGTATAGAAGAAGGAACATATCTAGTTACAGTTAACGCGAATAGCGAAACTGGTTTATCTGAGCAGATAAGCTTTACAGTTAATGTAGAGAAAGATTCTGTTAAGGTTGCTGGTTCAACTGGTGTAGAAGGGAAACCTAATACCGTAGTAGTTTTGACTGTTATCCTAGTTATAATCTTCGTTGTACTATTGATTGTACTTATAGTATTGCTAACTAAGAGACCTGAAGAATCTGAAGAATTCGGCGAAACAAATTATTACTAATTAATTTTTTGTTTTATTTTTTTATTTTTATTTGTTTCCCTTTTCTTTTTTAATTAAGGAAGTGATAGAAAATTTTAAATAATATGGAGTGTTCAGGGTAATATGGGGATGATTTCAAGTGAGTTAAAAGAAGTAGTAGAAAGATTAGATCGGTTGGTTGATGAGGAGGGTAATGATAGGGTAGCGCAATTAATAGACCGAGACCATGAATTAAAAATAGAGATTAAGAAACATCACCAGGGTTTTTATGAAAAAGTCTATTCAACGCCCATTCTAACAGAAAATGACACTTATCAAGAATTAGTTGAAGATTCTGTTGAATGAATTTATTGAATCGCTCTCGATTTGGACTTCATCTCAAATCTCCGCAGACTTATTGATATGTCTTAATTATTGCTTAGATCTGCTATTAATCTCTTTGATGTTTAAATTATATGATCTCAATAAGAATTTCAAATTAAGGATGCTCCGCATGACCTTAATTTGAAATGATATTTTAAGAAGGAACATTACCATCTCGATCTAATTCAATATATTTTA
>NZCQ01000038.1 GCA_002688335.1 Candidatus Pacearchaeota archaeon | reverse complement strand
TACATATTGGATCATTGCTATAGCAGTTATTGCTATATTCCACGAGTTTGCTCACGGGATTATTGCTAGATTGTATAATGTTAAGATTCTAACAACAGGATTTGGTTTCTTAGGTCCTTTTTTAGCAGCATTTGTTGAACCAGATGAGAAACAAATGGAGGAAAAACCGAAGTATCAACAACTTGCAATATTATCTGCAGGAGTTTTTACTAACCTGGTTTTAGCCATATTGTTTTTCTTGTTATTATCTGTGTTTTTTGTTGCTGCATATGTTCCTGCAGGAGCCATGTTTAATACTTACACTCCGGGAGCTGTGAATATTAACACTATAGAAAGCATTGGTGGAAAGAATTTAGAGGATGTTTCTAGGGAAGGGATCTTGAATTTAATTGATGAAAATAATATCGATGATGATTTTGTTTTGGGAAGTAATGGTAATGCTATTAATCTAACGAAGGTGGTTGCTAATGGGGAAGTTTACTACATAACTGTTGAAAAGTTGGAACTACAATTAGAGATTGATGATGAAGAAGTTGGACTATATAAGGACTTACCTGCGATAAATTCTGGTTTGAGAGGATCAATAATTAGAATAAATGAATTTTCCATAAGAGATCATGATGAACTAGCAGAGGTGATGAATAATTTCAAACCTGGAGATGTTGTTAATATTGTAACTAAAGACGTTTCTAAAGGAGAGGAAGAGATCTTGGAATATGGGCTTGTTTTAGGAGATGATGATGGAAGGGGTGTTATTGGAATTGGTTTTGTTGGCGGGGCTGAGAGAACATTGGGAAAGATAACTGATTTCTTTAATTTCTTTAAGAAGCCTGCAACTAATTATGAACCAAGATTTAATGTGGATTTAATTGTATTTATTTATAATTTAATATGGTGGTTGGCTTTGATTAATTTGTCAGTTGCCTTGGTGAATATGTGGCCTGTTGCAATATTTGATGGTGGGAGATTTTTCTATCTGACTATTTGGGGGATTACGGGAAGTGAAGCGATGGGTAGATGGGCATTTAAGGGAGCTACTTATGCTATACTATTTGTTTTGTTCTTGCTAATGGCTGGATGGTTTGTGGCTATATTTTAACGAGAAGTTGTTAGATATTTTATTGCTTCTTCTGGTTTATTCTTGTACATTCTAAAAAATATCTTTAATCTTTTTGCTTCTTCTAATAAATCCTGAGAATTAACTGATTCGAGGGAGATGCCCGTAGATCTTGAGAATTCGTCTATCCTCCTATAAATTGTACCTGATTCATGTGCAGTAACTGTTAATAACAGATTATAATCTTCTGACCCATAAGGAGGGGACTCGTTTCTTAGAGTTATAAATGACTGTCCGGGGGGTCTTGAGAAATGAACGTATCTCTCTGAACCGGGATTAATTGATGTTTTTGCTAATTTAACAGGATATCTAAAAATTAAATCCTCTAGACTTTCTAAGGCCTTTCCAGATTTGATAACAGTCATTATCTTCCTTTCAGCTGCCATTTTTCTTGAGATAAGTATTCACATAAAAACCAAACCGTCTTTTGTTAAAGCAGAAAATCTTATTCCAACAGGAAGAGATAGTAATGCAGATATTAGGGCCATGTGTTCTTTTCCTTCTCCAGAGGCTATTGATAATGCTACCTCTGTTCCCTTTATTTTGCCTTTAAGTTTATTTCCTATGTTTTCCTTTAATTCTAAGATTGATCCTGAAGATATCTCAATAAATTCGAAATCTTTTTTGACAGTAAATTGTTTTGCAAATTTATCTCCAATAAGAATTATATTCTCCCAGTCTCCGTGATTGATGACTCCTGCTACTTGGCCCCAAGTTCCTTCTCCTTTTCCAAGAAATGCTATTAACTCCATCTCGTATGAATCTAAGTATTAACAAATCATCTTTCCTAAGATGAATTGCCTAAGTTTCCTAGATGAAACCTCCTTACCATCAAGATGATTATTAAGATAAATTTATAAGTTTATATGTGGTTTAAAGTTTATATGAGGTGTTTAAATGAAAGATCTTCCCTTGTCTGAGATAACTTTGAGAAAATACGAAAGGCCTGCTGGTTTGGAAAAGAGGGAGTTGGTTAGGAAAATTTGTTTGTCTTTGGGATTATTGCAGTTGGGAGATTCTAGGGATGTTATTGTGGATATATTATTGGTTTTAATAGATGCTAACAAGAAAAAAGAGAAGATTAGCAGCGAGGAGGTTGGGAAGAGGGTTGACAAAATTAGGAAAGAATATAGTTTGGATGTTAAGGGTATTGCAGAGTCTAATATTAGGAGGCAATTAAAGAGGCTGATAGATAGGATGTTAATAGAGAGGATTGGGAATAATTATCATCTCACAGAACAGTTAGAATTAAGAGAGATATTTGAGAATAATATTGAGAAATTTGTAATTCCCCAGATAATTGAAAGAGTTAAGGACTACCTTATCGCTTTGGAAGATGATGTTGAAAAAGACAATAGTCAAAAATAATAAATAAAAAATTTACCTTCTTTTTTTCTTTGCAGGCTTTCTTTTAGTGGCCTTTCTTTTTACTGCTTTCTTTTTTGCAGGTTTCTTTTTAGTTGCAGCTTTTGCTTTTTTTGCTAAAGCTTTTTTCAGTTTTTCAGTAGCTGTTAATTGCTTCTTTAAACTTTTTAGCCTTATGTCTGCTTGTTTTACCGTCTTTGGTTGTTTTACCATATTATATATTTGTTAATTGTCCTCCTTTCAATGTTATCGAAAAGATATTTTATAATATATTATGTGAGAGATTGTATTTAAATGTTTTCGTGAGTTCTTGAGTGGAAATAAATAGATTTAAAGGTAATGTAAAATAAAATCTGCATAATACAAGAGTTTTTTAATGGTAAAAATTTGTTTTTAAAATGTTTGAGAAATTGAGAAAACATAAATTGTTAAAAATAGCGGGATATGTTATTATTATCTTGTTTATAGTATCGTTATTTAATAATTTCTTTTTATATGTTTCCTTATCCGATGGTTCTATTAATCCCTTAAAAACAAATATGATAACCTCTACAATTACAGACATTATTGCCTTAATATTATTTTTCGGATTTCTTAAGCTAGGAAAACTTACTAAAAATAAATATGTCATTATTGGATCATGGTTACTTTTGATTGACTTTCTACTTGGGTTTATAATCTTTGATATTTCTAAACTTTCTGGATCAAATATAATCTATATTAGCCTTTATGAAATTCATCACCTTACTCCCGTTTTTATTACCCTTATTCCAGGAGCGCTCGCTTCAATATTAGTAGGTATGGGGCTATATAGGGTAATGAATATTAGATTTACAAAAGTAACAGGATTATTAGAAATATTTCTTGGTATTTCATTTTTATTATCTTTAATCTTCTTTTTCTTACCACAAGAAGTTTTAAATGTAATGATAAAATGGTCTCTTAACCCAATATCTTTAATTCTCGGTTTTGTGTTTAGCTTAGTATATACCTACTTCGTTAGTTCAATGTTCTTTCATGCTTCTAAGAAATTTGAAACTTAATCGGCAGATTTAAAAACCCTTTTCCTATTAGTTTTTCATCAAAGACTACATCATTTGACTCTGAATTTCTTGGAGTTCAAGTGCATAGGTAGTAGATATGTAAGATGACTGAAGAAAGTAAGTTTCTCGAGGCTGTTAAAAAGCTTAGAGAGAATAAGAAGGAAAGAAAATTTGATCAGACAATAGATCTAATTGTAAATCTCAAGGAGTTTGATGTTAGAAAGAATTCATTCACGTTATTTGTGGGGCTTCCAAAAAAGTTTAAAGATAAAAAGATAGGTGCTTTTTTTGAAAAAGATTCTGATTTGGTTGAGTCTATTAAGAAGGATAATTTTGTGAAGTATAAAGAGAAAAAGGATATTAAGAAATTAACTAGAACTTATGATAGTTTTATCGCTAATGCTAAACTTATGCCTGCTGTTGCAACTAGCTTTGGTAGGATATTAGGGCCTGCTGGAAAAATGCCGAGTCCCCAACTTGGAATAGTTGCTAGTGAAGATTCTGAAACTGTCAAAAAGTTAATTGATAAAGTGAATAAAACAGTTAGAGTTACGGTTAAGGAAGCGAGTGTTAAATTGGGGATTGCAAAAGAGGGTTTGAGTGATGAGGATATCGTTGAGAATGCTATTGCTGCATACCATAAGATTGTTGAGACCTTACCAAAGAATAAGGACAATGTTAAAGATGTTAAAATTAAATTAACCATGGGCAAGCCAGTTAAGGTGGATGTAAAATGATAGAGAACAAGCAGAAACAAGTTGATGAATTAGTTGAAGACATCAAGAACGCTAAGACCTTTATGATAGTTAGTATCAAAAATTTGCCTTCAAAGCAGTTTCAAGAGATTAAAAAATCAGTGAGAGATGATGCAAGCGTTAAATTGGCGAAGAAGAATATTGTTATTAGAGCTTTGAAGAAGTTCGGTAAGGAATCTATCTTGCAGCTGGAAGATGATATAAAAGCGGACATTGCATTTGTTATTTCAGGAAAAGATGGATATGAGTTGGCGGGATTGTTAGCTAAGAAAAAAACTCCAGTATTTGCTAGAGTAGGGCAAATTGCTGAAGATGATATCGAAGTTAAAGATGGGCCTACAGATCTAGTTCCAGGTCCTGCGATAAGTGAGCTTGGAGCACTAGGTATACAGATTGCTGTTGAAGATGGTAAGATCTCTATAAAGCAACCAAGAGTTGTTGCTAATAAAGGTCAAGAGATCAGTGGAGAGGTTGCTTCGATTCTACAAAAATTGAATATACAACCATTTTCAATTGGGCTCAATCCGCTAGTTATCTACGATATTGAAAATGAAGAAATTTATAGAGATATCAAGATAGATTCTGATGAAGCTGCCGAGAATCTTGCTTCTAGTGCTGGAAAAGCTTTAGGTTTTGCTCAGAAAATTGTTTACTATTGTAAGGAAACTATTGGATACCTCCTGGGGAAAGCTAATCTTAACGGAGAGGCTTTGAGTAAACTTAACCCCGGTGAAGAAGCAAAAGGGGAGGATAAAGAAGAAAATAAGGAAGGGTCCGATGAAGAAAGCAAGGGGGAAACTGGTGAAGAAAAGACAGAAGATAAAGCTGAAGAACCTAGTGAGGAGAAAAATGACGATGGTGAAAAAAATGAAGAGGGGAAAGTAGAGTCAGATAATGATGGGAAAGGTGTAGAGGAAAGTGAAGAGAAGAAAGATGATGTTCAATTAAATAAACCGGAGGAAAGCGCATAATGGAATATGTTTACGGTGCATTGTTGCTTCATAAGCTTGGTAAGACTGTTGATGAAGACAGTTTGAAAAAGGTTGTTGAAGCTGCGGGTGCAAGTGTAGATGAAAGCAAAGTGAAGAGTCTTGTTGCTAGTTTGAAAGATGTTGACATCGATAAAGAACTAGAGAATGCTGTTGTTGCTAGTGCAGCTCCTGCAGCTGGAGGAAGTGAATCTAGCGGCGAGGAAGCTAAGGCAGAAGAGCCTAAAGAAGAGAAGAAAGAAGCTGCAGCAGAAGGGCTCTCGGCCTTGTTTGGCTAATCTTAGGTCTTTACTTAGTTGGAAGTCCTTTTTGGTTAAACTTAGAGGGCTAATTCTAGCTTAACCTGATTTAGGATCTCAACTAATCCCTCTGCTTTATATGTAAGCTTCCATTTAATAGGTCTAGAATCCTTAACTCTTAGTAGAAATCCTTCTCTTTCCTTGCTGTTTAACCAATTGTTTGCCGCCCTTGTAGATAAATTGTATTTGTTTACTAAATAACTGGTTGTTATTTCTTTATCTAGATCTAATAATCTTAAGTGGGTATTCAATCTTCTCCCCTTAAGATTCTCATTTATTAATAAAATTAGTTTTTTCCAATTAGGAGTATTCTGGAACGCTTTAATTTTGTAAAGATATAGCATTTTATCAAAAGGTAGATAAGACCTAACTCTAATGTGTTTCTCAAGGACTTTTGGGTTAAATCCTAATTTCTCTATTATTGCTGCATAATCTTTTAAATAATCTAAGTTCCCATCAGTAATTGAGATTCTTGCAATGGGAAAATCATACCCTCTATTATTGCTTGTTATATCTAGGGTTCCATCTCCAGTTAATAATTTAGCAAGAAAGGAGTCTGCTAGATCCTTCATATTAACTTCCCAATCATCTTCTACTAATTTCTTCCTTAAAATATCTAAAGAACCCAATATTATCTCTGTTAATAAACTGTTTTGAATATGTGTTTTGAAACTATAATCTCCTTTCATCCACCTGTTCTGACTTTTATATTTGATTAGAATATTAGTTTTCTCCTCAAACTCTTTTATCTTTTCTTCGATAATATCCTTAACTTTCGGATGAAAATCGCACTTGCAAATCACATTATCTTTAGTCATTCCCATCTCTTCTAGATATTTTATATAATCTATATGTTCATCAATTAACTTATTACAAAATTCTAATCTATGTCTTTTTCCTGACTTTGTTCCCTCTGCTTGTAACTGTCCTAGCAATCTTCCAAAACTATCTACACTAACAAGCTTTTTAATTTCAATTTGATTACAAGAGCCTCTTTCGTGACAATACCAAACCCTTAACCATTCATTATTATCTTTAGTGAATAGAGATGCAAATATCTGATATCCATTTGAAGTAACCTCTGGGATTAGAGCTAATAAGTCAATTTTATCTCCCCTGAAGATTTCTTTTGGTTTTATTGGTTGGTTTAGTTTTTGTAATTCTATTTCTACCACTTCTCCTTTATTTAGATTAAGATTGTTAATGGCTGGTTTTCTTAAAGTTATGTTATAATTATATTTTGAGATGAATATGCTTTCTTTATTATCTTTTTTTATCTTTATTTCTATTACATCTCCTTTATTTAAATTAGAGTAATTACTAGGAAGATATATTCCCAGTTTACTTCCCATTTTTAGAATTTTTATTTTTGATGCGAATTTTAATATTATTCTATAGATTCTATGGTAATTCTATAGTGTTTTCCTTTTTTTATTTTGAACAATTTAATGATTCTCTTAGGAATATTAACCACAAATGCTCCCCCCACGATCCATGTTTTTGCTATGAATTGTTCTTTTACCATATTATGTATTATATATGTAGAGCATATATTTAAATCTTCTGTTTTTCAGTGATAAGTTTTAAAAATAGAATAAACATACCCTAATTAGGCCGCCATCGCATACAGAAATTGAAAATTTCTGTCTCTTCGGTTCTTACGAACCTTCAGATAGTACCTATGCGATGGATGGATATATAAAGAATGCATTTCTTCGAAATGTATTAATAGGCCGCCATCGCATAGTGGTATTGCAATCGGCTTGAGACCGATGCCCTTTGGGCTCCCCGGTTCGATTCCGGGTGGCGGCGTTTCTCTCATCTGAAAGATGAGAAACGCTGGACCAGAAAATTGAACGTAGTGAGATTGTCTGTGGCGGCGTTTTCTTCTAACCGAGCGAAGCTCGGCTGATAATCATTTCAAACTCCCACTAACATGGGGCATTTGCCCTTCTATAAATCCAATAATCTCTTTCTTATATTTTGTATTGAGAGAAATGCCTATATAATTTGGTTTATTTTTTATCAACAACCATTCTTTCTTATTTAGTTCTTTAACAATTTTATTTAGGTTTTGAAATCTCTTAAAATGTTCAAGTCTATCATATTTAGCTCCCCAGTTCTTTTTCGAGAATGCTAGTTTGAACATTAATTGTGCCTTCTCTTTTTCCATTATGTGATTAACAAATAGTCATATTTAAATGTTGCTCATAATGATAGTCTTAGTCATAAAGATAGAAACATTTATAAATTACAAACCTCTGTAGAAATTAAGAAAGATGGAAAAAGAAGATCAATCACCATTCATGGAATATTTTGGAGACACTCCTAAAATTAGATTTATAGACTTTCTAATTACAAATCATTTCTTCGATTTTAATATGACTGATATGGCTAAGGAAGCTGAAATTAGCTATAACTCTCTTAAGGAATTTTTTGATGAGTTTTTAGAAAAAGGCATAATTGTTAAAACTAGAAGAGTTGGAAAGTCTGATATGTACCAATATAATCTAGAAAATCCTACTGCTAGAAAGATATTACAGTTTGCATGGTTTTTGATGAAACAGGATTTAGGAGTTAATGACGAAGAAGTTAATATTGATATTCCAGTTAATAATAGGAAAATGATGCCAATATGAAACTATTGGTTTGGCTTTAGGCAGTTTGTTGAAAGCAGGGCGGCGGCGTTTTCTTCTATTTTTCTATTGTTTGTTTAGAACCTAAATGTTTTTATTTTAAATTTATCAAAAATCTTTATGTTACAAGGCATAAGAAATAAGATATATGATAAATGGTTGGGCAATCGTGCTAATGACATTATCTCTTGGATTGAATTAGCTATAATGAAAAGGTTTCATAGTAAAGAAATTATAAAATTACTTTCCAAATTAATTAGGGAAGACAAGCCCTTTTTATTAAAACCATATGAATTATTTATGGTGTATTCATTGGCAAAAAGACAGATAGATCTTAATGGAGATTATGCTGAGGTGGGGGTTTTCAAGGGGACTACTGCCAAAGCAATTTGTGAGGCTAAAGGGGATAAGAAATTATATCTTTTTGATACTTTTGAAGGATTGCCTGAACCAAGCAAATTTGATAAGAATTTTAAAAAACAGATGTTCGATTCAGAAGTTTCTTATGTAATGAAAAAACTTAGTAAATATCCTAATGTTTTTATCTATAAAGGATTATTTACAGATACTGCAATCACCATAAAAGATAATAATTTTTCCCTTGTACATTTAGATGTCGATCTTTATCAAAGTACAAAAGATTGTCTTGAGTTTTTTTATGAAAGGATGATTAGTGGAGGGATTATTTTGTCTCATGACTATGATTCTTCTGGAGTAAAAAAAGCTTTTGATGAATTTTTCTTTAATAAATCGGAGAAGGTTATTCGATTGCCTCTTTCTCAATGTATGACTATAAAGGGATAATTGTGGTAAGCCCCGGATAGATCGTCGATTAAATCAATCTTCCGATATACATAAGAATTAGTGATACTATTGCGGTTAAGAGTAAATATTTGTATTTTCTAGTTATTAGGGGGATGAGGTTTATGATTATGACTGCTATTCCAATTAATACATTGGGGTCGGTTATGTTTATCATTTTATCACCTGCCTAACGGCTTCCATTAATAGCCCTATGGAAGCAATTATTAGCCCCCAGTTTCCTAGATTCAGTGAGTATAATATTCCGCTTAGAACTAACATGACTCCAACGATTAAATGGATGGGATCAATTGTTGCCTTTTTATTTTTTAGCATCTTATATAGATAGAGATAAATATCTATTTATATATTTCCAATTCCATAAATCTTTAAATAAGGAAATTTGGATGGAATTATATGGATAAAAATATACCTATTATTTTAGTTGGATTAGTTGTTACGGCCATATTGTTCTGGATTGTTGCTTTTGGTGTTGGAGCTTTCCCTGATAATGAGAATGATGATGAGGGTAAGAATTATTTTGGCGATAAATCTGAGTTTGGAAATCATAGGATGAAAGAAGGTTACGTTCTCGGATGTTATGGTGAAGAAATTCCTCAAATTAGAGGGGAAGGTAAAGAACATAAGATTGTTAATCTTAATAAACGATGTTACAAAGAGGTTTTTAGT
>NZCQ01000037.1 GCA_002688335.1 Candidatus Pacearchaeota archaeon | reverse complement strand
GAATATGTAGAAAAAATATTAAAAGAAAAATATCAATGTCCTGAAAAATATTGCAGTTATTTCATCATCGCATTAGCTGTAGAAATGTCAGAGAAATGGGAAGGTGAGCCAAAATCAATTGAGCAATTAGAATCTTTATCAGATCTAAGTCTTGCTATGAAGACTATTTGTAATCTTATTGCCAATCCTTCCATGAACCACAAAGGTGCAGAATATAAAAAACTTTTAACCAATTTCAAAAATATGCATAAAAAACATCCCAACCGGAATAAATAAGATGCACTCCCGGATAAAATGGGCTAAAACGAGGACAACATTTAAATAGATGAAGGCATTTAATATAAACGTAGACCAAAAATCATTATTCCCGTTAGGAGTAATGTAATTAGGTCAGGAATACAACACAAAACAAGGAAAAATTAGAAAACTTTCCTGCAAACCAAGAAGAAAAAGCAAACAATAAAACGGAAGGATTTCCAGTTTTATCGACGCAAAACATATAAGAAAGGGTAGATTACTCCAAATATGTTTTGGGAATTATTGTTAGCAATCTTCATTGGGGTGAACGCTGGGATTATCACCGGCCTCATCCCTGGAATCCATATAAACCTCATCTCAATAATTCTTCTATCATTCACACCTTTTCTTCTAAACCTAACCTCTCCACTAACCTTAGCCGTCTTCATAGTCTCTATGGCGATAACGCACACATTCATAGATTTCATTCCATCAATTTTTCTAGGAGCTCCTGACGAAGACTCGTTTCTCTCCATCCTTCCAGGACATAGATTATTACTTCAAGGAAGAGGTTATTTCGCAATAATATATACTCTTTACGGAAGCCTATCAGCACTAATAATCATCTTATTATTCGTTCCCTTGTTCATCTATCTCTTACCCCTAACATACTCCTTCATACAAAAATTAATGCCAATAATCCTCATAACAATCTCCTCTTACCTAATACTAGTAGAAAAAGAAAACAAATCCTGGAGTCTAATAATCTTCCTATTGGCAGGATTTCTAGGAATTGCATCGTTAAATCTAAATATAAACGAACCCCTACTCCCATTACTAACCGGATTATTCGGAGCAAGCAACCTCATCATCAGTATTAATCAAAAAACTAAAATACCTGAACAAAAAATTTATCCCTTAAAAAATATAAGAATGAACAAAAAATCAATAGCAAAAGCCTCTCTAGCCTCCATAATTGCATCACCATTCACAGCATTTCTCCCAGGCCTTGGAGCATCTCAAGCAGCACTAATCGGACAGCAATCCTTAAACATAAAAGATCAAAGACAATTCCTTTTCCTCTTAGGAGCAATAAACACCATTGTCATGGGGCTGTCATTCATCACTATCTACAGCATTCAAAGAACAAGAACGGGAGCAGCAGTAGCAATATCTAAAATAATTCCCAACTTGAATCCAGCCTCGCTAACCATCATCATTCTAACAATCACAATCTCAGGCATCCTATCATTCTTTCTAGCAATCCAAATCTCAAAAATATCAGCAAGAAACATAAGCAAAATAAACTATCAAAAATTATCACTAATCATCCTATCATTATTAACAATCATTGTAATAATATTCTCTGACCTATCACTCTCTGGAGCAATTCTAGCTCTTGTAATATTCATAACATCAACATCATTAGGAATATTCACAATAACAAAAGGCATAAGAAGAATTCATTTAATGGGCTGTTTGTTACTACCAACTATCCTTTTCTATCTACTTTAAAATTAACCATATACTAAAACAGCAATATTATTATAAACAATTACCCTCATAAAAATGGTAAAATGAACCCAACAAATCCCCTGGACGAAGCTTTGGCATCCCAAATCTCTCCATTATGCTATGACGTATTCGCACTCCAAGACCATACAGACCTTGATTTAGACGCGCTCTACATTACAAAAAGATTTTCAAAAAAAGTACTAGACCGGGCCTTAGAGTCGCATACCTCTCTTTCATATGATGATGTATTAATACGTCCAGGACATGCAGACTTTAATTTAGGTGAAGTTGACCTAACAACAAGATTCTCTAAAAAAGTATCACTAAAAATACCAATTGTAAGTGCTGCAATGGATACTGTAACAGAATATCAAATGGCCATAGCAATAGCCATAGAAGGGGGACTAGGAATAATCCACAGAAATATGACTCCAGAAAAGCAAGCGCATCAGGTGAGAAAAGTAAAAAGACATCTTAACGGATTAATTGACAACCCTGAATGGGTAGATGGAGAAGAGACTCTCAATGAGATAAGAGTGAGGTTTGCAAACAAATATGGAGGTCTAAGATACCATAGCTTCCCAATTTTGAATGATGAATCAAGATTAATAGGAATCTTAGGAGAAAAAAGTTTCAGATATGGAGATCAAAATAAGACAGCTCAGCAAGCCGCCCTTGAACAAATGGAAACAGGAAATAGGGGAGAGGGAGTCCAAGAAACCACAATAAGAGAAGCCTACAAAATAATGAATGAAAAAAGAATTGGATCCCTCCCCTTAACAGATAAGGAAGGAAAGCTTAATGGAATGTATGTTTTTAGTGATGTTGAGAGAATAATCACCGGAGCAGGCACCTATAACACTGATGATAAAGAACAACTAATCGTAGGAGCTGCCATAGGAGTACACGAAGATGCTGAAAGAAGATTAGAACAACTAGTAGAAGCAAATGTAGATGTAGTAGTAATAGACAGCTCACATGGAGATTCCGAAAACGTTATAGAAACTCTAAAGAAAATAAAAAGTCAATCAAAATATAATCACATAGATGTTGTTGTAGGAAACGTCTCGGTAGGAGAATCTGTAGAAAGGTTAGTAGATGCGGGAGCAGACGGCATAAAAGTCGGTCAAGGTCCAGGATCAATATGTACAACAAGAGTTGTAGCGGGCGCAGGCAGAGGGCAGATGATAGCAATATATGATTGCGCAAGAAAAGCCAGAGGATATGGAATCCCCTTGTGTGCAGACGGCGGGATAGTCTATTCGGGAGATATAACAAAAGCTATCGCAGGAGGGGCAGATTCAGTGATGTTAGGGGGCTTACTTGCAGGAGTGGAAGAATCCCCAGGAGAAACAATCTTACTTAATGGTAGACAATGGAAAACATATAGGGGAATGGGATCTCTAGGAGCAATGCAGCAACACGAGAGCTCAAGACAGAGATATGGAATAAATAGTCCCCTAAAACTAGTTCCAGAGGGAGTTGAAGGACTTGAGCCATACAAAGGAAAACTAGCAGAAGTCATTTTCCAACATACTGGGGGACTAAGAGCTGGAATGGGATATGCAGGAGCAAGAACAATAAAGGATCTAAAAGAAGGAGGAGATTTCGATAGGCTAACGACTTCATCCCTTAGAGAATCGCACCCTCACGATTTGATAATAACTAAGGAAGCTCCAAACTACAGAAGCAAAAATAATCCAGAATAAATCAAAATGAGCTTAGACAAATTAATAAACGATAGAAAAATTATAGCAGTAATCTGCAATCAATTCGGCGATACTGGAAAAGGAAAATACACAGATTATTTTGCATCCCACTGGGCAGATGTTATTGCAAGAGGAACTGGTGGGAATAACGCAGGCCATACGATAATTCTTAACGGAGAGGAAAAAATATTCCACCTATTACCTGCAGGCATTACTTACGATGCAGATGGAAAGACAACAATACTGGGAAATGGAATGGTCATAGATCTAAAATCGCTAAATGAAGAACTAGATGAATTAGATCAACAAAGCATGAGCTACAATAATTTGAAGATAAGTAAAGATGCGCACGTAGTATTTCCTTACCACATAGAAAAGGATAGAGCAAATACTTCCCAAGAGAATGGGGGCATTGGAAGCACTGGCAGAGGCATAGGTCCTTGTTATACAGATAAAATAGCAAGAAGGGGGATTACAATGGGAGATTTATTCGACAGACAAAGGTTAATAAGAAAACTTGAAAGATCAGCAACCCACTATCCAGATCAAGAGTTAGATCCAGAGCAGATTGCAAATAGCCTCGAACCATTCTCAGAAAGAATCAAACCATTCGTAGCAGACACCGTATCTGAAATGCACAGATTCATAAATCAAGGAAAAAAAGTGTTGCTAGAAGGAGCACAAGGACTATTAATAAGCATAGAACATGGAACATACCCCTTTGTCACCTCATCAGATTGCTCTCTAAGTGGAACAGCAACAGGAGTCGGACTTTCTGCACGTGATGTAGATCTCCCCCTAGGAATAATAAAATTTCCATTCATGACAAGAGTTGGCGCAGGACCTTTCCCAACAGAAATAGGTGGAAGAGATTCAGAGTCCTATTGTGCAAAAGGCCTTGAACATGATATCTTCTACGAAGCAAAAGAATATCTAGGCATGCAAATAGACTTAAATGAAATAAGAGAGCTTCAAGCCAATGGAAATTCAGAAGCGCTTGCAGAAAAAAGAGTTGGTGTAGTCGATCATATAAGATCTAGCAAAGACACCCTATTAGATCTAGCAAACACAGAAAGCGCAACAAGCCCAATAATCCAAGGAGCAGCAATGAGATTACTTGCAGGAGAGTATGGAGCAACAACAGCTAGACCAAGAAGAATCGGATGGACTGATGCAATTGCAGCAAGATACGCAAGAAGAATCAATGGACCATATTTTATACTAACAAAACCAGATTGCTTAGAAAATATAGACGAATTTAGGATTTGTACTGGATATCGAAATGGAAACGATACTACCGAATTTAGAAAAGATGAACAATCTCTAAGAACAGTTGCTCCTACCTACACCTCACATAAGGGATATGGAAATGTAAGGAACGTAAAAGAATTCGAAAACTTACCTCCTTCTTTAAAAAATGCTATAGTGGACTTTGACAAATTTACCGAAGGAGAAACGCTTATTGTTTCCACAGGTCCAGAAAGCGAACAAACAATAGTCAAATAACCCTTTCAAAACCATTTCTCCAAGGCCTCTTGTTTTTCATTATCTTTACCAAAAATGCTCTCTATATACTTTTTCGTCAAATCGATATCTTGAACTATATATTCAGGCACTTCAAAATTTTTTATTAAATCTAAAGCGGGATCTAAATATTTGACAATACTCCCATAACTAATAGTATAAATCAATTTAGGATTATTACATTTTTCACATTTTCTATTCAATGGAGGCCTTCTATAAATCTCATTGCATTTACCACACCTAAAATTCTGTTGGCTAAACTTTCTTAGATTTCCTTTAAGATCCCTCATAAAATGCCTATCAATAATCAACCTAGCGACATCTCCTTGATTAACGCTTCTTAATTTCTCACACAAAATCATTTGTGCCTCTACCTTTTCCTTCATACTTGGAAGTGTTTTATAAGAACTACAAATCGCTCCTGAATTAATATCGCTTGTCGTATGAGTAAACCCTGTCTTAACATAAGGATCTTCATTCCTACCAATTCTCTGTTTCACCATTTCAATATTTACCTCTCCTGAATGCAACCTTTGTTCAGCCTTTTCATATAATTCTAAAGGATAATGATCTACCAATTCAAAATCAAGAATCTGGTCATCTACTTCTCTAGCATAAATTTTCCCATTCAAAACCAGAGGAGCATCTTGTGTCCCCCCCCTATGAGATGGCAAAAATTTCCTAGAAAAATTAATTAACACATCTAATAGCAACATCATAGCAGCTTCATCCCCATCACAATTAGAACTAAGAATAGAATTAGCAACCACTAAATGTTCTTTAGTATCAACATTTAAACAATAACTTTCTCTCTCTCCAACATAATCTATAGAGACAATAGGATCATAAACAAATTGCTTATCTTGATCAATTCTCATTTTAGTCTTCTTCATATGTTCATAACCACGAAGTCTCTTATTTTTTCTCTCTGATAAAAACCCAATTTTTCTAAAATTTGGCAAAAAATCCGCTCCGATGATCAATTTAGTAATCTTAAAAAGAGGCACTTTTCTTTTCTTCATCATATAAAACTCTTTTAATTGTCTACCTGGCTCCTTTTCATACTCATATCTTTTAGTAAATATTCCAAACCTGGCTAAACAAAACTCAAGATCACTTAACAACCCTTCACTTACACTATCACAGCTTACCTTTTTCCTGTTCTCCTCGCAAGATCCATCTCCCTCAAAATAACCTCTTAAAAAGCTTGCTAGCCCTTTTAACTTCATATTAAAAAATAAATAGGGGACTCTTTTCTTTCTAGCAACATCTCCCGCCTCTAGAACCTTAGTGAAGAACAAATACAAAACCTTAGAAGAGAAAGTCACTCTATCCATTTTATTCTCAGTTGACCTTAATCCAAAACTATCAAATATCGTTCTCGCAATCAACCCTCTTATCTTTAAATCATTGCTTGAAATATAGACCTGATTAAGACCTTTTTTTCCCTGATCGT
>NZCQ01000036.1 GCA_002688335.1 Candidatus Pacearchaeota archaeon | reverse complement strand
CATTTGATCTGCTAGTACTTCTATTGCACTAGTAACATATCTAATTCTTCTATCAAGAGGTATGTCGCTGTTCTCTAATAATTGGGCTTTTAGCTCCCCGCTAGATTCATTTGCTATTTGTAGTTTTAATTCTTCTAGTGATGAGTTAATATCTTCTAAAGATTGAGCAATAGAGTTAGAACTTGGATCAGATTGCGAGACTACTTTCTCAATTCCCTTCTTGCTATTTGAATCTCCTTCTTGAATATCTTTACTAAGGTATGTTCTTAGCCCTTGTTCAATTTTTTCACTATGTCTTTCATCCACTGGTTCGTTTTGTAAATATTTTCCTAAAGTATCCTTATGAACTCCTAGGGACTTAGAGAATTTAGTTAGATTTCCTCCATCGTACTCAATTCTTAATCTTAGAAGTTCTCTTGATTGTTCTCCATTGATTATTCTCTCGGGATCTAGATCGTTTGGATGGTATTCAGGATTATCATTAAAAATGCTAAGGCCAGTTATCTCGTAAAGTCTTAATCTTTTTCCTTCTGGCAAGGTTGTAATTGAAGTTCCATTTTTATTAGCATAATTTCGTAATGTTCTTTGTGGGAAGTGGTCAAGTAATTCTGATTTGTCATTTTCAACTAACCATTGATGAAATATCTCATAATCTTCTTTTGTTTGGGGAGTATTTTCTTCAGGCATTTTTATAATCTATATATCTTTTCATCTTTAATTATTTATCTTCCCATCTTGAGTATAATCTGCTATAGGCATCAACAGAACTTTTTTCAAGTCCTAGGGTTTCTTGTATGCTTTCATTAGATTCCCCTTGTTTTCTCAGGCCCTTATATTCTGGGTATTTGCTTTCAGGTTTGTTTCTTTTAGACTTCTTTTTCTTTGATCTCTTCTTTTTAGCTGGATTTGTGCTAGATTTACCAAGTCTATTTTCGATTCTCGATCTAATCTTACCTAAAAATTCTTCCTTGTTTATTCTTAATTTGTCTCCTTCATCACCGTTAGTTGATAGTCCATTCTTTAACATAGTATAAACTCTGGCCCTATATGCAGTATCGTTTGTGCTGGAATTATCTATTCCTTCCACACTATCTTCTATGCCCCTATATAATTTTATGGATTCTGCTGGAGTAATGGAATCTCCATACTTCGATTGAACGTTGTTAATTGAAGAGTTTATGTCTACAACTTCGTTCTCAAGAGTTTTCTGGTTACTTTTTGAAGGCATATCTTTTTTAGGATTATCACTTTGTTCAGGTTTTTCTGAAGTTTTCTCTTTACGATACTCATATGTATCAATAAAACCTATTAAACTATCTCTATTGTACCTTTTCCCTTTGCCTTGACCTTTAACTATTAACTTATCTTTTTTTGCAGAGTTAACTAATCTGAAACTATATGAATCATCGCTTTTTAGAACTCTTCTTCCAGCTTCTTGATCCATTTCTCTCCATAACGAATATGCCTCTTTTTTTGTAAGCCACTTTTTATTTGAATTTGCATTACTATCTGCTGGTTGGTCATCATAATCAGAAGGATTAGGATCTTTATTATCCTCTGCTATTGGAACGCTATCTTCTTTTGGATCATATTGGAAAATATCTGCTGCTTCATTTAATTTTGCAGTTAATTCAGGAGTGCTTTGATTTGCTGAGTAGGCATTTAGAGCCTCTAAGAATTTTCCATAAGCTGTCATTGTTTCAAGATTATTGCTATTCAATACGGTGACTGCTACTTCATCTTGAACTGATTTAACATCACTTTCATAATTTGCAAGTATACTTGTAAGGTTTGTTATTGCCATCTCGATTATATCAGAACTCTTTCTCCTCTCGGGATGAGTTCATTATTGTTTGAGGGTTTATAAATGTTTCTTTTCTGTTACTACTAAAAGATTAATGTCTATATTACTGAATACTGCTGTTATATATTTACTACTTGGTTCTGATATATAATCATTATTGTGATAGAGATCATATGAAGGATTATTGAGAACGATTACACTAATTTTAAATATGCTTTCATATTCTTAGTTATTATGTTCAAGCAAAAGATAATAGGTTTAATCGAGAATGCTAGTAAGTTACATGAAGATGAAGTTAATAGAGTGATAGAAGTTCCTCCTTCGCTGAATATGGGAGATTATTCTTTTCCTTGCTTTGTTCTAGCTGATCCGAAGAAGGATGATGAAATGTGGGCTAATGTGGAGAAAGATTTCTTTAAGAGGAAAAATCCTTTTGAGATTGCTAGTCATCTTAAAGATATTATTGAGAAGAAACTCCCAAAAGAGATTGAAAGAGTTGAAGTTAAGGGAGGTTATTTGAATTTTTTTGTTGATAAGAATAAGTTAGCTGAGAGTATTATTAATATTGGGAATAATTATGGTAAGGTGAAAGTTAGTAATGAAAGAGTCATGATGGAATTTTCTCAACCAAATACTCATAAGGCGTTTCATGTTGGCCATATAAGGGGGACTTCTTTGGGGGAGAGTATTTCAAGGATATTGGAGAATGTTGGAAATAAGGTTATAAGAGCAAATTATAGCGGGGATACTGGAATGCATATAGCTAAATGGATTTGGTGTTATCTGAATTTCCATAAGAAAGAGAAATTATCTGATGATGAATCTTGGATAGCTGGAATTTATGTAGATGCTGTTAAAAGGTTATCTGATGATGAAGGTTATCAAGATCAGGTTAATGAGATCAATAGAAAAATAGAATCTAAGAGTGACAAGGAGATTAATAGTTTATGGAAGAAATCTAAGGATCTCTCTGTTAAATCATGGAATAAGATTTATGAAGAACTTGGAACTAGGTTTGATCGGCACTACTTTGAGTCAGAGCTAGAGGAAGGTGGGAAGAGGATTGCTAAGGAGTTGGAAAAAAAGGGCATAGCCGAGATTTCAGACGAAGCACTTATAGTAAACTTGGAGAAACATGGTCTTGGGATTTGGGTTTTGTTGAGAAGTGATGGCACTGTACTTTATTCTGCAAAGGATTTAGCCTTGGCTAGAGAAAAAATAGATAATCAGAAGTTAGATCGATTTGTAATTATAACTGGAGATGAACAGAATGCTTATTTTAATCAATTGCTGAAGACATTGGATCTAATGGATATGCCTAAGAGAGATAAGTATCATCATATTGGATTTGGAATGATAAGGCTGCCCCATGGAAAGATGTCTTCAAGAACTGGAGATAATATTCTTTATTCTGAGTTTAAGGAAGAATTAAGAGAGGTTGCTGAGAAAAGCATTAGGGGGAAATGGCCTAAACTTTCAAATAAGGAGGTGGAAAAGAGATCTCTTAAAATAGCTATATCCTCTATAAAGTATGCTTTTTTAAAACAAGATACCAATAAATTGATTGTTTTTGATAAGGATCAGGCTATGAGGTTTGAAGGTAATACGGGACCTTATTTGCAGTATTCTTATGCTAGAGCTAATTCTATTCTGGAGAAATCTAAATCTAAGAAGAAGGTTATGATCTCTGAGTTGAGTGATTTAGAGATTGGATTGATGAATAAGATTGGCAGATTTCCAGAAGTTGTTGTTAAGGGTGCAGAAACATACTCTCCCAGCATAGTGGCTAATTATGCTTATGAGTTATCTAAAGTCTTTAATGAGTTTTATCACTCTTCTAAGGTTATAGGAAGTAAGGAAGAGGCTTTCAGATTGAAGCTAGTTGATGCTTTTAGAAAGACTTTGAAAAATGCGTTATATCTTCTTGGAATTGAGGTTATGGAAGAGATGTGATGAGAAGAAATATTTTTAATTTGATTGTAATTTTCGTAGTCTTGTTTTTTGTTTTCTTAATTGGTGATTATTCTAATGGTGAAGTCAGGGTTGTGAGAGATTATGAACTGCGGGTTGACGATAATATTATTTATTTGAAGTCAGCAATAACAGATTCTGAGAAGTTAAGAGGACTTATGTATGTTGATGATCTTTCTGACGATGAAGGGATGATATTTGTTTATGATGATGAAGATTATAGGATTTTTTGGATGAAGAATACTTTGATTCCACTAGACTTAATATTTTTGGATTCTGATCTTGGAGTTGTTGATGTTAGGGAGAATTTTATGCCTTGTGTTGGAGGGGTTTGTGAAAGATATAGGTCTTTGAGAAAGGCTAGATATGTTGTGGAGGTTAATGGAGGGTTGAGTAAGGATTTGGAGATTGAGATTGAGGATGTTTTGGATATAAATATTTAAATAATCTTTGTTTGATATCTGTTAATGATCTTAGAAAATCTTGATGATGTTGTAAGAATCTTAGATACTTCTTGTTTATCTTGTTTGGATTATAGAGGGGTTCAGGAGAATTTAATTGATGTTAAAAGGCAAGATAATGCTGCTGTATTCTCTTGTAAATGGGGCGATTCTTATCAGGCTTTAACTACGGACTTTTGTACAACTCGAGAAGATTTTGATAGATTGCAACAAGAATTCTTGGATTTAGGTGGGAAGTTTAAAAAAAGGGATTCTGTTCCTTATGATATGGCTGAATTTTCTTCTGAGAATCAAGCACTTTTGAAAATGCTTGGTATTTTTGGAGAGTTTGCATCAGAGGATCTTAAGGTTTCCTTAGATGGTTATTGTAAATATTGTTCTAGTGAATCTGGTTTAACCATTGTGAATAGAAAGTTATATATCTCTTGTACGTCTTGTGCTGATGTGATTGCGAGTAGTCTTGATTAAACAACAAATAATTTAAACAGTTATTTCCCCCCTAGTTTATGAAGCAAGATAGATATGTTTACATAGATACGTATGGATGTTCTGCGAATCAGAATAATAGTGAGATTATGGCTGGACTCTTGAGTAGTTCAGGATATCATATAACTAATAACAAGGATATTGCAGATACTATTGTGATTAATAGTTGTGTTGTTAAGAGTAAGACTGAGAATAAAATCAAAAGAAAGATTCAAGATCTTAGTGATAGTGGTAAGTTAGTCGTAGTTACTGGCTGTATGCCTGATTCTGATGATAGTATTGATAAGTTGAATCCTAAGGCTTTGCAATTATCAACTAGTAATGTTAAGAACATTGTTTCTTTGATGGAGAAAAGAAAGTCTTTGCCAGTTATACAGGGATATCGAGAAGAGAAGATTTTTTTACCTAAGGTGCCCTTAAATAAATTGATTAGTATAACTCAGATTTCTGAGGGATGTTTATCTAGTTGTAGTTTTTGCAAGACTAAGTTGGCTAAGGGAGGTTTGTTTTCTTATTCTCAAGAGAGGATAGTTAAGTCGATTAAACAAGATCTTGAGAATGGGGCTAAGGAAGTGTGGTTGACTAGTCAGGGAAATGCTTGTTATGGAATGGACAGGGGTAAGAGAGAGCTTCCAGAGTTGTTGGATAAGATTGTTAATCTTCCAGGAAGATTTAAGATTAGAATTGGAATGATGAATCCCCAACATGTATTGCCCATACTTTCTGAGATGATTGAGATTTATAAAAATCCTAAGATGTATAAATTCTTACATGTTCCAATTCAGTCTGCTTCTAATTCTGTTTTAAGAAGTATGAAAAGAACTTACAAAATTGAACATGTTGAGAAGATAATTAATGAATTTAGAAAGGAATTTCCAGATATTACAATTGCTACAGATATTATTACAGGATATCCCACTGAGGATGAGGGAGATCATGTTGCTAATTTAGAATTTATTGGAAAATATAGGCCGGATGTTCTTAATCTTTCTAAGTTTTCAAAACATAAAAATACCGTTGCAGATAAACTGAGGGAGTTGCCGATAGAGATTGCGAATAAGAGGAATATTGATCTAATGAGATTGCATAAGCAAACTGCTGGAGATAATAAATTGAAGTTTAAAGGTAGAAAGGCGAAGATTTTTGTTAATAAGAAGGAAGGATTTTATGAAGGGAGAGATGAGAGTTATAATATTGTATTGATTTATTCTGATGATGGTTTATTGGGTAAGAATGTGAGTGTTGTAATTAAGGATACGGGTGTTCATCATATGGTTGGCGAGGTGTTAAATGGATAATGGGGTTATAGTGGTTTTATGAAAGGAGTTATTTTTGATTTTGATGGAGTGATTCACGATACTCGTGAAGATTTGTTTAAGCTTCATAATAGATTTTATCCTGATGAGGATTATGATACTTGGGTTAGGGAAGCGTTTAATGGAAATGCGAGGAAGTACTTGGAATTGAAATATTCTGATGGTCAGAAAAAAGAATTTGAGCGTTTGTGGACGGAGGTTCATAAAGAGTTGAGGATACATGATGAGATGAGATCTTTTTTAGTTAATCTAAAAGAGAAACACCCTCTTTTTATTATTAGCTCAAATACAGAGAAAAATCTAGATATTTATTTTGAGTCAAATGATCTAAAAAATTTGTTTGAGGGGGTATTGGGTTCGGAGACTCATTATTCAAAAGTTGAGAAGTTTAGATTATTGCTTGATAAATATGGGTTTAGTGTTGATGATGTTGTTTTTGTGACAGACACTTTGGGAGATATATTGGAGGCAAATAAAGTGGGGATTAAGACTATTGCCGTGGATTTTGGGTATCATGATAGAGACAATTTAGAGAAGGGCAATCCTTTTAAAATTGTTTCTAGTTTGAGTGAGATTGATGAAGAAATCAGAAAGTTATGAGCGAATGAGTCGTTATATTGGCTTGAAACCCTTCCATGCGGCCTCAAATAGCTGTTCCATTGATGCGGCAAAGAAATCTGTTGAAAGCCAGATAGCTACATCATAATTGGGATGGACTTTTTCATCATCTAGAACCATAAATAGGAGTTGTTGAGAATCAACAATGGCAAATCTTGCTCTCATTTTAGGACAGTTCTTTACTTCAGCAACTTTGCTGAACTTTTTAGCTTCTGCTCTATTTGTGTCATCAATTGGGGCTGCTATTCTTACCTTTACACCCCTCTTTTTAGCTTTTTCTAGGATCGGCATAAGGGCTTCAAGTTTTCTATTAATTCCAGGAGCCGTGGTTACTATTGTTATTGTTTGTTCAGCATCACGTATCATCATGTCTAAATGATTGTAAACATTTTGTCTGCCCTTAACACTTCCAGATAAATCTGCAGGTTCTACGAATTTTATTCCCTGATTAAATAATACATTTAACTCTGTTAATATTTCCTCTTTCTTTAGCTGGTCTAGTCTCTTACTTTTTTCTTGGGCATACGAGACAAGGTTTTTCTTAACTCGCTCGATAACCTCTCCAGGTTTTAAGGCAACAAACTTAATTGGTTTGCCTAGTTTCATAACAATAAATCCTTTTTTCTCTAGGGTTTCTAAAATGTCATAAGTTCTACTTCTTGGTACGTCTGAGATGTTGCTTAATTCTCCGGCAGTGCTAACTCCTCGAGAAAGTAAGGCTGTCCAAACTTTTACTTCATAAAGGTTTAGGTCAAATATTTTCCTTAGTCTGCCTAAAAATTCGTCTTTAACTATCATCTTTTAATACCTCTTTCTATGATGATAGTAATTGAATTATAGTATTTAAATGTTTTCGTCATTATAACAGGGTACAAAACTTAAATTAGTTTATAAACAATGCTCCTCGATAAAATAGGCTTTTGAATATACTCTTTTACTAGGAGCTTTTATAAAATATATGAAAAGATATAGGTTTTAGAGGATTCTGGGAGATTTTGTTAAGGATTTATGGTGGTGGATTAAAGTAAATAACATTTACTCTATAATTTATAGATAGCCTTTAAAATAACGAAGCTTGACACCTTGAGAAGAAATTATTAGACTCTTAATTATGCCAATTATCAGAATTAATTGAACTCAATTAATTTGGGGTGTAGCTGTTTAAGGAGAAAAGTTTAAATTATACGGATTGTTTAGAATTGAATGAAAGATGATGAACTTATGAAAAAAGATTTTTATTATGATAAAGATTATTACTATGATCCTGAAATTGGTGATTTTCAAATATATAGAAAATCAAGTGATAAAGTTTCCAATAATATATTTGTTGGTGATTTTATTATTAGTGTAACAAAGGAAGGAGAAGTTGTTGGTTTGGAGATTAGGGATTTAGTTTATCGTTTTGAAGAGGCGGGGATAGATCCTGGAATTATAAAAAAGATGAAAGAGGCAGAATTACAAGTAATAAAAAAAATAGATTGCGTATTTATTGCAGTAGATTTTATTTTTGAGGACAATGGCAGATTGCTAAAAATGAGAATGCCTATTACCCATTTTCCATTATCAGAATTATATTAGTTTTTCGGGATATGTTTTTGTTAAGTATTCTCTATAGTTATCGAAAATTCTATTTGAAACAATGGCGTTTAGGATTTGATATGGTTTTTTATCAAAATGTATGGAATAAGTAATATATTTGGTTTTGTCTATAACATAGATAAAATCATAGCTGTTGTATCCTGAGGTTCTTGTCCTGTAAAGAACCATTTTTATCTTATCAAATTGTACAAAACATTCTTTCAATAAATCTTCGTCAGTATTCCTTCTTAAAAGAGAATATTTGTAATGGCTTGTCTTTTTCAAATCATTAAAGTATAGATGTTTAATTTTATTGACGATTGTATTAATGCTTTCTTCACTTAAATAAATCTTATCAATATTTTCCTCTTTTTTCATGGATGGAAGAGGAGAGTGTGATATAATAAGGTTATCTTAATTCTGGATATTTTTCTAAGAACTGCTCCAAGTGATCTGTTGGCAAAAGTTCTATCGGTGTTTCTGCATGGAAAGTATTAACAGCCCCTCCAGCCCTTCTATCAGGTAGTTGATCATAGACAAGGTGAAGCTCTCTTTTTCCCCTTAAGGAATTTATATTTCTTGCTATTCTTTTCATATCGCTTTCATCTAATTCGTCCCATCCAAATGTTGTTTCACCAGTTTCAACCCCGTCATCATCTACTCTAATCACACTAACAGTTTTTGCCTTTAATCCTTCATGGTATGTTCTACAAAGATATAATGCTTTATCTTTAGTTATTTCTCGCCTTAACCTATCGAAATCTAATTCTTCTGGGATTTCAATATCAAAACAATTTAATTGTTCAGGAGTATGAAAATTACCTACATTATATGCTCTCTCTAATATCTCCTGTGCAAGATATTTAGACATATGAATCTTTTTCTCTAAAAATCTATATATGTTTCCTGCATCAAACTTCACTCTAGTTAGACTTCTGTCTTTAATTAAATCCATATCATACACTTCATTTAGATGCTTATCTTCATAATTTCTTAAGACGTATTCTCTTAACTTCATTTCAATTAGAGACCCAACATTTTCAACTACCTTACCTGAAACAGGAACTTCTGGATCTTTCAAGGATCTTAATTCTTCTAATTGAGAGCTCCTTAAAGCAGGATCTAAGCCATTTCCAACGCCAAGTAAATTATCAACAACACTTCTATAAAATAATTGGGCTTGATCATAACGGGCAGCCTTTACAATTTCTGCATCATTGCCAGATAACTTTCCAACTAATCCTGCTGTTTTTTTAACAGATTCTCCCATTTCTTTTAATTGTTCATAGTTCATTTTTCCATTTGCTCCTTAAATTCTGGATATTTGTCTAAAAACTCATCAACAAAATCTTGAGGCAATAAATCATAGGGGACTTCAGGATGACTCATCTCAACTGCTCCCGCAATCTTAGGATGAGGTAATCTATCAAAAATTATTGGCTGTTTTTTCAAACCTAAGTGTTTGGCCTCAGAATTAAACATTAAGATTGTGTTAGCAATTATGCGGTATTTATTATCAATATCACTAAAATCAAAATTGGTATTCCCTGTATCAATATCGTGTCCAAGATTACCTCCATTTATATCTATAGTACTTATAACAGAGGTATCGTAACCTTCAAAATATCCCTTAAAAACAAATATCCCTTTATCTTTTAGCATTTCTTTTTTTAGATTTTCAAAATCAAGATTTTCAGGAACTCTGGTATCAAAAGCATTCATTTTTCCCGCAATACGGTAATTCCCTGCTCTGTATGCGGATTCAAATATTTTGTCTGACAAATCTTGATTAATCGGAATTTTAATTCCCAAATAATCTGATACTGAATTTGCCCTAAATAACTCCTTTTCTATATTTCTACTCTTAATTAAATCTTCATCCATAACAACACGATCAGGATTCCCTCTATCTAAGTTTTTCAAACCATGCCTAAGTTTATCTTCTAAGTATTCTCCAGCTTTTTCTATAATGGAATCATCAACCCCAATTCTATATTTATTTGGATCTTCAAAATGTCTTGAGAATAATAATTCATCAATTCCTCTACCTAATAATCCATCAACAATGTTTCCGTAGAGATTCTGCACTTGATCTTCATAAGCTCTTTCTAATGTTTGATAGGCTGAGCTGTATTTTATAAATGGTATCCATTTAAGTTTTCCAACTAATCCCGCCGTTCTCTTAACAGCTTTTTCTGATTCTTTTAATTTTTCTTTTATATCCATTTTATTTTACTCCTTAGCAATAGTAATTATATGTTATATATTAAACTTATTATCTTATCCTTTAATAAAACACAATATTTATATACCTATTATGTTATATGTTAAATATGGAGTTAGATATTAAGGATAGGAAAATATTAGCTGAAATTGATCTCAATGCTCGCGAAACCTTTCAACAGATTGGGAAGAAAGTAGGTTTATCAAAAGAGACAACAATTAATAGGGTTAAAAATCTGGAGAAGAGAGGGATTATAAAAAGATATACAACACTTGTTAATTTTGCAAAACTTGGTTATACAGGTTATGCAGTATATGCAAGATACGAGAACATTAATGAAAAATTAAAAGATAATCTTATAAGGTATTTGAAAGGCATCCCTGAAGTATATTGGATAGCGCTTGTTGGAGGAAGATTTGATATAGCCTTTGGCATAATGGCAAAAAGCGTATTTGAGTTTAATAGACTATATTATGGAGTATTAACAAAATATAGAGATCCTTTGGTTGATCATAAGATTGCAATAAGAGCAGAGCTTAGACAACATAAAAAAGATTACCTTATTGATAATCCTCCGAGTACATTTCATCCTCCTTTTTTTGGAAAAGAGCCTGAGATTGAAGAACTAGATGAGCTAGACTCAAAGATACTTTCGATGTTATCCAATAATGCAAGAATTTCGATTATTGATCTATCTAGTATTTTAAAGACGCCACCTAGTACATTATCATTAAGAATTAAAAATCTAGAAAAAAGGAAAATAATTCAAGGTTATTATACTTATATTAGATCGCAAAAATATGGTCTTGAGAGTTATAGGCTGTTGTTGAAGCTTACTAATATGGATGAGAGAACAAGAAATAAATTATTTGAATATATTAACTCAAATCCTAGGATGATATTGGCTATAGAAACTGTTGGCGAATGGAACTTTGAATTAACAATGGAAGTAGAAAATCAAGAACAACTTCAGAAAGAGATTAACAAGCTAAGGGATAATTTCCAGAAGATAATCAATGAGGTAGAATTTTTAATTATGTTTGAGGATGATCTGGTTTATGATCCTTATCCTTTGAGGAAAAAAGAAAGAAAGATATATAAGGTTAAATGAATTGGTATAATCAGCCATATAGTTGTTCAGAACCCATCTCTTTTTTCTCGTCAAACCTTCTCGAAGCTAATCTTTATCTCTTTGTTCTTAATTTTCTCTTTGAAAGTTTCTTTGAATCTTTCTGACTTGTTTATTGTTATGTTCTTACTATTTGTTCTTTCTTTAATGAAATCTTCTTGGTTTTTTATTAAGTTGTTTAATTCTTTATCTGTTTCTATGCTTAAATTTATTTTATTTGTTTTTACTAATCCTGTTTTCTTTCTTGCAGCCTGTACTTTTCGACTTATTTCTCTAGCATAGCCTTCTGCTTCTAGCTCTGGAGTTATTTTTGTGTCTAGTTTTACTGATATGGTATCTAATTTTTCAACTTTGTCAAAAGATAATTCTTTAACATTTAGTTGAGATTTAACTAGTTCATAGAGGTCTTTGTTTAGTTTGTTTTTAGAGGTTATATCTGCACTAGCTAAGGGCCATTTTAGTCCTATCTTTTCTCTGTCTCTTTCTGATAACCCTTTTTCTATTATTTCTAACATCAATTGGAAATCTTTTTCTAGCCTATCGTCAATTCTTTTATCATTTGCTTTTGGCCATTTAGAAAAGTGTACAGAGTCTTTACTGAATTCGTTATAGATTTCTTCCGATAGGTATGGGGCGAATGGGGCTAGTAATAGGCTTAGTTTTTCTAGGATTTCTGCCAGTATTTCTCTAGTGTCATCTCTATCTCTTGTTATTTTTATATATCCTCTTGAGAAGTCGTTAACTGTAAAGTTCATTAATTTGTTTATTGCTACATCAATTTTATATTCGTCCATGCTTTTTGTTACTTCTAGTATTAGGTTGTTGAGTTTGCTTAATATCCATTTGTCTTCTATCTTTTTTGTGTTTTTCTTGTTTTCTGTTTGTAAGTAGAAAGTTCTTGCATTGGATAGTACATTTAAGAATGGGAGGACTGCTTCCCTTACCATATTTGTGGAAAATCTTTTTTGGTTTCCCGGATCTGAAGTTAAGAATTGTAAGCGAGTTGCATCAACTCCTACCTCGTCAAGTATTTCTCTGGGTTGGATGACGTTTCCTTTTGTTTTACTCATTTTTTCGCCGTTTTCATCAACAACGTGTCCTGCACATATTACGTTTTTGTAAGCAGGTTTATCGAATAGCATCGTTGATATTGCATGGAGCGTGTAAAACCAGCCTCTTGTTTGATCAATTGCTTCTGCAATAAAATCATAGGGAAATTTTCTTTCGAATTCATCTTTATTTTCAAATGGATAATGAAATTGGGCGAAACTTGCGCTTCCAGAGTCATACCATACATCTATGACATCACTTATTCTTTCCATTTTTTTCCCGCATTTGCAATTGAATTTAATGTTATCAATCCAAGGTTTGTGTAGATCATAATCTTTAAAAGCTTTATTCGAGTTTTCTTTTAATTCTTCTACACTACCTATTGCTTTTTCTTCACCACATTCACATCTCCATATCGGAAGGGGAGTTCCCCATGATTTAAATCTTGATAAGCTCCAATCCTTTATGTTTTCGAGCCATAATCCAAATCTTCCTTCTTTAATGTGATTAGGATGCCAGTTTATTTTTTTATTCAGTTTGACCATTTTATCTTTTACCTTTGTTACTGCAATAAACCAAGAATTTATTGCGTAGTAAAGTAAGGGAGAGTCGCATCTCCAACAGAAAGGGTAGGTGTGCTTGTACTTTTGAGTTTTAAATAATAGGTGTCTTTTTTTAAGATCTTCTAGGATTTCATCTTCTACTTTAGAGTTTTTAACAAACTTTCCTTCCCATTTTGGAACTAGTTCATTAAATTTACCATCTTCATTTACTGTATGGACTAGTGGAAGATTATTTTCCTTGCATAACCAATAGTCGTCTTCACCATACATTCCAGCGGTGTGAACAACTCCTGTTCCATCCTCTGTTGTTACGAAATCAGCTAATATTACTTTGTGGGAGTTATTATTTATTAGGTCTGGAATATCGAATAATGGTTCGTATTCAATTCCTTCTAAATCTTTTCCCTTTAATTCTTCTAAGATTTGATAATCTCCTTTCAATAAATCTATTTTTTCCTTTCCTAGTGTTAATTCGTCTCCATCTGGAAGTTTGACCTTAACATATTTAATATCCTTTCCAACTGCTAAAGCGATATTTCCAAAAAGCGTCCATGGAGTGGTTGTCCAAGCTAGAATATATCCTCCCTTTTTTAGTTTAAATGCTATGTAAACAGAGGTGTCTTCTACATCTTTGTAGCCTTGAGACACCTCATGACTTGATAGAGGGGTTTGACATCTAGGACAAAATGGAACTACTTTATATCCTTCATATAAAAGATCTTTTTTGTACAGTTCTTTTAGGCTCCACCAAACACTTTCTATGTAATTATTGTCTAGGGTTTTGTAGGGATTTTTAAGATCTATCCAATATCCTAGTTCTTTTGTTGATTCTTCCCAGTCTTTTATATTTGAGAAAACACTTTCCCTACATTCTTTAATAAATTTTGCCTCACCGTATTTTAAGATGTCCTTTTTTGAGTTAAGTCCTAGTTTTTTTTCAACTTGAACTTCTACTGGAAGGCCGTGAGTATCCCATCCACCTTTTCTTGGAACTGAAAATCCTTTCATAAACCAATATTTATTTATGAGGTCTTTCATAGTTCTAACTTCTAAATGATGTAATCCTGGAGGGGCGTTTGCTGTAGGGGGGCCTTCAAGAAAGCTGAAAACTTTTTTCTTTGTATCGTCTTGTATGGCATTCTCTATCTTTTTCTCATATTTTTTCCATTTTTCTTTGGATTTTTTTTCTATTTCCTTGAAGTTGTACATTTTGTTCTATATCTTTAGATATGTTTTAAGGTTTTTAAGTGTTTTATTTAGGAAGTAATTTCTTGTAGAAATGGAACTTGTATTTAGGCCCCTATGGCTTCTTTGAAGTCTTCTAATGTTGAATAGATCTTGAACATCTTCTCCACATTTATCTTGGCTATAACCTCTTTATCATGTTTGGATAAATTGGTAAGTGAAATACTTTCTCCAAATTCACTTCTATGTTCTAAACTAATTCTTATCAGGTAGCCTATCAGGGATGAACTGAAGGTGTTTGTTTCATTCATGTCAATACAATAGATTGCATTTGGGTCATAATCTTCAGACTTCTTATCGAGATACCTGCATACCTCTTCATTAAATTGATCGGCTACATCTTCCGAGTTAAGAGCTTTCCTGGTAACTTTCAACACCCTATAATTTCTTCCGTTATCACTTCCCTCAGGTACAGGGATAGAACTTAATTCAAGAATTCCTTCTAATTCATGCATGATATTTAGATAGTTTAAAGATATTTAAGCATTTATATCTTACAAGAACTCTACTTTAAATTTGCCTTCTTTAATTTCTTTCGCGTTTGTGACGTCTTTGAGATCTTCAATCATTTCTTTTATTTTATTGTGGTCTTCTTTTGAGATTGTTAGATTTATCTCTGCATTCATGGCTTTTTTGTTCTTTGTTTTTTCTTGTCTTATTTTTGATAGTAGGTTTAGGAATGTGTTTAGATTATTTTCTTTGCTTTTTTTATTTTCAGGTTTTGGCCAGCTTGAGGTGTGAATGCTTTTGGGTTTTTCGCGTTTCTTAAAATGTTCTTGATAGATGTGTTCTGTTACAAAGGGAATTATTGGTGAGAATAGTTTTAGAATTGCTAGAAGAGATTTATATAGTGTATATTGAGCAGATTTTTTCTTATTTCCACTTCCCTTGTAAACTCTAGTTTTAACTATCTCTAGATAATTATCGCAAAACATATTCCAAAAGAATCTGTCGACTTCACTCTTCGCTTTTGAATATTCGTATTTTCCAAAATGGTTTGTGCATACTGTGATTAGTTCATTAATTTTTTCTAAGAAGAGTTTGTCTATCTCTTCTAAAGTTTTTGGCTTTTTTCCATCAAAATCTTCCAGATTCATGAATACAAAGTTTGATGCGTTTGCTAATTTGTTTAGTAGTTTCTTTCCTGCTACTAGGTCTTGTTCTTGGTAGTCCATATCGCTGCCAAGTTTGGAGCTTGCTGCCCAGTATCTTAATGCGTCTGCCCCGTATTCTTCTAGGATATTTTTTGGTTGAATTCCAGTTCCTTTGCTTTTGCTCATTTTCTGTCCGCCTAGTGTGACATAGCCAGAGATCATAATGTCTTCCCAAGGTATTTTGTTTTCATGCATGAGTGATTTTGCTATTGTATAAAATGCCCACGTTCTTATTATGTCATGAGCTTGAGGTCTTAAAGAAAAAGGTATGTTTACTTTATTTTCTGAGAGGTCTGCTGCTATTTGAGGGCTTACGGAACTTGTTGCCCAAGTATCTAGAACTCTTGGTTCTCCTTCTGCTTCCTGGTTACATTTTTTACATTTCTTCTTCTTTTGCAACGGATCTATGGGTAATTCTTTTTCTTCTGGGATGATTATTTCATTGCATTCCTTACACTCCCATACTGGAATTGGAACTCCAAAATGTCTTTCACGAGAAATGCTCCAATCCCACTCTAAACCTTTAACCCAATTTTCATATCTTACTCTCATGAGACTAGGATACCATTTTATTCTTTTACCTTGATCAATCAGTTTCTTTTTTTTGTCAAGTATTTTGATAAACCATTGGTTTGTTGTGATAAATTCTATGTCTGTTCCACATTTGTCATGCACGTTAACAATGTGAGAGATTGATTTTTGTTCTTCAATTAGGTTATTTTCTTTTAAATCTTCGAGTATCTTATTTCTAGCCTCTTTGATTTTTAGTCCTGCATATATTCCATCCATAATTTTCCCCTCTTTATTTATTGTTAATTTTGGTTCTAGGTTGTGTCTGTTAATTGATTCTACATCATATTTGTCTCCGTAGCTGCATATCATTAATACTCCTGTTCCTTTTTCTATATCTGCACTTTTGTCTTCCAGGATTGGAACTTCATGATTGAATAGGGGAACTTTAGCTTTTTTGCCTAAGAATCTTTTATATCTTTTATCTTTAGGGTTAACAAAAACTGCAACACATGATCCTAATAGTTCGGGCCTTGTAGTAGCTATTAATAAGTTTTCTTTTTCACATTCAAACTTTAATGTTGAGAATAGGCTTCCTTCTTCTTTGTCTTCTAGCTCTGCTTGAGCAATTGTTGTTTGGCATTCAGGACACCATAGTGTTGGAAACTCTTTTTTGTAGATCTCTTTTTTCTTGTATAAATCGATGAATGATTTCTGCGATATTTTTTGTGAGCGTTTGTCTATTGTTGAGTAATAAGCTTCGTAATCGCAACTTATTCCTAGGTCTTTGTAATCTTGTATGAATTGAGGAGTCATCTCTTTTAGTGTTTTTAGGCATAATTCAATGAAATCTGCTCGGGACATGCTTTGACTTTTAATGTTGTTTTCTTTTTCCACATATCTTTCGGTAGGGAGCCCATTATCATCTGTTCCAAAGGGATAGAATACATTGCCGTTCATTCTTCTGAATCTAGCAATAAAATCTTCGTGTGAGTATGAAAATGCATGACCTATGTGCATTCTTCCAGATAAATATGGTGGAGGAGTGTCTATACTGAATACCTTCCCTTGTTTTTTTGGATCAAATTTGTATATTTTCTCTTTGTCCCAAAGTTTCAGGATTTTACTCTCCGTTTCTTGAGGGTTATATTTTGCCATATGGATTTTATGAAGATAAGATTTAAAAATGCTTGTTTTTTTCTTATTTTTATGATTATCAATTATAATGCGGATCTTAGTGAATGGGTGAATCTGCCTCTTATTCTTAAGTGTAAGCATGGCCCTGTTATGGGATTTATAGCTTATGGAGTTAGGCTTCCAATTCGGCCTGGCAATGAACCCTTACATAGATGTGATGTTGGATCTACTGAAGAGATTGAAGGACAAATTCCTTCTTATTGGTATTTAAGTGATGATGAGGACGTTAAAATAAAGATCATTGGGGTGGTTTCCCAGTCCGAGGATACCTTAGAAATTCGTGCTCATTCTCAGAATTATTTTGATGCTAGTATAATGAAAATGGGTGAAGATTAGTGAGTTGTAAACTAAGCGCCACCCATTCAATAATAAGTTACTACTATAAAGACATAAAATATGAAAAGATTTAAAAAGGATTAAATTATGTTAAAAACATAAAATGGATAATATTAAATTAAAAGATTATCTTGATGTTGGCTTCATCCCAAATAAAATCTCATAACAATTCTAGCTAATTTTCTCAAAATTAGAATTCTATTGTTAATTTCAGCAGGCTTTGCCAAGCT
>NZCQ01000035.1 GCA_002688335.1 Candidatus Pacearchaeota archaeon | reverse complement strand
TATTAAAATAATAAATTATAGTAATATCTCTGATTCTTTTCTCTTTTAAGCTTGGTTCAGAATTAGAATTCTCTTGCATTTTTATTGCCTCCAGTTAATTATTTTATAAATGAATCTTATCTTATATACTATCTTATCCTTTATCATAATAATCTTTAAAAACAATTCTCCTCTGCTATTGATTAAATCTACTTCTTCGAGGTAATCCTTGATGTGGCCGTATCCTGAAAGATCACTTAATTCATTTCTAGCAACCATTCCTCCTAGCGTTGATTCATTATTTGTAAATAGGGGTAATTCAAAACCTGCCGATTTTAGTTTTTCATTTAGTTCTTTTATTGTGATTCCAGGTTCAGTGTAAACTATTTGATTTCTTTTATCTAATTGTCCTACAAGGTTCATTTTTTTCATGCAAATAACTAGAGAGTTATCAGGTATAACAGATCCCATTAAGTTTGTTCCAGCCCCTCTTGGAACTATGTTATTATTTGTTGATACTGCTTTCTGGACTTCTTCATTATTTTTTGGGAATATTACTCTTGAAGCATTCCCGATTATTCCTGAACCGTCAGTATTGTAGCAAGTGTGGTCATTCATTTTGATAAGTGTAATCGTCGTAATATTCCTCCTCTTTTAATTCGTCTTGAAACCTTATATTAGATTTTGCTTCCATTAAGATTCTATCTCCGTCTTCTATTTCTTCTTTAATTGTTTTTTTAATTCCTAGAGATTCTGCTAAGACCTCTGACAGCTCTAAAACAGAGATTCCTGTATTTCTTATATTAGCTTTTAAAAGATTATAATTATCTAAACTTGTTACGACCATTTTATTTACGCCAATTCTTTTTGCTTGAAGAATTCTTTCTTTTGCTATTTTGTTTGCTAAATTCTTATTTGTTCTATTGAGCCCCCCACAAGATCCGCAACAAAAACTATTTCCCATAGAATTATCCATCTCTTTTATTTGATATCCTAGTATCTCTAGTATTTTTCTAGGTTCATCATATATTTTGCAATGCCTTCCTAGATGGCAAGAGTCGTGGAAAGTTATTGTTTCCATTGGCTTTTCTAATATTAGATGATGTTTTTTAAGTAAGTTTTCGAGAATTAAATCCCATAGATTAACTACCTCTAGATCCCAATAAGGTAACATTTCCGGATAGTTTATTGAGAATATCTTGTAATATTCTGGAGAGTTTGTGATTATCTTTCTAATTCCTTCTTGTTGGAAGATGGACAGATTTTTCATTGCTATTTTTCTTGTTTCTTGTTCATATCCTGCTTCAAATGCTTCTATGCCAGAACATATGTGCTGATCTAAGATCCTAAATGATATTCCTAGCCTTGAGAAAATCTCTTTATATAACTCCAGTTCCTCCTTGTTTTTATAATAGGTAGTACACCCCGGAATATAGGCTGTTTTTGGCGATAGAAAGGAAAATAACCCCATTTTAATTTAAATAGATTAACTGGTTTTAAAGAATATATATGAAATAAAATATATGTTTATTAATCTGTTTTTGTTTTAGATTAGATGGCGAGAGAAATTGATGATCGGAACTTTGGAAGGTATGAAGATGATAATGGGTTGGTGATAAAGAGTGTTGAAGGTGATTTTCTAGAAAATAAAGTTTATACGCATATAGATGCTGATGAGCCGGTTGATTTGCGAAAGATAACTTCAAAAATAGGAAGTTATTGTTGCCTTAGGATGGGATGTTTAGGCGTTATTGGGGCTTTGGCCGGAGGGTATTGTCTTTATGATTATTTCTTTTGATCAAAAAAACGATGGCGCACCACACCTTAAAATCTCAAGAACTTTTAGTTCTTGATGATCATCAAGGATCATACAGATCCTTGAGAGGTGTGGTTTGTTACAGCGCCTCGTTTCCATCAAAATTCCTTAAGAATTTTGTGGCCACGAAAATCTATCAGATTTTCATCGGTTAGGATCTAGAGTAATCCCGCACCTTAAAAGGTGTGGTTTCCTGATTACTCAGATGATAAAATTTTTAATAGTTGTTTAAGTTATCTTTGTTATGACGTGTGGTAAACCCAATAGGGATTTGAAAGATAGTTCTGATAGAAGATTTAAAGTTAATGCTCCTGATAATTTTCTTGAAAGGATTGTAAATGGTTCTTTGGGAACTGGAATGAAAGATTATTCTTATGAGAAGGATATCTTTAGCTTGTCATTTAGATTAGCTAATGGTAGATTTAGAGATCCTGATTCTGGGAAAATCGTTAACAATAAATTATCCTACCTTATGAAGGAGGAAGGTTTTGGAAGAATATTGGGAACCTATAATCCTTCTACTGATGAAATTAGTCAGGACTCTATTCAGGATCAAGACGGGCATAGTTATAGGGCAACCTTAGATCATGAGACATTTCATTCTAAAAGTAAGGATGAATATTTAGCTAGATATCATAGTAATACTTAGCCTTGCTAGATGTCACCGATCCTATTAGCTCCTTCAATTTCCCTTCAGGATTTCTAGATTTCATTATCACTGAAGATATTGCTATTCCTGAAGATCCTAGATCTAACGCGGTTTTTATGTCTTTACTTGTTTTGATTCCTGCTCCGACCAGGAAAGTCATTGAGAGATTATCTTTGAATTTTCTTATGATCTCTGGTTTGGCTTGTGAAACTGAAATCTTTCCTCCAATAAGTTCTTTTGGTTCGTAAATTAAGTATGTTGGTTTTAGTTTTTCTATCTTTCTTGCTTCTCTTAATGAGGTTGTGAAGACCGCAGTTTTTAGTTTATTCTTTTTGCATAGAGATATTGATTTCTTTAATTTATTGAAAGTTAGGGGATGATCTGAATGATTGAGGAAGACTCCAGAGGCTGAGCCTTTAATTTCTTTTATATCATCTGAAAGGTATTGTGAGAATACCTTTAGTTTTGTTTTCTTAGAAATCTCTTTTATATCTAGGGGTATTAATCCAACTATAATATTCTTGTTAATCTTTTCTATTATTCTTACGAGCTTTAAGACTTCTTTTCCTTTCTTGTAGGTTTTAAAGTTAATAATAATTATTGTCATCTCCAGACCATCTTCCTTATTTTATTAGTTATCTTTACTGGATCTTTGTTTTGCCAGATATTTCTTCCAATAGCTAAACCTATGGCTCCTGATTTCATGATTTCAGAAACTTGTTTTAATAATTCTTTTTCATTTTTTTTAGTTCCTCCTGCAATTACTACTTTTGTTTTTCCCGCAGATTTTACTGCCCAAGCTAGATCTCTTGGAGTTCCTTCATATTTCACTTTAACAATATCTGCTCCAATTTCTAAACCCACTCTGCATGCATAAGCCATTAGTTTTGATTTATTCCTTCCCTTAATGCTTTTTCCTCTAGGATATATCCATAGAATTACAGGGAGATTGTTTTTATGAGCCTCCTTCTGGATTCTTTCAAACTCTCTTAGCATTATTGGTTCGTGTTTACTCCCAATATATACTGTATAGCCTACTGCTATTGCGTTAAGTTTTATTGCTTCTTCTACGGTTGCTAATTGCATAGAAATTGGGTCCCCTTCCCTTAGGTTTGTTTTTCCATTGAGCTTGAGGATAAGCGGGATTTTACTTTCTTTAATTTCTTTTCTGTATTTCTCGGCTATACCTTTATGAAAAATAAGTGCGTTAAACTTTCCTTTTTTTGCTATGTTAATTATAGATCTAGGATCTACGTTTTTATCGTTAAAGTCTGTTGGACCATGTTCTAATCCTTGATCATATGCTAAAAATAGTGTTTTGTTTTTAGTTAAAAGTTTCTCTAGATTATGATTAAGTTTTCTCATATTGTAATCTCCAATACATACTAATGTTATAAATAAAAAAAAGATTGGTTAAAGCCAGATCCATAGACCTATTCCGATCAATATTACTATGATTGCAATTGCTATCCATAACCATTTCCTAGATTTCTTTTCTGGTTCTGCCTGCATTTGCATTGATTGTTGAGCGGGCGCAGGATTCATTGCAGTATTTTGTGTTTGTCCTTGAATTGTATTTGCCATTTTAACCTCCTTTTCGTTTTATTAATGCATAAGCATTAATAAAGATTTTTGTTTTCGATATTTAATGTAGTTAAATTATCTTTCAATGGAAAGGAGATCTTAAAACTTTAAATACTTCTCTTTGATTGTTTTTTTATGAATAAATCAGATGTGGATAAATGCATTGAAGCTGGAAAAATATCTCAGCGGTTACGTGAATATATCAAAGAAATTGTTGAACCGGGAAGGTTGCTTGATGAAATTGCTGATTTGATAAGTGATAAAATTGAAGAGCTTGGAGCTAGAGCTGCATTTCCAGTTAGCTTAGCTATTGATGATGTTGCTGCCCATTTCAGTCCTAACATTGGAGATGATAGGAAGGCTGAAGGTTTGTTGAAGGTTGATTTTGGAATAGCTATTGATGGCTTTATAGCAGACTCTGCCATTAGTATAGATCTAACAGAAGATAATAGACATAAGGAATTAATAGAAAGTGTTGAACTTGCTTTGGACAAGGCCTTGAGTTTTATTAAGGAGGATCCCACTATTGGGGAAATAGGAGATTTGATTGGTAGTACGATTGAATCAAAAGGGTTTTCTCCGGTTGTAAACTTATCTGGACACTCTATTGATCGACATCAAATTCATGCTGGAATAACTATTCCTAATTATAATAATGGTAATAGCAATAAACTTGGTGAAGGATTGTATGCTGTTGAGCCTTTTGCAACAACTGGAGAGGGTAGGGTTTACAACGGTGGGCCTGGGAATGTTTACGAACTAATTGAGGAGAAAAGTGTTAGAAGCCCTATTGCTAGAAAGGTGCTTAGTTTTATTGTTGAGAAATATAAGACACTGCCTTTTGCATTGAGAGATGTTGAAAAAGAATTTGGAGGTATGGTAAGATTGGGAATGAGAGAATTGGAACAACAAGGGATAATCCAACACCATTTACAACTAGTTGAAAAATCCCATAAACCTGTTGCTCAAGCAGAGCACACCTTTATTAAGAAAGATGGAGAAGTTGTTGTGAGTACTAAGGATTAATTTGAATTTAAGAAAAAAATAAGAAAAATAAAAATAAAAATTATTTTATATCGACGAATTTCTTCTGTATCTTTTCTTTGTCTTTTGGAACAATGATTTTTAGTATGCCATCTTTGTATTCTGCATTGATGTTGTTCATGTCTGCAGTCTTTGGTAGTGCAATTGTTCGATAAAATCCGCTAAGATAACTTTTTCTTTCAAAGCTTCCAGGCTGATCAGAACAGCAATCATCATCGTTACAACATGAAGAATCTTTTTCAGATATCAGTTCAGAATCTTTATTCAATTTCTCTCTATTGATTTCTGATTTTTCAAACTTTTTTTCTGCAGAGATTATTAGATAATTATTCTTTACTTCTAAATTGATGTCTTCCTTGTTAACTCCCGGAACCTCTGCGGCTATAAGGAATTCGTCGTTATTCTCTCGTAAATCACATCTAGCATGACGGAGATTTCTCGGCTGAATAGCTATCTCTTCCTCCCTAAAATCAGTAGAATTAAGCATTCTGCCCATCATACCTTTCATACGTTTAATTTCGTTCCATACATGGTCTTCCCACATTTTGTTTTAACCTCCTTACAATAATTTGAATATTGTATGGAAAAGTATATTTACTCTAGCTCTAGAACCCCTATTTTAAATTAATGATTATTTTTTTGATTTAAAATTTTTCTTTTCTTTTTTATTTGATAAGTTTTTTATAATTTCTTTATTCTTTAATAAATTATTCAGATCTGGATTGATTTCTGAAGGATTGACGTCGTCCTTATTCTTTCTTCTTGAATCAAGAATCGTCTTTAATGCTAAATCAAAGTCTTCCTTAGTTATTGTTAGATCTTCATCTTTCTTGTTCTTGTAATGTCTCTTTATTGAGTTTATTCCTGCGTTCCTTGCAATTGCCTCTATATCTGCGCCTGTAAATCCTTCTGTATTGCTAATGTACTCCTTGAAATTTATAGACTTACTTAGCGGCATGTTTTTTGTATGGACTTCGAATATCTTTTCTCTTGTTTTTTCATCTGGAATAGACAATTCTATATCTCCTTCTATCCTTCCGGGCCTTAGCAATGATGGGTCGATTAAATCCCTCCTGTTTGTCGCAGCAATTACAATCACTTTTTCAAGCTCTTCCACTCCGTCAAGTTCTGTTAAAAGCTGGTTTACAACTTTCTCTGTTGAATCATTCATTGAAGAACCACGTTGTTTTGAAATGCTGTCAAATTCATCAAAGAAGATAATTGATGGGGCTACCTGTCTTGCTTTCTTGAATATTTCTCTAACGTGTTTTTCAGATTCTCCGACCCATTTACTGATTAACTCAGGTCCTTTAACTGAGATGAAATTAGCGTTGGTTTCTGTTGCAACCGCTTTTGCTAAAAGAGTTTTACCTGTTCCAGGGGGTCCATGAAGTAGTACTCCTTTTGCGGGCTTTATTCCTGCCTTTTCAAAAAGATCTGGTCTCAATAATGGAAGTTCTACCAACTCTCTAAGTTTCTCTTTTGCTTTTTCAAGCCCCCCAACATCCGACCATTTAACGTGTGGTTTTTGTATTAGAACTTCTCTCATTGCAGAGGGCTCTACTTGCTTCATTGCTTCTAGAAAGTGTTCTCTGTTGACTTTTATTTTGTCTAATTCCTGGGCAGGGATTTTCTCTTGATTCTTAAACTTTGCAAAATGCGGCTTAATTGCCTTAAGTCCTGCTTCCTTTGTTAAAACCTCAAGATCTGCGCCAGTATAACCTATTGTCTTCATAGATATCTCTTCGAAGTTTACATCTTTTCCTAAGGGCATTCCTCTTGTGTGTATTTGTAATATCTCTCTTCTTCCATCTTCATCTGGAGGGTTTATTTTTAATTCCCTGTCAAATCTTCCTGGACGTCTTAATGCTTCATCTATATCATCAGGCCTATTTGTTGCAGCCATTACAACTACTTGACCTCTGCTTTTTAGACCATCCATTAAAGTCAAAAGCTGAGCAACAATTCTCTTTTCAGTTTGATCTGTTCCTTCTCCTCTTTTTGGAGCTATTGAATCTATTTCATCTATGAAGATTATCGAAGGGGCGTTTTTGGTGGCTTTTTCAAATATATCTCTGATGTGTTTCTCAGACTCTCCATAATACTTACTCATTATTTCTGGTCCTGCAATAGAATAAAAAGAGGAATCTGTTTCACTTGCTACTGCTCTTGCTAAAAGAGTTTTCCCAGTTCCAGGAGGTCCAGTAAGTAATACTCCTTTTGGAGCACCAACCCCTAGTTTCTGGAAAACCTCTGGATTCTTCATCGGTAGTTCGACCATCTCTCTCACTAATTCAATCTCATTTTTTAATCCGCCAATATCTTCATAGAAGATCCCAGATCCTGATTCATCCTTCGAGTAAACATCTTCTGAGATCACGAACTTTGTTTTTCCAGTAATGATGACATTTCCTTTTGGAGAGATCTTAGAAACTATGTATTGCAGTTTTTGTCCGCTAGCAAAGATCACCATTTGCTGTTTCATTCTAAAAGGCCTATGAAGATATTTAGAATGCATGTATGCAGAGGACTCTTCGCTTAATCTTGCTTCTTGTAATGGAGATAGAACTATCATCTTGGCTTCGGCAACTTTTGCTACTTTTACTGTTACATCGTTTTCTATCGAAGAATTAATGTTCTGCCTTGTTGTTCCATCTAGAGTTATGCTTTCATCATCAACCTTATCTGAACGAAGGACTTTAACAACAATCTTATCCTTAGTTCCTACTTCTATTAAATCGCCTGAAGAGATGCTCAAATTGTTAAGATTATTTGAGGATAGTCTAGCTATTCCTTTGTTTACATCTTCCTGTAAGGACTCTGCTATCTTTAGTGTTATCGGGTTAACCATTTTTCATGAATTTTAGTTCTAAGATCCCATTTTTAAAACTTTTCTTATATCCTTTTGGATTGATAAATTTTGGTAGCTTTTTTGAAAGTGAGATTCCCTCCTTGAGTTTATGATGGAGATATTCTTGTATGCCTGAGATATTTTTTGAGGATACATGGATGTCTATTATGTCCCCCCTTATATTAATGTCTATATCTTCTTCATTATAACCTGGAAGATCGAAGATGATGTAAACATATTCAGAGTTTTCTATCAAATCTATATGGCGTTCTTCTTCCTCTCCTGAGGTGAAACTATTCTCCCTTCTGGCTTTGCCTCCAAGGAATTCTCTTACGACATTTTCAAATGGGTCATCATCATTAAAGAAATTCATTTTATCCTAAGTAAGCACTTTGTTTTGTTTCTAGTGCAGCTTTTGCGCTTTTCAGATATTCTGTTTCAATCTTTCTATATCTATCCATGTCAGACTTGGTTACGCTAGGGCCTACCTTTTTCAAAGCTTCTTCAAAGTGCCTTATATTTACTTCTTTATTTGTAATATCTTCCCTCAATGAAAGTATTCCTGCTTCCCTTACCAATGATTCTATGTCTGCTCCCACGTAACCTTCTGTTAAATCTAGGACCTTGTCTAAATCTACATCCTTGTGTAAGGGCATATCTTTTGTGTGTATTTTTAATATTTGTTCTCTGCCTTTTCTTTCTGGAGATCCTACCAATAATATTCTATCAAACCTTCCTGGCCTAAGTAACGCTGAATCCAACATATCTGGTCTGTTCGTTGCAGCTAGGACTATTACGTTTGAAAGATCTTCAATTCCATCCATTTCTGCCAATAATTGATTTAACACACGTTCTGTTACCTTCGTTCCGGTTTCCATCCCTCTTTTTCCAGCTAAAGCATCTATTTCGTCAAAGAAGATTATACAAGGGCTGACTTGTCTTGCTCTATCGAATATTTTTCTTACCCCTTCTTCACTTTTTCCAACCCACATGGACAATAATGAAGGGCCTTTGACTTGTATGAAGTTTGCTTCGCTTTCTTTTGCAATGGCTTTGGCTAGTAATGTTTTTCCAGTTCCGGGAGGTCCGTAAAGTAATATTCCCTTAGGGGATTTTATACCAATTCTGGTAAAAGCTTCTGGATATTGGAGGGGCCATTCAACAGCTTCTTTTAATTCTTGCCTGATTTTTTCCAAACCTCCAATATCTCTCCACCCTATATTCGGAGTCTCTACTAATACTTCCCTCATTGCAGAAGGTCTAACAACTTTTAATGATTCGTCAAAATCCTTTTTCGTGACTCTTAGGTCTTTTAGAACTTCTTCTGAGATTTCTTCATTATCTTTTAAATCTAATTTTGGAAGAATTCTTCTTAAGACGACCATTGCTGCTTCCTTTGCTAGAGCAGAAAGATCTGCTCCAACAAACCCGTGAGTGACTCCTGCGATTTTGTCCAAGTCTACATCTTTTGTTAAAGGCATTCCTCTTGTGTGTATCTTCAATACTTGAAGTCTTCCTTTTTTATCTGGAGCTCTTAATTCTATTTCTCTGTCAAATCTTCCCGGACGTCTAAGTGCTGGATCTATTGAATTTAATCTGTTTGTTGCAGCTATAACAACAACCTTGCCTCTTGATTGAAGTCCGTCCATCATGGTTAATAATTGTGAGACAACTCTTCTCTCAACTTCTCCACCAACCTCTTCTCTTTGAGGGGCAATTGAGTCTATTTCATCTATGAACACTATTGAGGGAGAATTTTTCTCGGCCTCTTCAAAAATGTCTCTGATTTTTTTCTCACTCTCTCCATAAAATTTGGACATTACTTCTGGACCGTTTAATAAAATAAAATTAGCATCTGATTCATTCGCAACCGCTTTTGCTAAAAGAGTTTTACCCGTTCCTGGAGGTCCATGGAGTAAAACTCCTTTTGGAGGTTCAACTCCTAACCTTTCAAAAACTTCTGGATGTTTTAAAGGCACTTCAACCATTTCCCGTATTTTTTTAACTTCGTCTGTCAAACCACCGATATCTTCATAAGTTACCTCAGGGATTGATTCATCTGAGATTTCTATAGATTTGCTGCTTAGAGATACTTCTGTATTTTCTGTTATAACACAGGGAGCATTAGGAGCTACATTTGCAACTACGAATCTAATTTGTTGCATTCCGCCTAGATTGTTCATCCCTCCAAAAATATCGTTAAGATTTCCGAAGATATCATCCATTCCAAAATCTTCGTTCATAAGTTCCTTTCTTCTTTGAATTCCACCTAGAACGATTATATCTCCTTTAACTGCGGCTCTTCCTAATAATCCGGGTTTTAAATCTCCTTGAACCCTTATCCCTTTTTGCGCGGGGGCTATCATTATTTTTTTTGCTTCTTTAATGTCAGACTTGGTTACGATAATATTTTCGCTAACACCGGTTTTTGCGTTTTTTCTTATGATTCCATCAATTCTTATAATTCCCTCTCCAACATCTGCAGGATATGCTTTATCTACGATTGCCACAGTATCTCTTCCCCCCTTGATTGAGATAATGTACCCTCTCCTGATTCCTAGTTCTTTCATTACTTCAAAATCAATTCTTGCGATTCCCCTATATGCATCGTCTTGTAATGCTTCTGCGACTCTAAGTTTTATTTGGTTCATCTTTCAATTAACTCTCCGAATATCTTCTTTTAATTTATCATTACAATCCGGAGTCTTGCATCCGAAATCTAGGCTGAGTCTTCCGAACTCTTCAAAACAAAGTTTAACCATATCATCCATTATTCGTTCATGATCTTTTATAAAATTAACTATTTCTTTAGGGATGGATACGGCATAGGAATTTCCGACAAATCTCATCTTTACATTAAATTGTTTTTTTCTTAAGTTTGTAAAATTTTTGTATTCTTGTTCGTCTTTCGGATGGAGAATTCGTATGTTACATTTAGGACAGTTAACTGCTCTTAAAACAAATCCGCTTTTCGTTAGTTCTAGTGGAGACATCTCGACGTTGCAAGATTTGCAGAGAATTTTGTTGTCGAAGATGTCTGTCATTTTAATTGATGATGTATTTGATTGATTTAAGGAGAGAAATTACATTATAGTTATTTTTTTTGTACATTTTGAGTTATTTTTATTAATTGAAACCCTAGAAAAGCAGGTGTCATACAAGGTATGTCTTTGCTCATCCAGGGGAAAAGAGGTGTTATAAAGCTAATACCCAACTCAATGCTGAGATAAGTATATACTTTATGTATATACTGGAATTAGATACTATTTAAAGGTTTCTCATCATTTTTTGGGAGTGAAAAAATCTGAGATAAAAATTCTCGAGCATGTCAACTCTAGCGAGTTGCCATAAGCTGCGGAGTATTTTTAAACTACAACTGGAGAAGCCACCCCACCGAGTCCAACTCGTAGCAAGCTACAAGGTATAACACCCAGTTGTAGCAATAAGATTATTTTCCCAAAACTCTTAAAAACTCTTTTTGATCTTATTGTGTATGGATACTAAAGATATTTTTAGAAAGATTAAGGAAGCATGGAACTGGGTTTGGAATTCAGATTCTGTTCTTAGCTGGATTGCTGCATTGCTTTTAATTTTTATTTTTGTTAAATTTATCTTCTTTCCTTCATTATCTCTGATTATGGGGACTAGCTTACCTCTGGCAGGGGTTGAAAGTTCTAGTATGGATCATCAAATTGTAGATGACGGAGTGTTAAGTTTATGTGGAAGATATGATGGGGAAAAGGAATATATTGATTTTGATGAATATTGGAAGACTTGTGGAGGATGGTATGAAGAAAACGATATCAACAAGGAAGAATTTTCTAACTTTCCCTTGAGAAACGGATTTAAAAAAGGAGATATAGTAATTGTTTATGGAAGATTTAATCCAAAAATTGGAGATGTAATAATATTTAAACCAAATCAAGAATCTAGTGCTCCTAGGCCGATTGTCCATAGAATTGTTAAGATTGGAGATTCTATAGAAACTAAAGGGGATCATAATGAAAAGCAACTAGAGGTTAATAATAATGTTTTAGGCACTGATGAGACTAATATTGGTAATGATCAAGTTATTGGCAAGGTTGTTTTTAAGATTCCATATCTGGGATGGTTTAAGATATGGCTTGTTGAGTTTTTGAAGATATTCTTTTAATTTCCTTTCATTACTACTTAATTAATAAAAATAAGGGAAAGATTTTTAAATGATTTTTATTAGACTAGACAGGTGAAAAATTATATATTTGATTAGAATGGAATTTTGTCCAAAATGTGGTAGTGTTTTGATGGGTGAGAAGAAAGATACTAAGTGCGCTAGGTGTAATTATAAATCTAAGACTAAACTGAAGATAGAGGTTTCTGAGAAAATTGAGGCTAGTGGAGAGATAGGAGTTATTACAGATAAAGATACAGATGTTTTTCCAATAACTAATGGAGATTGTCCTAAGTGTGAAAATAAAGAGGCTTATTTCTGGACCTCTCAGACGAGGGCAGGGGATGAAGCTGAAACTAAGTTCTATAGGTGTACAAAGTGTAAGCATACTTGGCGAGAATATAGATGATTTTAAACCTCTCTTCTCAATCTATCATAATTTTCTTACTTAATTTTCTCTAATCGATAATCTTAAATAATCCCTATTGCTATTTGCATTATGGAACAGATACAAAAATCAGATGTTAAAAAGATAATGGGAAAACTTGCAAGATTACAGGAAGATGTGGATTATCTTAAGGAACATATTGTTGACGAAGATATAGTCACAGAAGAAGACAAAAGATATTTTACCGAATATGAAGGGGAGAAAGAAGAGGGAAGATTAATCTCAGAAGAACAATTAAAAAAAGAGTTGGAATTATGAGTTATGATGCCAAATATTCAAACCAAGCTTCAAAGTTTCTAAGAAAACTGAATAAAGATACTACTAAAAGAATTCTTGATAAAGTTAATGAACTAAAAGAGAATCCTTATCCTTCAGTATCAAGTAAGGTTAAAGGTACGGATTATGATAAAGTTAGAGTTGGTAGGTTTAGAATTATTTATGATGTAGATAATGAGAGTAAGATTTTAGGTATTGTAAAAATAGATAAAAGAAGCAGAGTTTATGATTAATGTAACCATACGCAATTACATACTTGGTGAGAGTATCGGTAGTTTTTGTGTAAGTATATGTAGAATTAATATTTATTATTTAATTTAACTCCCAGTAATCGTTTGAAGATCTCCTGCCCCTTCAGAAATCTCAATTCCAGTTAATAAAATTTTCGTAAGTTCGTTCCTTTCTCTAGGAGAAAGAATGGAATCTGAATTATCGTTATAATCCGGTTCAATTTTCTCTTTTCTATAATCAATTTCTTTTGCCATATTCTATTAATAGAATGAATAATTTAAATCTTTCTACAAGAATATTCCCTTCATAATGGTCGGAGTATTGAGAAGTTACAATAATCCTTGAAACTTTTCCCTTGAGATCTTAATATCCTTCTTAAGAATTTTATTAAGCAGACTCCTATCTAATCTTTCTCCAGAGTGATTAGGAACAGTTGTAGATCTCCCATCTATGTGCCTTAAAGATACACGGCCTCCCCTTTGCCTTACAATCTTAAATCCGGGCCCTTCTAGAATTTTTATTAGTTAGTTGGTATAATTTGAGGCAACCTGCCCATTTTCAACCTCTATCTTCTGCAGACCTACAAACTTGAGATTCATATCTTCTTCTTCTCGATCTTCGAGGCATAATTCTATAGCTTCCCTAGTTCTTTCCATTAATTCATCTATAGTTTTTCCTTGTGTGTGACATCCAGGAATTTCAACTACCTCTGATATAAAGAATTCGTCTTCTCCCTTCCTTATGATTACATTGAAGTCAAGCATGTCGCTAACAAATTTAGATTATATATAAATTTATGTGCGATTTCTGATCTATTATCATCTTAATTTTCCTGGTTTATAATCAATTTCTTTTATCATATTATATTTAATTGCATGAATTTCATAAATATTTCTATAGATACTCTTTGAATTTGTTTAGGGCATTGGTAAAAAATATTAAGATACTATCGACTGATAACAAAAACTGAACACAAGATTTAAAAAGTTAGGAATTACAAGTGTATTAAAATGACCAGCGGAGAAAACTCAGATTATCGACCAGTGATAGGCAATTACGTATTCTCAAAAAGTTTTACTCATCCAAATAATGGAGATCCTGTTTTGATGAACTCTGTAATTTTGTATTCAAGATTTATTGTGCCTGATAAGCAAAATGTTGTTGATTATGTTCAAGGAATAACTTCGGGGCTGAGTGGTAATTCTCTTGTTCTTCCCGATGGAGTAAAATCGAATAAAAGCAGCTTAGAATCTGCTATAGAGAAACTTCCGGACCAGATAAAATCGGATATAGTTAGAGGAACAGAAGATTGCTTGGAATTTATGAGAAGAAACATTCCTGCACCTTCTCTTGAAGAAGGAGAAAATCCTGAAAGCAAATTAAATGTTAAACAGGGCCTCGTTCCCGAGTTTCTTATTGAACAATATAGAGGTAAGGGGGTTGATATTGATCTGGATTGGTATAATGCAGCCTTGCAGGATAAAAAGCTTGGGGCGATGGGAATTGGACTAAGATACAATATAAACTTAAGACTAGTTGACGGAGATTTGCCTTTAAGATCCGATTTGGATTCTTTAATGAATCATGGTGTCTATGGTTCTAGAACCTTTGATGTTAATAGACCCATGTATGATGTTGGAGAAGTTAAAGAAATAATGGACCTGACTTATTCAAAGTTAATTGGCCCTGACGAAATATCTAATTGTCCTGACCGTACAAAGGGGTATATGGAGGAAACCAGTTTAGTCCCGATAATAGCCTTTCATAAAATGATAACAGATCTTATTGAAGGGCAGGAGAGAATGAAAGAGGTGCAAAATCAAATGCAGATGGGAAATGGGGTGGTGAATCAAGATAATTAGAAAGTTATTATTCTTGAGATTTCTAGATAGGGGTTAAAAAAAGTTAGAGGCTCTAAAACTGGTTAAGATTATATTGTTCCAAGCTGATCAAATCACTTCTTAGACTTTTTCTTAGTTGTCTTCTTTTTAGAAGTTTTTTTAGATGCCGGTTTAGACTTTATTTGCACTAAACTATCTTTTTTTTTAATATCGTCTAAAGCAGATTCGATTTTCTCTTGGGTTTCAGCCAATCTTAGTATTTGGTCTTTCATCTCCAAGATATCTTTTTTAACAGCCCTAAAAGACATTGCGATTCTTCTTTCAGATTCATCCATTGTAAAAAGATTAGAAAATTAGAGTTTTTAAATGTTTTGTCTGTCGTAATTATATAATGGTTACTACCTGTTAGGGCAAATCTTTTAAATCACCTGTTTTTAGTATTAAGGAAGCCTTAGTAGCTCAGTCCGGTTAGAGCACCTGCCTCTTAATCTAGAGTCCTACGGTGTACCTATTAGTAAAAAATAGCACTTAAATACTCTAATTGCGAGCTATAAACATACATGCTCCCGTAGCTCAGTCTGGTTAGAGCACGTGGCTCTTAACCACGGTGTCGCCGGTTCAAATCCGGTCGGGGGCATTTTTTAATGATATCTCCTCAACAGATTTTTTACCCTTTCTTAATCTATCTTCTTCCTCTTTTTTCTTTTTTTCTTCAATCCTGTTTCTCATGTCATAGTAAATATACTTTATAAATTCCTTAAAATATTTTAATGTTTTTGCATTATTTGTTCTATACCCTTGAAGCGCAATAGATTCTTTTCCTTTGATTAATTCTAGTCCCCTATAATAAAAGTTTTCATGGGTTTCTCTAAATATATCTGTTAAATCAATTCTATCAAATCTTTTTGGATCTTTTGTTAATAATCCTTTTTTGATTGAAACAACTCCGGCGAATGTTAATGTAACAAAATCATTATTTTTATATTTCAGAATCTTTTTGTCTTTTAAGTATTTGGTAAAGAATAATTCTGCAATCCTGCTACAATTGACTTCGTAATTTTTTTCATTGTTCTTTTTATTTTCTCTTGTGAATACAAGACCTTCTTTTTTTAATGGTGAGAGATGTTCAGATATTGTTGCTTCATTTCTTCCTAGTGTATCTGCTATTTTTTTATTAGTATCTATTCTCATTAAAATTAAAGCAAGCATGTTAACTACATTCTTTTTTGCTACCAAAGGTTTTTTTGTATTCATATTGGTTTTAGGAAATTTAGATATATAAACCTATGGTTGTAACTATTAGGAAATTACGATTAATAATCCGAAAGATTTAAATATAACTATTTAGTTATATTAGGAAATATAAACAAATTTCCTAAGTATGATGAAAAAGATTACAACCGTTACATTGGAACCTGAAGTTTTGAAAGAGTCTTTAAAGATTTTACAAAATCAAGATAAAAAGTTAAGCCCTGTTGTAAATTCTCTATTAAAAAAATATGTTATACAAGATGCAAATAGAAGAAACTAACCAGAGATTGATAGAATTGGAAAGAAGGTTCAAGAGACTGATGAATATCTCTGATGATTTAGATTTTATAATAAGAGAAAAATATCCGAATTTTAAATCTGATAATCTATCTAATTTTGACTAAAAATGGAATCTACAATACAAACTAAGAAAAAAGATTTTTTTATTGCTGATGCTGTTGCAGATTGTTTTAGTATATCCGTGAAAGACAGGATTAGGGTATTGTTGTTGCGTGTAGGCATATCCCAAAATCAATTAGCAGATAAGATTGGCATTTCTAAAGGAACGATGAGTAAGATAGTGAACGAGGATTGGCGTCCAAGTTCTTATGTCAAAATAAAAATGGCAGAAGTACTTGGTTGCGATTCATTAGTAATATTTGGTCATACAAAATATTGGCAAGAATGGAGGGAAAAGTTTTCTAATAATCTACAAAATGGCAAACTATAATTTGCAATCTGTCAATGAAATTGAATCAGAATTCTATTTAGAGATATGTAGATTAGCTCCCTACTTAGATTGTTGTAAGAAAAATAAATATAGGGGAAACAGGGGTGATGAAATTATTATTGATTTCATTTAATGAGCAATTGCATAGAGATGCAGCAGCATTTAGAAGAAAGAAGATAAGGGAGTTTTTGGATAAACCTATCGGACAAAGAACTGAAATGGAGGAATCTATCTTGAGAACATGGATAAGTCATTATGGAAAAAGAATTGAATAGTCTAGAAACAAGAGAAGATATTGAATCTGAGAAGCAAGCAGCACAAGAACTAATTGATAGTAGGAATGAGACTATAAGAAAAAGAAATGAAGAAATATCTAAAGAGGAGCAAGACGATTCCGAATCAATTGATGAAGACATTGAGGAACTTTTTCTTGATAGCGATGGTGTAGCATACGCAACAATAAGAATTAATAATCATACAGAAAATTGGCCGATACGATCAAGACAATTTAATAATTACGTAGTAAAACAAATATATGAAAATCTTGGTAAACCTCCAACAAAGGAAAGAGTAAACTCATTAATCTCAATCTTTTCAGCAAAGGCGATGTACGATGGAATAAGAGAGGAAGTTTATCTTAGGTCTGCGCGTATAGATAATGTTATCTATATTGATATAGTGGATGATAAATGGAGCTGCATAAGGATCGATAAAGATTCCATTAATTTGATTAATAATCCTCCGGTTAAATTTAGAAGATATAATCATATGAAACCATTAATCTTCGACTTAGATGCAGATATTAAAGATATTGATTTATTGTGGAAGTATATTCCTGTAAAGGAAGAATCAGATAAGATAATACTAAGGCCCCATATATCACTTCTATTAATATCAGATATACCTTATGCAATATGGATTATTTATGGGGACCAGGGTTCAGGAAAATCTATGGCTAAAAAATTGATTAGGTTATGTGTTGATCCTTCTAGTTTAAAAATTCTTAGTTTTCCGAAAGATAGGATTGAACTTGTGCAGCAGGTAAGTCATCATTATCTTGCTTTTTACGACAATGTCACAAATCTTTCTAAGACATATTCAGACTTCTTTTGTAGGGTGGTGACAGGAGAGGGATTTACAAAAAGAGAGCTTTTTTCAGATGATGATGATATTATTTATAATTATCTCAGGAGAGTTGGATTTAATGGCATTAACTTAGCAGGTCAGGAACCAGATTTCTTAGATAGAAGTGTGATTACTCATTTAAAAAGAATTAAGAAAGAGCATAGAAGAACAGAAAGACAAATCTATAGTGATTTTGAAAAGGATAGGCCTAAGATTACGGGAGCCATATTTAAGATTATTCAAAAAACATTGGGGATTGTTGATGAGGTTGAAAGTGAAATTAAATTTTTACCTAGAATGGCAGATTATGCTATATGGTGTGAATCTGCTAGTCGAATCCTTGGGGAGAAGCCTAAAGTTTATCTAAATAAATATTTCAATAAGATTGAATCTCTTAACAAGGAAGCAATTGAAGCAAATCCAATAGCTCTTTGCATACTTGATTTAATTAATGATTGTAATGAATGGACTGGGACTCCTAGCCAACTTTTAGATGAATTAGGTCAAAGAGCATTTACTCTCAATGTTAATATTAAGCAACCTATGTGGCCTAAAGCACCTAATAAGCTAACTCAGAGGATTAATGAGATAAAAACTAACCTAGAAGATGAAGATATAGAGGTTGATACTAGTCATGATGGTAAAAAGAGAGTAATTACAATAAGAAAAGGTACTGTTAGTACTGTTTCATCGTTAGAAAAAGCTCAAGAGGTGGAAATTTCAGGAGGTGAAGGCCTTAAAACAGCTAACGATAATTTCCATAATGCTAAGAAAGAAATAGATATGCCGTTAAATGAGTTAACAGTACTAACAGCTTCTAACGATAAAAAAGATTCTATCGTTAGAAAGGAATTTCCTATTGTAAAACACAGAAAAAACACTATTGCTAACGATATTAACAATAGTTTTCTAAATGATGGCAAGGGAGATTACAATTAAATTATAGGAGGTATAAAAATGGAACAGACACAAACCACAACACCACAACTTGGCGCATGGGACAAACTACCAACAACTGAAATAGAGCGAAAACCAAAAGTAGAATTTGAGATTGACAAACCTGTAGAAGTTACATTTATTGGTGATGAGCCAGTAGAGCTAACTGGTAGTGAAGGCGTTTATTATTTATTTCATGCCAAAGAGAATGGTGAAGAAAAAGTTATCATGACAAGTGCTTGGACTCTTTTAAGAGCTTTGAAAATTCAGGGTCCTTTGAAAGATAAGACACTTACCATTGTTAAAACAATGGTTAATGGTAAGCAACAGTATAATGTTGCAACAAAATAAAGGTTCCCTTGGACCTTTATTTTCAAATTAAATTAAGGGAGACTAAAAAATGGAAAAATGTGATATTTGCGGAAAAGAGCAAAAGGATGATTGGACATGCAATGCAGCAGTTATTGGAACATACCTTGAAATAAAGGGACATCAGCAATGCGTAGAGGCTGTTAATCAACTTGTTGTAATTCCTAACAGAATGAAGGTGATGCCTTATATTGCTTAAGTAAATGAAGCAACAGATTAGAAATTAAATTTGGAGGAAAGAACAATGAATCAGAAAGAGTTCAATGCTTGCATAAGAAAAGAGATGAAGAACAAAAGATCAAAAAAAGAGTCTATTAAAAAATGCAGGAAAAAATTTGAAGAAAGGAAGAAGTGAAAATGAATCAATTAAAGGAAGAAATGGGAATTCCTGATTGGGATTACAATAGCAACGTAGTTGTAAAAAGATTGTTTAAACCAAGAAATGAAATCTGTCTAGGCTGTACAATCCAGGGAAATACAAGCAAATGTAAATGCGAGTTTGTTCAGTTTTCAAATGCAGCTCATGGTTGTTTCATTGATTATCTTTGTAAACCCTGTGCAAGAAAAAAGATATTGCAAATAAATAAAGGAGAGTAAAATGTATGAACAATTGCCTGATAATTTAGATATAATAAATGTAAAGCATGAAGCTCCTGATGATGCTAAAGATGTAGCTGAGCTATTATATAAATTCAAAAAGACATATCAACTTTATGAACTAAAGTTTAATAATTATAGAAAAGGTTACAAGAGATTAGATACCCTAATTTCTCCTATCAATGAACTTATTGGATTACTAGAAATAATATTATCTGAATTTTTATCTTTTACAAAAAGTCATGTTTCTGATAATGCACTTATTAATGATTTAGAAAATGATATTTATAACTATCTTACTTATTTAAGAATTAAAATAGATGGCCTATTTTCTGGTCCTTTGGAAAGAATTAATCCCTTTACTTTATCAAATGTCTCTCAAAATTTATTGAGTGTGTTAAATATGATAATACTCCCCACATTATTAAATTGTTGGAAGAAATCTAAAAATGGTTCTGCTGGATATTGTAACAAGAAAAAATTTTATCAAGAGTTTCATAAAGAAATTGTATCAAGAGCTGGTTCTTTTGATAGAATTTTGCTTGTGTTGACTGGAGGAAAGATAACCAAATCATCAATGCAATTAGTTCCGAAGGCAGAAAGTCAAAAATCCATAGATAAATCAGATAATATTGAGAAAGATTATTCAGATATTGATAAGTTATTCGAATCTGAGCAAGAATTGTTTGGAGATAATATTGAAACAGATAAGCTGGATTCTGATGAAATCATATAGCTATTCTGTACTAGTCTAGAAAATGGCCAAAAAACAAGTATGGGTTGAAAATCTAAGCCAATGGCAGGAAAGGAATCTTAGCGCTAATAGAATAGCTGTTAATACTATAAGAAAGAAATTTGGAAAAAGAAAGTTTACTCTGTCTGAGATGCAGCAAGTTCTTAAAGTTGATAGAAAAACTGCATGGAATTGGTTGTATTTATTGAGAGTATCCCGCTTTGTGAATAGTAAGTCAATAGGTCCCAGAAGGATGTTAGATAATAGATGGTATCAGTTGAGTAATAAGGGTATAAAGAATCTTCCTAAAAAGAAAGGAATAAAAAAAGAAGTTGAGGTAAGAGAAGTAGTAAAGAAAGTTCCTGTTGAAAAAACTAAAACAATAGAATTTGAGGACAGATATGTTAAAACATGGAAAAAGAGATAATTATTGGAATTGTTATTGCTATCATAATATTCATAATCTTTAAGATTAAAAAGAAAGATGAGTGGGATATATTTGAGAGAAGGGATAAAACTAATGATAAAGTTTTGTATAAGTTTGGAATCAATCGGAGAACTGGGGAAAAAAGGAGGTTTGAATAAATGGATAAGAAACATTCAGATTGTCAGAAGTTGAATAAAAGAAAATTGGAAGAAAAGGGATATAGATGCAAATCTGAATTTATTATACCTTCAAAAGATTTTTCTGTTCTCTCTAAACTGGACTTAGCTTGTTTTGGAAAGGATAAATCTCCGAAGGCGGTTGCATGTGAATTTGACACAAACTTAAATTTGAACAATCCTCAACATAGAAAGAATTCTGAGGACTTGCAACATTTTTCTGATATTTTTGGTTCTAGTTCCAGAACATTTCATACAGGCACAGATAATTGCGACATAGATTTTGATAAAGAGTTGCCTAAGGAGAAAGTTGTGACTTCCAAAATCTTAAGCCCTCAAAAAAGAATCTATCCCAGACAAATAATTGGAAGAAGACAGAAAAGGGAGGGATTTTGGAGATGAAAGGGAGAAGAATTCCAGAAACAATAACTGAGGACGAGTTAGTAAAAATTATTTCTAAAACAAAAAGAAATAATCATAAGCTGGCCTTTCTTCTTGGATTTTATCAGGCTATGAGGGTAAGCGAAGTTGTTAATTTGAAATTAGAGAATGTTGATAAGAAACAACATTTGATAATGATTAAGCAAGCAAAGGGAAAGAAAGATAGACATATTCCGATTATTAAACCCTTGCAGATTAATCAGTCTGGAGTGCTACATGCTTTGAATAAATTGCCTATCAATTGTGGTGAAAGGGCACTGGAGATTGCATTTAAGAATAAAGCAAAAGAAGTTTTAAACAAGGATTTACATTTTCATACATTAAGGCATTCTGGAGCCACATGGTTGTTGAATAAAAAGAGATGGGATGTGAGGCAGGTACAGAGATTTTTAGGTCATGCAAAATTGCAAACGACAGAAATTTATTGTCATGTTAGTCCACAGGATTTAGTGGAGTTGGAGTGGGAAGACTGATTATTTTATGTATCCTTCTATTATTGTTATTGTCTTTTCATCAGCATCCATTTCTACTTTGCCTCCAATTGGAAGTGTTGTATTTGGACAGTTGTGCCCAAAATCATTAATCTTAAGAATTGGAAAATCATATTCCTTGGTAAATTCCAATAGTAAATCTTCCATTTGTTTTTCATTTGGATTTTCTTTTTGCATTTCATATATGAATCCAATGATTACACCATTAATTTTATCAAATACTTTTTTATCTTTTAAAATCTGAAAATATTCCAAACATTTTTCTTCATCAATCTTATAAGCTTCCAATATTAGTATAGAATTATCAAAATCTGGCCAATATTCTGTATCAGCTAATTTTAATAGACACCTTATATTTCCTCCAGAAAGTTTACCAGTAGTTACACCAGACCTTATCGTCTTTCTTTCTCCATTAGAATTTATCTCTCCTGATTTTCCATTAACTAAAATTTTCTTAAACTCCTCTAGGTCATAATTATTTGGATTTCTACCAAACCCATAGCATATATCATTTCCATGAAACGTGATTAAATCGGTTTTATGATTAATTGAATTTAGAAGAACTGTTATATCACTTATCCCCATAAATATCTTAGGATTCTTTTTTATAATCTCCCAGTCAATAAATGGAATAGTTTTTTCAGCACTATCCCCTCCCTGAGTACAGATTATAGCCTTTACCTCATTGTCTGAGAAGAAGTTATTGATATCCTTAGCTTTATCTTCAGGATTTGTTGATGAAAGAAATTCTCCTCTTTTAATTTTAAAACCCAAATTTTCTAGGTAATTAATTCCTTTCTCTAGTAAGTTTATGCTTTCTCCTTCAACTGGATTTGAAGGTGATACAATTCCAATAGCATCTCCTATTTTTAGCTTTTCTGGTTTCATTTTTATTGTTGTTTTAGTGTTTTCAAGATTACTTTTAGATAGTATTGATAATTTTTTTAAAAAATTCCCTATCTGCTTCATGCGTTAGTAGATTTGATACTTCTTCTTTATCTACCCATTTTGCTTCTGGGTTTTCTGGATCAACTGGTTTGAGTATATCTTGATTGGTCTTAAATGAATGAATATGAATTGTTTTTCTTTCTGTTTCATCAATTCCGCCTTTTTTGTTTAATCTATATCTTTGATAGTTTCCAAGATAAGATATATGTTCTAATTCAGTTATTCCAGACTCCTCATAGGTTTCTCTTTTTGCTGACTCTATTTGATTTTCTCCTTTTTCAATATGACCTTTTGGTAGTGACCAAGAAGTTCCATGTTGACTTACAACTAGGACCTTGCCCTCTTTATTGAGAACAACTCCTCCTGAACTTTCAGTTTCTCTATACAATTCTTTTTTAATTTTGTCAAGAAGAAACTCAAACGTATTGTAACCAGATTCGGCATTAATATGTCCTGCATTATCTAGTTGAACTAAATCAACATCTAAATTATTGGCTAATTCTTCCCCTTTTTCTATTGGTACATATGGATCATTAGTTGAGTTAATCACATAAAATTTTTTGCAATTTCCTTTTATTTTATTCCAATCAAATTTTTTATTAACAAATGTGTCATTCAAAGAATCAAAATGTTCATTCCCGAGGTTGCCTGTAAATCCTGCAACAAGAAATGCCGCTTTTATAGGTTTATCAATTTGTTCAAGAACCGAGAGAATAAATGCAGGGCCCAAACTATGCCCAATTAAAATAGTGTCCTCTTTTATATTAGTTTTAATCTTGTCAAATTCTTCTAGCCACTTATTTAAAGATTGATTTTCTGGAGTTGGAAATTTTGGAATAAATATATCACAATCAAAATTCTCCAATTCTTTTTTTAACCATGGAAACCAGTTTGATTTTGGACTGCCTTCTGTTCCATGAATTATTATTACTTCTTTCATAGAATATAATCAAAATTAGCATTAATATTGTTTTCTATTTAGAATTTCTAGCTAAATTCTATCTGTGTTGTAAGGATATCAGCACCTTCATGTTTCATAATTGGTATTCTCCATCTTTCATATGGAGAATACCCACTATCTTCTTGCAATGAAATTTCTGTATGAGGTTTGCTTCTATCTGCTACTGATTTAAAATCAAACGGCTGTGGTAAATATTCTGGAAATTGATCAAAGAATCTTGACATAGCAGGATATTTAGTTGGAAATTCATTTAATCTCCTTACATACCCTCCTTCTTTTCCGTGATTTCCTCCAGCAGGAAGTAGAAAACAATGATTTCCTGCCCATACTTCATGCCATGCTTCACCTCCTCCGTCAAATTTATCAAAAAATGAAACAAATTGTGATTCTAATCTATCCTTTTCTTTAGCAGTAGCTAGTAACTCAGCATAATCGTATCCATTTGCTATTCCATTATACATCGACACTAATTTTGGTATAGCATTATTTTCTTCTGCGGCCAAGGCTTCAAGCTCCCCAGATCCCATATGTTCTTTATCATGCAATTGAACATCTCCAGTAAGTATTTCAACATCATCATGAACTAGTGCTAATGTCCTAGAATATTTGACATCAAAGTCCGTCCCGTATACTTGTAAAATGTCCGGTATGGCTTGTTCAAGGTGCCAGAGGACCCTTTTTGAATGAATCAAATCATTTGTTCTATAGAACATTATAGGCGTTATATGATGGATATATCTTTTAATTTTTGCCAATGCTTCATCTCTACCATCAAATCCATCTAAATTAATTGGTTCAAAGTCCATGATATCCTAACATAAGGATGATTTAAATTAATTTATCTATTAAAATGCCATCTATTTTACCAAAATCCGAAATTTCTTTCGTAAGTTTACACATAAGATTCAGCAGTTTATTTCGGAAAATAGACTATAATGCGAAAGGCTTAAAAATGTGTATTTTAACATATATTATAGAGGTGATAATACCTCAGATTAATTCTGAGAAAATTGAAAATGCAAGAAGATAGAGGAACACTTTATAGAGAATGGGAAGAAAAAATAGGTGGAACTCCATTAGTTAGATACGAAGGACAAGTTCCTAATGGTAATTCTATATGGATAAAAAGGGAATTTGACAATCCTTTTCAAAGTCATTACGATAGGGTATATCTTGAGATATTTAAGCATGATGAGCAAAGAGGTAGGATTAAACCAGGAGATAAGGTGTTAGAAACAAGTTCTGGTTCTGCAGGAGTTTCTTTTGCAGGAATTGGTAAGGAACTAGGATATGATTGTTATATGGTTCTACCTGCAGGTGGAGAGAAAGCAAGGGAAAGAGCTATATTAGAACAATTACCTGATGAAGACCATTTAATTTTTACTCCTGCGGAAGATTATGTAAATGGATTTCCAAGATTTCTAAGAAGATTTTTGGTTAAAAATAAGGGAGAGTATCATTTTATGAACCACTCAATGGGTGAAGAAAGGGGGACCAATAATGAACTCACATTAAGAGCTTTAGAAGGCATAGCAAGTGAGGCATTTGAGGAATTAGATAATATTCATTACTTTATTCCAGCAATTGGAAACGGATCTAGTGTTTTAGGGCCTGGTAGAGTATTTCAGTATTGGAATAATATGGCTCAAGGCATTCTTGGAACTTTTATGGAAGAAGGAGCTCCCTATAATTTACGAGGATTTGATTTAGGAAAGGAAGTTCAATCAATAGATGATACAAGAACGAGAATTGTTCCTTTTGAGACTGTTCAAGCTGCTGTTCTATATGATTTAAAACATCCTGGAGAGTATGAGAGAAGATTTGGAATTAAACCCGGAAGTTTATCTAGACATGAATTACCTGGAACTAGCTTTCAAGGAATTGACTTTCCCCATATAACAAATTCATTAGAATTGGTTGATGATGTTGCTCTTGTTAGCAGTGAGAGGATGGATGCACAGTATAGTGACCTAACTGGTAGAGATGATACTAAGAAATTAGTACACTGGGATTCTCCTATTGAATCTGCAGATGGATTTGGTAGAACCACAAAAGCAGGAATCAATGTCGCATTAGATATAGCTAAAAATGTTGAAGGAAAAAACCTTTTAGTTATTGGATATGATAAGTCTAATAGGTATGATAGTTAATTTTCCTGAATAGATTTTATTTTACTATTTATGACATCTTTTTCTTTTTTAACCAATTTTTCAAATAAATTGTCTTCATTATATAGATTATTTATCTCCTCAGTAAATCCTCCCTTGGTCTGAGCTTTTTGTGTTTGGTTCTCAATACCTTCAGAATTTAGTAGGCTTTCAATAGCATGGTCAAAGTGAGATTTAAGATTACTTCCATTATGACCTTCTTTTAATAAGTCTCTATAATAATTGAAAATATGAGCACGGATTCTTGACATAAGACCTAGTTCAGCAACTGAATTATCACACTCCATGAAATTTTTTGCTAATGGCTTAAATATTTCTGCAAACATTTCTATGTCTTTTTTCTTGACTTTTTCATTTGGATTATACAAAATCGTAGTAATTCTTCCTTCAATTACTGGCGAACAAGCAACATTTAATAAGGGATGTTGTGAATCTAACTCCTTTGATGTAAAATTAACTATCAATCTATTATTAATAACTGAATCTATCTCTTGTAAGACTTCACTGGCATCTTTTGGATGCGTAAGTAAGAGAATTATATCTGAATTTTCTACAGCCTTAATATTATTAATGGATATATTTGGGAAATCTGTTTTATCTTTATCAGTCTTATTCTTATCTTTTCTTGTTGGAAATAAATATTCTGATCCATATTTATCTTTTAATATTGTGGCGATTTGAGATCCAAACTTTCCCTTACCAATAACTGCTATTTTCTTTTTCATATATATTGATGGTTATAGATGTATAAAAATCTAATAACTCATATTGAAATTTTCTCCAACTTCAAATTTTTTAATCTTTCCCCTTGTAAATAAAGTTACCGGTTTATCACCAATTACCTTAGACCCGTCCTTTGATATTAATAAAGCAGATTCTTCTGGTAGTGCTACAACATTCCTATTATTTTCATCAACATAATCTAAATGCTCTTTTTCTTGATTATCAAAGAAATGACATTGGACATCACAATTACTGACTACGTTTATACCCTTTGTATCCTTTAAATTAACTTTATTTTCATCAGCATCTTCGCAATACAATGCAATATTAATATCATTACCCCAGATTATTGCTCCAGCAGAACCTCCATAAACTGTTCCTCCATTTAGAAAGTATTTATGTAATTTATCATCAAAATTAAATCTTTTCATTTCATCAAGAAGTTTAAAAGTATTTCCCCCTCCAACATACACTGCATCGTAATCTTCAAGACTTGGCGCATTGGAAAGTTCTGTTAGTGTCGTAATATGAACTTTTTTATGCATTCCCATTGCATTACTAAACCATCGTTTACAACTTTCGTAATCTCCATCCTTCCATGCAATTGGAATGTAAAGAATTTTCTCAACCCCCCTTAAAAATTCTTCATCAATTTTATAAGTTTGTTTTTCATCTCCTCCACCGCTTAGAAATAATCTTCCTACCATTTTGTATTATTACCTTAAAATTTTAAATTAATTTCTTTTTAAATAATTTCCTACAAATTGAATTGTCAATAGTTAGCCTTTACCAAAGGTTTTATTCTATGACAACTTCCTTGATTTCCCTTTCCTTGAAGTAATTTTCTGAACATCTAATTAATCCCTCATACATTGCAAGGATCGAACCTGGGGGATATTCTACACCGCCTCTTATCTTATTAGTATCAGAATCGTCAATAAATGATGCAAATGAGAGATCGTCATCACCCCAGGTTTCTAATGATGTCCAGATACCCGATACAAATCCTTCATGAGTTAAAGGATTTCTCCAATATTTATGTAAAATAATAGCATCATCCACATTAATAACCTTCAAGGCATCAAGAAATCTTTTTTTGGAATTTTCTTCTTTTGGATATAATACCTTTCCCAAACTCTCGAAACCAAGAAATGAAACTTGGAATATAAGTCTTCCATGAACCTTCTTTTGCAACAATTCTTTCAAAAGAGATACTCTATTTTTATGAAATGTTAAAAATTTTGCAATACTAACTTTTAACTTCAACTTCTTTAGATTATCTTCCATTTTACAGTTTTTGCCAATCTTTTCTTCAGCTCCAAATTGTCAGGATATCTGAGCAATAATGATAAATCATATTCTATTGAGTACCAATCTAATCTATTATTAATTTTGTCAAAATCAAATAGTTCTGGATAAAATTCCTCGAACCATTTCAATAGACTTGAGTAGTCTTTTCTCTTAACAAATTTTTCAGATTCTTTTGAAGCATATACTTTAGGATAATTTTGCATTCTTCTTATGGCATCTAAGACGTTATCAATTGATCTAATATCAATACCCTCAAAATCTAAGAATCCCACCACCTTTGAATTTTTAATGAGAATGTTATCAAAATGCAAATCCCAATATACTAACCCTAGTTTTTGCTCTTTTAATATATGATGATTTTTTTCTACAAAATCTTTTGTTTTTTGGATAAGTTTACTTGATAAGATGTTTTTATTTGTGATTTTAGTAAGAAGTTTTCTAATCTTAGAATATCTTTTCTTATGCCAATCTATTTGGCCTTTCTTATTGGAATTATTGATTATCTTCAATATCCCACAAATTTGTTTTACTATTTGTTTTCTTTGAGAACCTTTAAGTAAGTGCCATTTGGCATAGAGGTTTTCTCCCTCTATCTTTTTGTAAACAAAATAACATCTATTTATTATTTTTTTAGATATATCCACAAATAATATCTTAGGAACTGGAATTTCGTTTCTAAATAGTTTATAGTAAATAATTTCTTTTTTAAAATCATTCTCTTTTGATCTATTTTTACATATTTTTATAATGAATTTATCATTAATTGAATAAATGTCATTATTAAATCCAATGTCAAATTTTTTTATAGATTTTACCTTAGCTATACTATTCTTGCTAAAGATTCTTTCAATTTCTTTTTCAATTATTTGTTTCATGTTAAAAAGAAAGATTTGAAGTATATAAGATTATTTTAGGAGTATAGAAAGATATAAAATTCCACGAAACAGATAATATTGATGGAAAATAAATGGATTATAGTGATATCATTGTTAACGCTACTAGTAGCGGGAGTAGGAACAATTATTGGGGGGTGGGGATTATATCATGACTATCAAATGGATAAAGACACTAATGATCAATATCAAAATTTATCTAAGGATATAAATGACATAAAGAAGGATATTTCACTTTTAATCCCAGATAAACCTCAAATAATGTTTTCAATACATTCTGAAGAAGATATGAGTTATGAATTTTTGAGTGGATTCTATCAGCTAGATGCCTGTTCATCAAGTCTATTGTGGAGATTAAAACTAGATAAACAAGAAGATAGATATGATTTTCTTAGGATTTATATTAGAAATGAGGGTAAAAAAACTTATGACCTAAATTTAAACATTGATTGCCATAATCAAGATAGGGAGTCTGTGGAGGATTTTCTCGATGGTTTTTTTATGATGGCCTGTCCTGAAAATGGAGTTAGTATATCTGAGCTTAAACAAGATGAGTTTGTTATTAGTATTCCTGAAATTGATAGAACTACAGAATATATGGTTTCCTTTATTTATGAATCTATCCCTGAGGAAAGAATCTGCAAAATAAAATATGAATCAAAAGATATTGGGGGAGAGGAAACCGTAACCCCTTTTTACTAATATTTTTTAACTACAAAATCTACTAATTTTAATGAAAGAAAAGAAACATAAGTATGTTTGGAAAAGATTATTGAAATATCTTTATAACAACCCGAACATGGTATATGGGTTCATAAAAGACATAGATGAATTTGAGAGAAAAATAGCAGAAGAAATAGGTCTTACTCAGTTTGATGTTTTTTCTCCATTACATTTCTTGGAGAAACAAGAGATGATAAAGATTATCGAACCTACGAATAAGGATAAAAGGTATGGTGAGTGGAGCATAGAATTGACTCAAAAAGGATTTGATGTAGCATTACATAATGAAAAAGAAAAATTAAGTGCTATTTTTAATACCGTAATAATCTACTTAACATCTGTTATTTTTCTAACCTCTATGTTTACCTTAATCAATGAATTGGAGATAATGGGAAAAATTGAGTTATTTTGGAGCTACATAGCTGTAACAGTTTTCTTTGCTATATTGTGTTACCTATATATATTTAGACCCTTATCAAAATAACTAAAAAGCTCTTTAGTTCACTAGCTGTTTTAATTCGGTAAGGAGTTTTAAGAGCTTATTTCCTCTATCAGTTATTTCATAATCTACTTTCATGTGACCTACATCGTGTTTGTTTATGAAATCCTTTTCATTCAATTCTTTTAAAACTGGTTGCAGAGTAGTGTGGCTAACTTTTGTTTCCCTAAACATCGTAGAATATTTTGATTCATTCTTATTCAACAATTTCAAAACTTCTAAGATACACCTAATTTCTGCAAATTCAAATATCATAAAAGGGAAACATTAATGTTTATAAATAAATGCTACATCGCTATAAGAGTGTTAAGACTAAACTAAAATGAAACTAAAAACGATACTTGTTGCCACATTGATAATCTACATATCTTTTATTAATGCATATGAAGTTGGTGTTGATTATCCTGCTTATGATTTAACACATGGACGTTGGACGGGAACCGGAGGAGGTTGTATTGCATGCACACCGATTACATTTGAAAACAACACTATCAATGTATCAAGACAACCTATCTTATTAGTTCATGGATGGAGTAATATTGCTAATGGGAACACTGAAAAAGATGATGAATGGAAAATTGAAGACTATCTAAGGAATGAAGGTTATGATGTTTGGAGGTTAGATTATTATCCTGCAAATCTGAGCAGTAGAAAGAATGCAGGGGTAGTTGGTGAATCTATAGGTAAAATATTGGGGGAAGGATACAGGGATAATGGATTTGATAATGTTAATGTTATTGCGCACAGCCAGGGAGGATTAGCTGTTATTGGTTATATACACAATTTAGGGATTGATACTAATGGAAATGTATTTGCATATAATGATGATATAAACAAAATAGTTACAATTTCTAGCCCTCTTTATGGATCGTATTTTGCCAATTTAGTAGACGGTATAACCAATATTAATATTAACGAAGATCATCCATACTGTCAGGAACTAATTGATGGTACCGCTAAACCCTATAATTTGTTTAGTGTACCATCGCTTAATGGAAATTCTGAGGCAACCAAAGATTTTGAGATAGGCAGTGATTATATTTGGGAATTGTTCCATTCTAATGAGTTAAATAAAGATGTTAGTTACTTAACCATTGCCGGCCATAAGTTGTTTGATGAAACAAGTGGAGGAAGTCCTGCTTATGGTTATTGTTTATCAAATCATGATGAAACAAACGATGGCGTAGTGTCTACTGTTTATTCTCATCTATTAGATGAAAATGTTCCTTTGGTTTTACTAAATAATTTTCATGCTGTAACAAGTAGCATTAAGGATGATTTTACCTCAGGACAAATTGCAAATTTGTTTTTTAAAGATGAATTAAGCAGAGAAAATGTTGAAGATAAGATTGGAAATAATGAATTTTTTTATGAGAGTCTATCTCAAACTCAAACTAAAGAAGGTGCTATTATCATAGATGTTGATTATTCTGAGATTCAACTTGATGATATATCAATTAATAATGATTTTGAGAATTTATCTTTAGAGAAGAATATCAATACTGAGAGATGGTTTTATGTTGATAAATCAAATATTGTCCCAGAACAAAGTATAGACTTCACAACCTTAATTCCTTTCGATAATTATAAGATAGCTATTAATGGATTTTATTTTATAGATATTGAAGTTGACTCTTTAACAGTTAGTTTGTTGAGCTTAAATTTGGATAGTGATGCAGATAATTTTGATATAGATATTGTTGGAGGTTCAGACTGCGATGATTCAAGAGACTTAACTTATCCAGGAGCTTTTGAATCTTGTAATCTTATAGATGATAATTGCATTGATGATTTAGAAGATGATGGTTTTAATGAAACTTGGTTTAATGAGACAACTAATTGCGGAATAGGTGAGTGTTCTAGGGAAGGTAGTTATTTATGCATTATTGGAGAAAAGGAAGACACCTGTGCTCCTGGTGATCCAGTCGATGAAATTAGGGGAGATGGGGCAGATAATAATTGTGATGGATTTATTGGTGATTTAAGTCATTTATCAAACAATGAAACGACTATTAATTTAAGCTCAGAGAATTTCACATCACATAAAGTAGAAAGTGATGAAAAGATTTTAATTGAATTTGATTTTGATGTTACTAGAGAGCTCTTAGATATAGAGAATTTTTCTATACAACAAAACTCTAAAGAGAGTAGTTATTCTTATCTAATTATAGGAGGATTAGACTTAGATTCTCAAAATGAAACTAAGACTATTTATCTTGATAAAATATCTGATGTTACTGGATTATGTATTAAAGATCAAGAAATAGAATCAGTTAATGAGTTTACATTAGATTGTACTGGAGAAAATGAATATTGGATAACTTGTCCTGGAACAACTAGTGATTATGGATGTGAGTTAATAAATAACAATACGCAGTATAAAATAACTGGATTAAAGCATTCTGCTGTTAAAGAACAAAAAGAATTTTGTGGAGATTCTATATGTAGCGAAGGAGAATCGTGTTCTTCATGTGGTGTAGATTGTGGTTCTTGTCCAGCTCCTCCTAGTAGTGGTGGCGGAGGAGGTGGAGGGGGAAGTTCTAGTAGTAGCAGAAGTTCTGGGGGAAGTACTACAACAAGTTCTGCTAGTACAGGTAATGATAACCAGGTTATTGATGATGAGAGTATCGATGAACAAGTAGTGGATAATGAGATAGAAGATATTATCATAAATGAAAGTGAAGAAAACCAAGGGAATCCATTATTAGAATTTTTTAGAAATTTAATAAATAGATTTAGACCAAATATTACTGGAGCTGCTATTGGAGGTCCAGAGAGTAAGCAAACAATTGCTTATGGTCTGCTATTTATTGGATTAGTTGTTTTTGGATGGATTGGATTAAGGTTCTTAAGAAAAAAGGAATCAATTACTAGGAGATAGTATTTAATTTGAGATACGCCTTAACACAACTCCGATAATTACTAGCGATACATTCAGCCACATTGGAAACCCATTACTTCCTCCAGAAGTTAGATTAGCTCCAATTGAAATTGCTGAAACTATTATAAAAATCTGGCTAAGGACTTCAAAAATAATTTTTTTAAGGTTTTTATGTTCAGCATCTTTTTCTATTTCTTTAATCTTATTATCTATAGTATCTATTACTTCTTTTTGCTCTTTTATACTATTTTTTATTTCATCTATCGATTTATTGTTCATATCAAAAGATTTCTTTGTGAGAATAACATGGTCTTTTATGGCATCATCAAAAATATCTTTCAATCCCTTCTCATTTATCCTTATTGTTTTTTCTGAAGTCATTTTGCTAGTATTTCCTTTGCGGTTTCAAACGTCTCTATTCTTTTTTCCGAGAATAAATTCATCAATTCTTCCAGCTTTTCTATTCTTTTATCTATTTCCTCCATTGATTTCCCCTTAACAGCTTCTTCTATTGGCCTTAGGCTAATCTTACTTCTATTGAGATAAGTATCAGGCATTGGGGAGCTAAATTTCCAACCAAAGAAAAGACATAAGTTTGTTCTGTCTGTTATAATGTGTTTGTCTACTAACCAAGTTGCACATGTTGATCTATAGAGATGATGATGAACGTGTTTATTCATAACCCTTCTTCCAAATCTCCTTATCCAAATCTTGGTTGCATTGTAACTCTTTTCAAAAACTGGTTCATCTGGCTTTAACCCCTCCTTTTTTCTTTTTTCCAAATATTCTCTAACAACCTTATTGCATTTAGTGTTGAATAAAGTAACCATTCTTCCTTTAGTTTTGCTGTTAGCAAATCTTACCCATATCTTAACATAGTTTTCTCCTTTATTGGGGTCTGGAAGATTAATATCCGAATCTACTAATGAATGGAATTCACCGGCTCTAAATCCTCCCCAGACATTAACCATATGAAAATATCTTTGCCATAGTTCGGAACTAGCATCATATAATTTATCAAATTCTTCTTCAGTTAGGGAATTAGGTTCTTTGTCAACTGTAGTTATAATGACCTTCAAAATATTGTCAAACTTAGCTAATTTCTCTGGATATTTTCCTAATCTATATTTAAGATAGAGAGACAAAGTTCTAATAAACTTCTTCTTTCCAGTTTGCTGGTAATTACCATTATCAACCCACTTTAGTTTTTTGTTAACTCTTTTTCTAACTCTCTTTTTTAGTTTATCGCTTATTAAGGCATCGAAAAAAGATTTAATATCGTTTTCAGTTAGTTTACTATTTATTGGCTTATTAATGAATTCTAAGGGCAATTTTAAAAGGTAGATGGATGATTGTATGCTTCCTTCAATATCTTTTCCTATACGTCCTGTAATCCTTCCAGACCTAAACTCCTTAGCGAATTCTTTTAATGCCTTCTTCTCTGATTCTGGAATTTTCCACTTCTCCATATCTTTAAGAACTTTTTCAACATTAACTATTCGTATAGGACTTACCATAAAATGAGTAAAAATAGGAGGTTTATAAAGATTTAGTAAAAGGTACACATATGTGTACTTGACTCTTAAGCAGGGTGTCGCAGGTTCAAATCCTGTCTAGGGCATGATTATACTATGTATAGAGAATTAATTAACTGGGATATTTATGAGATTAGAACGAAGTCCACTTCAATAAATGGAGTTATGCTTAGGGGAAGAATTAGAAAGTTTTGTTTAGAAAGTAATAGGAATGTTCTTGCAGAGAATACAGAGGATATTGAAAACTCAGTCAGATTTGCTATTCCTACGGGAGAGGGTCCTGAGGATCTTAAAGGGTATTTGCATAAAATTATTCCAGATGTTTCAATTGAATTAGTTAAAGCGAATATTCCAAACCCTATTTTGTCAAAGCTTAAAGTTAATATTGGAGATAGATATGAATTGTAATCTCTAATCTAATATCTCTGTAAGAATGTATATGGCATATAGTTTTTGTTTTTTATTTCCAAAGCAGATATTGTTGTATTCATCTCTGTACCCTTCTAGTTTTTCAGATAGCCGGGATTTTAGTTCTTTAATTAAGGTGTTGGGCATATTTTGGGGAAAGAATTAAATAATATAAAGATTGTTAATGTTTATGGAAATTAAGATTATGTTAGAGGAGGCCGAGGAAGGGGGTTTTACTGTCCATGTTCCATCGCTGCCTGGATGCATTTCTCAAGGAGATACACTTGAGGAAGCAATTAATAATATTAAAGAGGCTATAGAACTTTATCTCGATGATGGTCCTGAAGATATTCCTGTTAAAGGAAAAATCATGAATATAGAAATATAATATGGAACTTCCGCAGATTTCTGGATTCAAACTTATTAAAGTACTCAGCAAATTTGATTTTATTCCAATAAGACAAAAAGGTAGTCATGTAAGGCTTGTGAAGAAAGAAGACGGCAATATTATTAAATTAACAGTTCCCCTGCATGATCGAATGAAAAAAGGGACATTATCAAGAATTATCAAAGACTCAAAAGTTGACATGAGGGAGATTTCCAACTATTTCTAAAATGAAAAATAACATATCAGAAATACTGAAGATTCTTGAAAGTCATTATAGTGATGAGGTTAGGACAACGTTGAATAGAATGAGAGAGAATCCAGATCCGTTTAAGATTTTAATTGGGTGTTTAGTTAGTATCAATATTAAAGATGATGTGACAGATAAGATCTTGGAAGAGCTTTTTGAGAGAGTTGGTAATTTTGAAGATATAATTGATATGGATCTTAGTGAGTTAGAGGATATGTTGTATTTGGCAAGATATAGGAAGGTTAAGGCTGCTAGATTGAAATCCGTTAGTAAGGAGATTATTGAGAAGTTTGATGGAGAAGTTCCTGATGATAAAGATAAATTATTGTCTATTAATGGAATTGGGCCTAAGACCTGTAATGTTGTTCTTTGTTTTGCCTTTGGAAAGAATGCTATTCCTGTTGACTCAAATACAATTAGAATTGCTAATAGGTTAGGGTGGATTGATAGTGATAAGCATAATGAGGTTGAAGAATTGTTGGTTGATTCGCTAGAAGGAGAGTCCTTAAGGGGAGCAAATGCTCTGTTTATGTTACATGGGAAAAGTACTTGCGTTCCAGTGAGTCCTTTTTGTAGTGGGTGTCCAGTTAGTTTGGAATGTTTGAGAGTTGGGGTTGAGAAGAGTAGGTGAAGGGCTGAGGATATAATTTTTAAGGTAATGAATCTAATTTTTATAATGTTTAGGATTTTTACAACAGATGAGTTTGATAGAGATTATGATAAATTAGATAACTCTGATAAAGATAGGGTGAAGAAGATCTTTAATCAACTTAGAAATCAGGGAGATAATGTTGGAAAGGGGCTGAGAATTTCAATTCTTCGTGAGAAGAAATTTGATGGAAAAAGGATTTATTTTTTAGTTTATAATAATTATTCCGTAGTTTTATCTTTAGCAATAAGTGGTAAAAAAGCTCAACAGGCAACAATAAATAGAATCCTATTGAATATTGATCATTATCAGAATTATGTGGTTGAAGAACTGAAGAAAAGAGGACTAGCTTAGTTGTCTACCCACTCTTTTATCTTCCCTTCCTTTATATTTTCTAAACTCCTTTTTATTTTATTGACTAATTCTTCATCTACTTCTGATGCTTCCTTCATCTTATTATAATCTTCTAAGGGAATTGTTATAGTTTTCATTGCATTATAAGGTAAGGATGAATTATATTTAAGATTATCCCTTATCTGTAGTTTTTGTGTAGTAGTAACATGCAGAAAGATTTATAAGGGGGAGTTTTTAATAGATTATATGAAAGATTTAGATTGGAAAGTAAGCGAAAGAACAGATATATCAGACTTAGATGAATTGTCACAGTTTGAATATAATGAAAGTATTGGTAACAATCTAAAAAGAGAATTAAATCCGTTAGACATTCAAAATCAAATGATAGATGGTCAAGGGAGTTATAAGGGAGACATAAATGTTAATTTCGATTTTCCTGTTGATGGTGTAGTTAAATGGAGGGATGTTACAGGAACAGATCAAGAATCCGCAAGAACCGAAACTTCCCTACATCCCTTATTAAAAAGATTCTTAGATGGTGAAGGACCTAGAGCCATTTATATTGGTAGGAGAGAGGATGATTTTGAGATTGAATTATTTGAAGATGTTGAAGTAGAAGAAACATTTAGAAATGGGTGTACAAAAACACATGATGTAAGAGGAGTTTATAATCAACCATATGAAATTCCGTTAATTGCAGATGTTTTAAGCGATGCTAATTTTCATTTTTATGGACATTCAAGATTCGGTGGGGGGATTTTAGTTGGGGGAACTCCTTTTTACAGCACTGTTTTTGGGCTCAGAGATATTTTGGAAGAACGGTTGAAGATAAGTGATCAATTTGAAGATAGTATGGAAGGTATAATGGCTACATTGCCCTGTTTTGATAGGAAAAAGGGCGAGAAAGATTTTGAATATATGGACATATATGTAAAGAGAAATCCTTCTGGATAATCTTTTATTCAATAAAAATTAAAACCACCTCTCAAATAATAATAAAAATAATAATTAAGCTAATTGTCTTCGGATAGAATCTATGTTTTCAGATATTTCTTCACCTTTCTTGGTGAGTTTTATCAGTTTAATTCTACCCTTTTTCTCAAAAACAACTAACCCTAATGCTTCTAATGTCTGTAATATTTTTACAGCATGCGAATAAGTGCAATCGACTTCTTTCGCTAACAAAGAACCATACCTTGCTTTAGACATCTTTTTCAAAGCAACTAGCATTAGAGCTGGTTTTCTTCTAAAAAATATATCAAAATTGTCTTTCATTTTTCTCTAAAGGGATTTATTTATGTTTCTAAGGTATCTATTAAAAGATACTTTTCAAAACTATATATTAGTAGTTATATATTAGCTTATAAAGCTTTCTGTAGAAAAAATTAACCAGATAGTAACAAAATAAGTTTACTAGGGGGGCTAGTGACAGGGTGTTGTTACTTGATGTTTATTATATTTCAGAGTTGTTTCCGGTTAGATCAGAGTACATTTTTAGATAACCCTTGCTTAATAACTCTGGTTTTCCTGCAATTAGCTCTATTTGTGTTCTCCCGGAACTAACGGAGTTTATTACGAATTGGTTTAAGTTCGATGACAATAACGATTCTATTATTTCCTCTTTGCTCATATGGAATCTTACGTCGGGATCGTCTATCGAGGATTTTCTTGTGTTTAGATTGTTATTGATTATCTCTGAACTCCAGATTTCATCATCTATCTTAAATTCAACTCTTGGATTTCCAAATCCTATCTTTGATTTGTATAGATTGTTAACTCCTAAGGCGATTAGAATGTAATTTATATAGTCTAAGTCAAAATCTAGAATTGCTTGCTCAATAACTTGCTCTTTGTTCACTTCTCCTTCATTGTTAGTGCTCTGAAATACCAAATCTTTTAAAGGATTTTCTATAATAACTTTTTGTTGATTAATTATTGGAGGTTTTTTTGTTGAGTAACCTATGTAATATGTTAGTGCGAATATTGATGCTATAACCAAGATTATGATTAGAAATTTAGAGGTTTTCTTTAATCTTCTCCATTTTCTTCTGATAAGGATTTCTTCTGTCACCATCTTGTAATTTTATGTTGAGAGGAATATTTAAATATTCTCTTAAGTTTTTAGTAAAATGTTAGATATAAAGTTCATTAGAGAGAGTCCTGAGATTGTTAAGAAAAATATTAAGAAGAAGTTTCAAGAGGATAAGTTGAAGTTAGTTGATGAGATTATTAAAAAAGATGAGAATTGGAGGAAGGTTAAGTATGATGCGGACAGAATGCGGAGTGAGAGAAATAAGATTCGGGAAGGCATTAAGAATGCTGGAATAAAGAAAGATGCTAAGACGAAGAAAAATTTGATTCAAAAGAATGCGAAAATTCAGAAGAAGATTGAAAAGATAGAAACTGATAATGAAGATCTGCTTAAGGATATTCATAATTTGATGCTTAGGATTCCAAATATAATTTCTGATAAGGTTCCTAGCGGAAAGGATGATAAGGAGAATAAGGAAATTAAAAAATGGGGTAAGATTAATAAATTGGAAAAGGTTAGAAACCATGTTGAATTGGTTGAAGGGTTGGGGGTGGGGGATTTTGATAAATCTGGAGATGTTTCTGGAAAGGGATTTTACTATATTAAAAATGAATTGGCTTTATTAAATCAGGCTCTGATTAGGTTTGCTATTGATTTTATGAGGGATAAAGGCTATGACTATATCGAGACTCCTTTGATGTTAAATGAGAAGTCTATATTTGCATCTATGGATAAATCTGCTATTGAGGAATCTGTTTACAGTATTGAAGGAGAGGATTTAAACTTGATTGGAACTGCTGAGCAGTCATTATTGG
>NZCQ01000034.1 GCA_002688335.1 Candidatus Pacearchaeota archaeon | reverse complement strand
GTAATCGTAATATTACTCGGGTGCAAAAATCTGGACTTTATTGGGAAGTTGAATTTGCCACATCTGTAGGCTCATCGTTTCCTGCAGGAACAAAAATTAGAGAACATTTTTTTGGTGGTACAAATTATATGTATAATTCTGCATCCGGTGTTTATTTAAATAATCAATGGACCCAATATAATTCAACAATTTCGGGCGAATCTCAAATAGGTGAAACCACTGGAATGTGGAAGAAAGGTACAAGATTTGTAAAAATTATAGTAATTGGTAACTATCTGGGAAGTTCTTCAGATAACACTTTCATGGATAATATAAGGGTTACTTATATCTAATGGGTTATTTTTCGACGACAATCAAATACAAAGATTTAAAAACTAATTTGACAATAATTTTTTATAAAAGATTTTTAATAAGATGATTAAGGTTTTAGATATGCAGTTTATAAGATATGCGAATATTTTCGGTAAGACTACGAGGATTCGGTGTAATCACTGCTTTGAGTATAATAATTCTATTGTATTTGCGGTTCCTAAAAGATTTGTTATGAAGGCCATTGGAAAGGGTAATGCTAATCTTGAAAAGTTGAGTAGGATTATTGGTAAGAGGATTAAAATTGTTGCTGAGCCCAGGGGTAAGGAAGATATTGAGAGTTTTGTTTCAACCATAACTCGTCCTGTGAAGTTTAAAGCAATAGAGATTAAAGGAGAGGATGCAGTGATTAGTGCTGGAAGTCAGAATAAGGCCTCATTGATTGGGAGAAATAGGGCAAGACTTAATGAGATGTCAAATATTCTTGATCAGTATTTTGGTGTTAAGAAGGTTATGGTAAAGTGAATATTTATATAGATGCTGAGTTTAAATGAGGGGGTATTAAAAAATGGCTAGAAATGATCCAAATTATTATTGTTCGATTTGTGGATCTACTATGGGGTGCGACCAGAAAACCATGGTTGCAATCCTAAAACGCTATCTGGAATTGACGGCGCAAATACAAAGGCGATAAATCAAGATGAAGAGGGAATCGCTTTTTCAGAAATTACAGACCCTTTTAACAGATCTCTTGATGAAAAATTAAGAGATGCTGAAGGAATGTTTATAACTGACGATTAAAGAAGATAAGGCTCGCATTATGACCCTCGAAGGATTTTCTAAAACAAAGCTTTAAAAACCTTTATTCTAATAAAATATTATGTTAAATAAAGCTAGAGCAATTTTAGGGAATGTTGTATCTAGGAAACTGAGAGTATCTGGATATGGGATTAAATAGTGCAACTAAGTTGATAAAGAATAGACGTAAGTTTAAATGGAGTGACAGGAATTATAAAGTTAGGACTCTGAATCTTTTTGAGAAATCTGATCCGCTTGGAGGTAAGAATCAAGCTAAAGGAATTGTTACAGAGAAGGTTCAAAAGGAAGCTAAGCAGCCAAATTCAGCGATGAGGAAATGTTGCAAGGTTCAGTTAATTAAGAATAGTAAGGTTGTTACCGCTTTTATTCCTGGAAATCTTGCTCAGAAATTTATTGATGAGCATGATGAGGTTATGATTGAGAGGATTGGGGGGAAGCAGGGGAGGAGTAAGGGTGATATTCCCGGAGTTAGATGGAAAGTTATTAAAGTAAATGATCAGCCACTTCCAAGATTGTGGATGGGTAAGATCGAGAAGGGAAGAAGATAAAATGGGTTTGGCTAGGGGAGCTACTTTTAAATATGGTGGAGATGCTAGCCTTGAATTTGTTCAGAGCCATGATGGCAAAAGATTATGCGCATTGACAGATATTGAAAGTGTTGAGCGGTATAAAGAAATTGTTAAGAAGATTATGGATAATGATCGTGTGATAACTTTTCATGTTGATCAGACTCCTGATGAAGACGCAGATTATATTAGGGTGATTGGGATGGTTGGTAATTGTGGCTACATGTTGGAGGGTTATCGTTTGCCAGAAAAATCTGTGGCAATAGTCTTATATAATGAGAGTGATTCTGAGCTGGATGATAGTTTTGGGATTTTGGAGGATATTTTAGAAGATGATAGAGTATGAAGGAGAAAATCAAGGAGGCGAGGGTTTTGATCTTGTTAATGGTAGTAGTCCTCTTGATGATGAGTTACTAGAAGTAAGAAGATTGGGGGCGTATGAAATAATATATTCTGGAGTTGATAATGATGATGGTGTTGAATATTACTCTCTCAGTACGCCATTTCAAGTAGTTGCAGCTAGATTAGATGATTCAGAATTATCTGTAAGTGTTTATACTGAGTCTCATTTCCATACACCCATCTCTGAAATGCAATATGTTTATCAGATTGGGAACTGTACTGTGAAACTTAGCACTCTTAGTATTGATCTTGAGAGAGAGAGAGTTGCACAATTTCTATTTTTAATTCGGATAGTTCAAAGGAGCTTGTTGCTAAAAATAAATTATTTGCTCGAGATAGGTTAGATGAGATATTAAGATAAAATGATAGAACAAGAATTTGAGTTACAGGAAGGAGCAGAAGTTCAGGGAGATGAAGGGCTGTCTCAGATAGAGGAACTTGAGATGGAGAAGGCCAAAGAGGGATTTAAGCTATTTGGGTTGTATGATGTTTCTGAGGTTAAGGTTAATGATCCTGGGATGAAGAAATATATTAATTTGGAACCTAAATTGTCTGTTAAATCTCATGGAAGGATTAGGGAGAAATTTGGTAAGGCAAAGGTAAATGTTCTAGAGGTATTTGCTAATTTGATTGCTGTGCCTGGGCATAGGGGTAAGAAGCATAAGATTCAGACTGCTTGGAAGACCGGAAAGTACTCTCAGAATATGAAGATAGTTATGGATACTTTGAAGATAATTGAGGAGAAGCTTAAGATAAATCCTGTTCAAGTTTTGGTTAGTGCTATTGAAAATGCTGCTCCTAGGGATGGGGTTACTATTATTGAGTATGGCGGTGCGAGATATCCTCAGGCAGTTGATATCAGTCCGCTGAGAAGATTTACTATGACTTTAAGATATATTGTGCATGGGAGTTATGACAAATCTTTTAATAAGAAGACCAAGATAGAGAGAGCTTTGGCTGACGAAATAGTTAAGGCTTATAATGGTGACGGAGATAGCTATTCTATGTCGAAGAAGAAAGATTCTGAGAAGCAAGCTGATAGTGCTAGATAGTTAATTGTTAAAGTGTTGAGTTTTAAAAATGAAAGTTAAAATTAGAAGGCGACAAAATAGTTATTTTAACCTTCGTGCGGTTAGTGATGGTGAAAATGCTTATTCAGGAGTTGTTATGATTAATTCTTCTGGAACAAAGATGCTAAAAGGAATAAGTTGCTTTTTTCAAAGAAATGATAATGATAATACTTTATTATTAGGTAGGGATAAGTTATTCTTTTACGGAGGGATTAGACAATTACGCGCTAATTTTAATGGTGAGAGGTATTTGGGGATTGATTCTAGATCCTTTGTTGATAAAACGGGTGGGAGATATCTTGCTTCAAATGATCATAGAGGGACTGAATCAGAGTATTTTATGATACCCTATGATGAGTTAAAACTTGAAAAGTCCAGGGAAAGGTTAGTTAGTGATTTGCTTAAAAGATTGGAAGAAGATCATTTACAATTGTTTCGAGACCAAATCAAGGTAGACTTAAAATCGGATGACTTTGAAATAAGGTCTTTCAATAGAGATTTTAATCTTTTTCCGGAAGCATTGAGGGAACAAGCAACCGAAGATGGATTTTATTTTAAAAATAAAGTCTCGGAAACTGCTGGAACGCAAGAAGAAATAGATGTCAAACCTCCTAGAATCTTTTATACAGCAATTGGTGGAGTTCCAGATTGGGCAAAAAAGATATGGAAAAGACATTAGTTTTATTTGGAATGGTTGGCTGATCTGATAAACTTTTAAATAGTTCTTCTAATTGAGATTGTTATGAGGGATGGACGATCACCAGATTTTCAAGAGAGGAGGTTTCATAGGCTTCGTTTTTTGGCTTGTTTACCTGAAAACCAGAGGGGATGGTTGGATAAGAGGTACGACTATGGAAGCGGACTAGAAGGAATCGAAGTAGAGGTTTATGAATATTTGATGGGGGAAAGGGGAAAGAGAAATATGTCTTTTGGGGCAGTGAGATATCATGATCGCTTGGTTAAAGTTATTGCTGATGAGAGGGCAAGATATGTTGCTGAAAGTGCGTAATTAATTCCTGATTAACAATACTTATTTAAAGATTATTTCTTTTTATTATTATGAAAAGAGTGAATAAGGAATTGGGATATGGTATTGCTATATGGTATTGCTATAGGGATAGTGATTGCTGCCATAATACTTGGATTGCTTGGAATCGCGGTTTATTATGTTCTTAGATAGAATGAGGATAAAAGATATTCTTAGATTGTTTATATTTTACTTTCGAAATCAACTTCGTCAGATTTCTCCGCTATTTCTTGGTAGTATAATAATTTCATATTTAACTCTGGAAGGTGTGTGAATTGATTTCTGACTAATCAAAGAATTAAGAAACCTTTAAAAACCAATTTCTATATGGATTAGGATAGGAAGTATGGCAAGGAAAAATTTTGTAGAGATGAAGGATGCTATTCCGGTATTTGGGTTAGTTAATGCTTTTGTTAAATTTGAGAATAGAACTGAGAATAATGGTAATGGATCATTAGAAGGAGAATCAAGTGTTGGAAAATCTTTAGTAAATGCTTTGGGTGAGATGGCATATTTCAATTTAATAGCAGGATTAAACGTTGCTTATGCTGTTAATTTAGCATCTAATTTATATTTCAATAATTAAAATGGCAAAGAAAGAAACACCTTTTGAGAAGATTGTAAGATTGGTTAAGAATCAGGATAATATTCGGAATATAGCGACTAGTGCGCATATTCACCACGGTAAGACTGCTCTTACGGATAATTTATTGGCTGCGGCTGGAATGATGAATGAGAAACTTGCTGGAGATTTGGAAGGTGGGATGGCGACCTGGGGTCATGCGGATGAGCAGGAAAGATTACTTACGGTTGATGCTGCAAATGTTTCTATGGCTCATGAACTTGATGGAAAAGAATATCTGATTAATTTAATTGATACTCCTGGACACGTTGATTTTGGAGGAAATGTTACTAGGGCTATGAGGGCTATTGATGGGACAATTGTTTTGGCTTGTGCTATTGAAGGAATAATGCCTCAGACAGAGACTGTAATGAAGCAAGCTTTAAGGGAGAGAGTTAAGCCTGTTTTATTCATTAATAAGGTTGATAGAATGATTACTGAACTTAAATTAACTCCTGAGAAGATGCAGGAGAGATTTATGAAAATAATTGATCATTTTAATTTGTTGCTTGAGCAGATTGCTGAGAAGGGATATGCTGAAAAGTGGAAGGTTAGTGTTGGTGATGGGAGTGTTATTTTTGGATCTGCTAGAGAGAATTGGGCTTTAAGTGCTAAATTTATGCAGAAGAAAGGAATTGGTTTTAAAGATATAATTGAAAATCAGAATAAAGATAATAAGGAAGAGAAGAAAGATTGGTTTTGGGAAAATGCTCCTTTGTTTGAGGTTTTACTTGATTCAGTAATTACTCATCTTCCTAGTCCTGTCGAAGCTCAGAAATATAGAATTCCTAAAATCTGGAATGGAGATCTAGATAGTGATCTGGGAAAACAACTTCTTGATTGTGATCCTAAGGGGGAACCTGCCTTTGTCATTACAAATACAGTAATTGATGCAAGGAGTGGTAAGGAAGTTAGTGCTGGAAGGTTATTTTCTGGAACCTTGAAACCTGGAATGGAAGTTCATTTGAATAATGATAATAAAAGGCAAAGAATTCAGCAAGTATTAGTTTATAATGGGGTTAAGCCTGAACAGCTTGAAGAAGTACCTGCGGGAAATGTATTGGCGATTACTGGATTGACTAGTCAACCTGGAGAAACAGTTACTCTAAGTCCTCAAGAACCTTTTGAGAGTATTAAGCACATCTTTGATCCAGTTATTACTAAATCTATTTCAGTTCCACAACCTCAAGATCTTCCTAAATTAATTGAAGTCTTGAAAAAAGTCGCCAAAGAAGATCCTTCCTTAAAAATAGAGATCAATGAAGATACTGGAGAGAATTTAATTTCCGGAATGGGAGAACTTCATTTGGAGATTATTGAAAATAGGATTAAGACAGAGAAGGGTGTTGAGGTTAAGACTTCTGAACCTATTGTTGTTTATCGTGAGACGGTTAGTAAGAATGGTAAGACTGGAGAGGGTAAGAGCCCAAATAAGCATAATTTATTTTGGATTGATGTTGAACCTTTAGAGGATTCAGTTTATGAAGCTATTAAGAAGGGAGAGTTGAGTGAGGGTAGATTTAAGAAGAAGAATGAGGATTTGTGGAATAAATTATCTGATTTAGGTATTTCAAATGAGGAGGCGAGACAATATAAGGATATTTATAATGACTGCGTTTTTTTAGATAAAACTAAGGGAGAGGTTCATATCGGGGAAGTTATTGAAATGGTTATGGATGCTATTGAGCAAGTTATAGACGCAGGTGTTCTTGCAAGAGAACCTTGTGCTAAGTTGAAAATTAGTTTAGTTGATTTGAAACTTCATGAAGATGCAATTCATAGGGGTCCTGCACAGGTTTACCCGGCTGTTAGAGATTCAATGAGAATGTCAATTGAATCTGCAGGCCCTGTTTTACTTGAACCATTGCAGACGTTATTATTGGAAGCTCCCCTGGATTATATGGGAGAGTTAACTAAGTTGGTTTCAGCAAAACGTGGACAGGTTATTGATATTGAACAGACTTCTGGAATGGTTGCTGTGAAGGCTAAAATGCCTGTTGCTGAGATGATTGGAATGAGTAATGATATAAGATCAGCTACTGAAGGAAGAGGAGGATTTTCAATGGTCGATCAGTCATTTGAGAAAACACCTCCACAGATACAAGGTGAGGTTGTTAAGAAGATTAGGGATCGGAAAGGGTTGGCAGAGAATGAATGATCTTTAATTTGTACATGGCTTTAGATTCTGCTCCCGAAATCAACTTCGTTAGATTTCTTCGTTAGATATTGTTAATACTTCATAAGATTGATATCGGATCTATAATTCTTGTAATTGTCTGAGAATAATGATATTTATTTGTGGTTTAATGGTAATCTTAAGGGGGGTTTGTAGAGAGTTTAAATTTGAATTTATAAATCTAGGGATAATTGTTAACTATTAAGTGATAACACCATAGTAAGATTTAAATAGGTAGGTTTTTTAGAGAGTTTATGTTAAAAAGATTTTGCGTTGCAGAAATTGGTCTTGAGGATTCATTCAGGGATAAATCTTATTTTCTTAGAACTAATTTTAGAGGAAAATATGTTTATGATATTCATACTAATCCTTGTTCTTTGGCTTGGGAAATTAGTGATTTATCTAACAATGGAGATGAGTTAGTTAATGGGATTCCAACACTTGAACTCTTAGACAGGGATGAGGTTGCTAAGATGGATAAGACATCATTAAATAACCTTAAAAATTCAAGAGAATTATTGGGTCGTGAACTTTTTGAATTGTTGAAAGGGTATTTGAAGGTAAGTTGTAAATGAAAAAACTATTATTAACTTTAATTATTGGAATTGCTTTGCTGGCAACTTTGAACTTAGCTTCAGCAGCTTTATGTCAAACAACTCAAGGTTATTATGATGATTGTGATAAACCTATGATTAGGTATAGAACTTCTTACGCTAGTGATGATGGTGACAGGGCTACTGTTCCAATATTTAAGGGAAGTTATGGGAATTATAGATATAAGAAATATGTTAGTGGAGATAGGAATCCTAGTCAGTATTTTATTAATCATGGAACAACTTATCCAAATACTTTTGGTGGGGGATATGGGGGTTATGGTGGATATGGTTACGGCAGTTATAGGGGCTATGGGTTTGGAGGATATAATTATGGATATTATGGAAGTCCTGGTTATGTGAATAGAGTTTCATATCGAGGTTATTCAAGCTTTGGATATGGCCCATTTTCGTTTTTTAGTTTTTGGAATTGATTACAATAATTCTTAATAATAATCTTTGCTTGTGATTTTATGAAATCAAGGTTATTTTTATCTCTGTTAGCTTTGTTTATTGTTTTTCAGATAGGTTTTGTTTCTGCTAGTATTTGTAAAGGAAGTGATGGTTATTATCATGAATGTGAGTATTCTAAGATCTATGTTGGTGGGAAGAAGGTGATAGATTTGAGCGATAAACAAGTTGTTAGACATTACGATTATAATTATAAGATAGTTTCTAGGGGGAAAGTTTATGATGGGCATAATATAGTTTATGTTGGTTATGATAACAAGAATTATTATCGGGATTATGATGCTAAGAGAATAGTTTATTTGAGTGGTAGAAAACAT
>NZCQ01000033.1 GCA_002688335.1 Candidatus Pacearchaeota archaeon | reverse complement strand
TAGATTGGGAGATGTGAGCGGATCGGGGCGTTTTTTAAAGGGGGAGGAAGGAATTGAAATGATTATTGCTAGAGAAGAAGGTCTGATCAAACCATATATCTCTTCAGAATCAATGGGAAAACTTCATGAACTTGAACGTGATGTAAATGGATTTTTTATTTTAGATAAATCCTCTGAGATAATCTTTGGTAAAGATGTTCGAATATCGATTAATTCTGAATTTGGAATTAATTTTAAAAATGGTGAAAAATCGGTAAATATCTTAAGTCCAAGCGAAGCTCATTTATTTTTAGGTGATGACAGTGCAACAGTTCTTGGAATAGTAAAAAACCAGATTGAAACAAGTGAGGGAATAAACCGTCAATTTGCAAGTATTTCAAAACTTTATGAACTTGATAGAGAATTTAGTTTTGATGGTGATAAGGTTTTAACTAAACTTAGGAGATTTACAGATAGCTTAGAAAGTTTTGAGAAAACAATAAAGGTAATTGATAATTTGTATGAAGATAATCTACAACAAGATGCAATGAAATCTGGATTTATATTAAAACATTTAGAAAGTGTTGAACCAGATTTTGTAATGAGGAAAATGGAGGATGGGGAAGTAATATATGCACCAGATCTAAATCATGAAAAAAGACAAAAAGAACTGATATTAACTTCTCTTAAAAGCGTGGGTGAAAAACTAGAAGATAATCCATTAATTAAGAATTTAGAACTGCGCGAGATTTCAGATTCATTAAAATCTTATAATGACAAAAGAGGTGATGTTTCACCTCAAGGTGCTTTAGAAATATATAAACAAACCTTAGTTAATGATATAAATTATGATGATTTAGCAAGGAAATATATCGAAGACTTTGAACCAAAAGGGGTTATTGATACTTATAAGGGGCTCATGCATTTATCTGAACAACAGGTGGTTGTGGGTGAGAAGGGGATAGAGTACAGAAAATTTCCCAATTTGTTCTCAACCGAAAAGCTTGGGATTGCAAGAGGTCTTGCAAATGAATACGCAAAGGAAGGTCTTGTGAGTGATGCAATTGCACTTTTAAATGATGTTGAAGATGACTTTATAACAACCTCTTATATTATCGCTCAAAGTGAAGGGAACCTAATTGTTGATGCAAGAGGATTTCCTCAGATTGCTGATCAGAGTATTGAGGATATAACTAGACATTATTTGTCGGCTGGCAAGGACAGTAAGGCTTCTGCATTACTTGGAATTAAATCGCAAATCGATAGTGCTAAGGCGACTCTTGAACAGTCAGGTTTTAAGAAACTTCAGGCAGATGTTTTACTTAGGAGGGGAGAAATTGAGAAATTCCTCGATGAACGTAAGGGTTATTTTGAACTTGAGAAGGATAGTCCAATAGATTATGTATTTGGAGGAAGATTATCAAGAAGTATAGTTGATTCTATTGGAGGTTTTGATAAACAAAAAGAATCTGCGAGCATATTAACTCAACAAAATCAGAGATATTTAAGCGGAATATCTGGTATTGCAACTTTAAGACAATTTGAAGTTGATAGTGATACAATAAATAAATGGGTAAATGGTGAACTCTCAAATAGTGATCTAAATAGACTTGCAGAAGGACTGTTGATTAAAGGAGGAGATTTTAGTGTTGATAACAGTGACTCTCATGAACTGCCTTCAAAAACGCTTGGCAGAGATAGGATAGTAAATGTGGGGTTAGATAAATATACCTTGAAAAATGATGAATACGAAATGGTACTTGATTTTTTGGAAAATGCCCGAAAAGATGCTAGAGTTGCACTTAATTCTGAAATATATGGTAGTGATTTAAATAAATTAATTGGAGGAGAAGAGATTGTTTCAAATGGAGTTTATGGAGCATATAATAATTTAAGGGTTGAAAGTAGTTTGAGTGAAGAAAACTTAGGGGAACAATTAAGATCTATAGGGGGAGTTTTCTCTAATAATGAAGAAGTGGATAAAATTCTAAAATTTGTTGATGAGGGAACAAATCCTTTCGCTTTGGCAATAGGTGCAACAACTGGAGGAATTGGGGGTGTTGCATATTTTGGAGGGTCGGGATTAACTGGAGCGGCACTGGGGGTTGGTGCCAATACATTAATAGATGGAGCAACAGGACTTTTTCTTGTAAAAGGCGGTTATGATGTAAATAATCCTTACTTAGCGATTGGAACCTCAGTAGCTATAAGTTTTGTAACAGGCACACCAAGAATTGCGTATGCGTTGGCTAAAAGTAAAGCCCTTGCAAAACAAAGTTTTATTAATTTTGTTAAAAAAACTGATGCTAGAGAACTTTCTGATATCGGTTTAACTAGAGAAAGTGGAAAACTTTTTGATGGTTTAGGAAATGAGATAAGAACTGGATCAGAATTATCTCGCCATATAAATAACGTTGAAAGTAAAAAATTTAATGATTTTGTAAGACTTGCGTCAAAGCAAGAACTTGAAGAACTTAGTCTTAGAAGGAGTGGTGAAAAAATTACTAGTTTTAGTGGAAAAAAGATAACTGATATGGATGGGCTACGAAATCATTTCAGTCAAGAACAATTAAGAAATGGTGCTAATACCCGGGCTGGAGAATTAAAGAGTATTATAAATGAATATGCCTCAATGAATGAGATAATTGAAAAACATGGTGGCAGTATTGATTTACCAAGATCTGAAATTAAAAGAATAAATGAGGGCAGATACAGTCATGAAGAACTTGTTAGAATAAATAAAGCTAAAAGAACATTAGTTGATAATGGATTTAATAAAGATGCGGATCTTCTTAATAATCCAGAGAATGCTAATGCTTTTTTATTCTCACATTACTCTGGAGATACTGGAGGGCTTGGTCCTGCAGGTATAAATGTTTTTACAAAAACAAGGCCACTTTTAAGTAGGGGGATGGATCCAAAGGCGATTAGTATACTTGCTAGTTCTGAGCATAGGCTTTTGGGAAGGAGTAGTGCTATTGATGAATCAACTATAGCAAGAATTAAAAAAGGAGAATTTACTCCTGAAGAAGTTGATTTTGTTAAAGTTGGTAAGGGAGTATTAGAAAGAAGAATAGAAAGATTAGAAAAAGATGTCCCAGAACTTACTAAATATATTAATGATCCTAAAAATAAGGAAGATTTTTGGTATCAAAATAGAAAAAATCAATTGAAAGAATCTGAAAATGAACTCAAGATGTTTAAAGGTGAATCAAAGATTGATGAATCACTAGTATTAGCATTTAATTCTAGAACCCGGAAGGAGGGGAAATACAATATATTCGACTTAGATTCTGTCCAGCAATCACTAGAAAAATCTGGATATTCTAGGGAAACTATTAGAGAGTTGATTAAGGAAGGTATTTCAACAAAAGTTGAAGCAGATTTATATATAGACCGTACTGGTGCCTTTGGAGATTATTTTGAGGGAGCATATACAAAAAAATTATTTCCAGAATTAATAACAGATCCGAATCTTGATGGAGTGATAGTCAATCGGGTTTTCGATCGTAGTAATTCTCTAAGGGGAGTAAAAGCAGTTGCATCTGAGACAGGTAATGGAATTCAAGTCAGATTTTTTGGTAGACAGGGTCATAATGACATGGTCGTTTATTTATCATCAGATAACGCCTACTCTTTAGGATTTCAGTTTACATTTAACAAAGATGGAACAATAAAGTTTTTCGATGTAGATTCGGGCAGTATCAATAGAGAAACACGTCGAGATTCAGAATTTATTAGCAAATTGATTGAAAAGACCTATGAAGCAATAGATCCAGGAATGAGAGGACCAATTAAGAAAATTAGATTCGCTGGAGGAAGTGAGCATGTTCCGGGAGGTAAGCAATCTTTTGAGGAATTAGATATAAGTCTACCTGAAGGATTAGAGCCATACTACGCAAAATACGTTAAGGATGAATACGGTAGAGAGTATTATGAGAAACTTCCACGCCTCATCTTATTACTCATCTCTTAATAAATTGTCTTACAAGATTATGGCTTATACAAAGTATCGCCATTCCAACAATCAAAGAAACTAGAAAACTAAAAATCTATTTTCTGGGAAAACATACAAGTCCCACAGCCCACAAATCCCTCTCCAAAAAGATTTTCAACAGAGCCAAACAACATAAAAACTTATAAAGAACTATCCATTCATCAACACATAATGATCAATTTAATCATGGGGGTGATTAAAATTGAGGTAAAGAGGTGATCTCTTTTTTCTCTTCTTATTGGAAATTACACACCAACAATTATAAGAGTAAACACTAATATTTAAATGTGTTGGTGTTTATCCTAGAAGAACATAAGAATTGTAAGGAGGAATAGAAAGAAAGAGTGAAAAATGGTTTTAGATTTTGCAAAAGAAGCAATAGATAATCTTGATTCGCATAGCATTAACTTTGATGATCTTAAAGCTGGTAAAGCTAACATCAAAGTATTCGGTGTTGGCGGAGCAGGATGCAACGCTGTAACTTGGCTTTTCAACAAAGGAATCAATGGTGCTGGAGTATACGCAGCAAACACAGATGCCCTTCATCTAAGCATAACCAAAGCAGACGACAAGATCTTAATTGGAAAAGAGCTTACTCGCGGTTTAGGAGCGGGCGGAAAAGCAGAAGTGGGCAGAGAGGCTGCAAAAGAATCGATCTCAGATCTAAAGAAAGCTGTTTCAGGAGCCGATATGGTCTTCATAATCGGTGGAGAAGGTGGAGGAACAGCAACGGGTGCAATGCCAGTTGTTGCCCAGCTAGCTAGAGAAACAGGATCTGTAGTAATCGGAGTAGTTACTATGCCTTTCGAATGCGAAAAAGCAAGAATCGATAAAGCAGAATTTGGCTTACAAGAACTAAGAGATCAAGTTGACACAGCAATTGTCATAGACAACAATAGACTAGTTGACATTGCTGGACAACTACCAATTCAACAAGCCTTCGCAGTAGCTAATGAACTTATTAGCACTATGATAAAAGGAATTGTTGAAACAATAACATTACCGAGCTTAATCAATTTAGATTATGCAGACGTTTCTACTATAATGAAGAAAGGTGAGGTTGCTGTTATTGGAATTGGGGAAGCTGATTCAAGTGATAGAGTTAATGAAGCTGTTAAGCAAGCTCTGACACATCCATTGTTAGACGTGGATTACAGAGGTGCAAACGGAGCATTAATACACATTACTTGTGGAGCAGACATGAAACTAGAAGAGTTCAGCCAAATAGGAAAGCTAATAACAGAAAACATCGCAGTTGAAGCCCAAGTAATTATTGGAGCAAGAATCAACAAAGATTTCGAAGGAAGAGTTAGAGTTATTACAATCATGACAGGAGTTTCAAGCCCATACATTCTTGGAAAACAAAGAATACAAGACATCGGAGCTGAAGCAAATCCTGAATTAAATGAGCTAGGAATAGACTTCGTCAGATAATTCAGTTAATTTTTACAATCCCTACGGGCGGGTTGCGAGATTTTGATTGTAAAAATTAACAGAAAACAAATAAGTCAAAGGGGAAACCGCGTCTAAATTATTGCCCACTTCCATATCGGGGAGTGGGATTTTTTTTATTTTATTACATATCCTCAAGTCTAACCTTCTTAATCCCCTTATGGAAAGAATTCCAATAGGTGTCAAAAAATAATCTAGTGGTCAAAGAAGGTATCTTAGATTTCTTGCTAGTTTTTAATCCATCCCCAACAGTTATCAACATTTCAATCTCAACATCTTCAGGAATCTCCAAAACATTTCTCAAGGTAACATCTGAAAAAGCCCCAATCCAATTACCAGAAAGTCCAAGATCATAAGTTTTCAAAAGAAAATTCTCAGCTGCCGCCCCCACATGATGCTTAATATATTTCTTAGCTCTTACATCAAATATCTTATCTATTTGTTTTGGATCGGAACACAAAACAACAACATAAGGAACTTTCTTAATAAATTCCTGCTGACAAGCTTCAGCTATCTTAGCGATAAGCTCTGGATTTTCCACAATCAAATACTTAATAATATGCAAATTGCCATGAGTAAAAGCTTTATTAGCCGACTGAATAATCTCAACTATCTTCTCTATCTTGGGTTTTTTACTAGAATACTTCGTAACCTGTTTCCTCTTATTAATAACTTTATCCAAGTCCATGAAGAAATAAAGAAAGAATAGTATAAAAGTGTTTACTTAACAAACGTCCCGGGCTGGACTCGAACCAACGACCCTTCGGTTAACAGCCGAATGCTCTACCAGCTGAGCTACCGGGACCTACTACTTCTAAAAAGATATTGTTTTTAAATCTATTTATTCATTCTATAGATTACATTCCTTAAGAAACTAACTCTTCTGCTCTCGAGATCAGCTCCACTAGATTTCTCCGCTAAAAAATTATTAATAAGACATACTCACCTTATCGAAACTAGCAAGAATTCCAATACACAAATATCAGATCTCCCATACATGAAAATACCATGGAAACTAATAAAGATAATCTCCTAGGTTAACGAAGTTACCTAAGAAAATAAACCCACAACTCCAAACTCACTCACCTTCCATATCAAACTCATCATCTAATTTAACCTTTTTTCTTCTTTCAAGTCTTCCATAAACATTCCCCTGTTTACTCCCTTGAACCAACGAAGTAACTGCCTGCACGGCATCTTCCATCAAGTTAGTATTACCAATAATCCCAATCTGATTGTCATGCAGAGATATATGACAATTAGTCAGATTACTTAAAGTCTTCAAAGTTCTACCATGAGTTCCAATAATCCTCGCCCTAACTCTCTCAAGATCATGCCTCTTGGTCAAATCCTTAATATTCAAAGTCTGCAAGATAACCTCGCCATCCTTCAAATCCAAAGCAGAATCAACAGAAAATCCCAGATTAACGGCCCTCAAGATCTCTATAGCAACAAATTCATCATCAGCATCCCCATTAACAAAAACATTCTTACCCTTATTAGTTAGCTTCAAAGAAAGAGCTTTCTCAATTTTCCTCTTATTCCTAATAACTTCTTTCAAATTCTCAACATATATTTCTTGCATATTAAATCTCCTTAACAAACTGCTCTCTTGATATTTTAGATTGTCTTAAAATACTCAAAAGAGTTCCCCGTTTAATCTGAGGTTTCCTCGGCACCACCACTAATATTATCTTATTGTTTTCTTTCTTATGTAAGGTGATATGGGAGCCTTTTTGACGCATAACAACAAATCCTTTTCCTGACAAATACTTCAACATTTTATCAGAAGATATCAAGGGCAATTTCATTGTAGATTCAGGGCTATAGGTATTTCGGTCCTCAATATCTTAGGCATAATTAAGTTTTCTTCCTTCATATCTTGATCAGATATTCTTAGTCTCTCTAAAACCTGATCCATTATACCAAGTTCAACTGAACTCTCTACATATAGCTCAACTGCTTCCTTTAAATTATTTAAGGCTTCTTCAACACTCTCTCCTTGACTAGCAACTTCTAAATCCGTTGCAATAGCAGAATATCCTCCCTCTTTCTCATTCACCAGAGATACATTCAATAATATTTGTTTTTCCATACAAATATATAATTTATTAGATTTATATTCTTTATGGTTTTAACCCTTAAAACTCACTAACAATCTCCTTAATATAACCTTTCCTCTTCAACCAATCTATTGCAGCAGGGGTATACTTAAAAATCAGATCTCCTCTCCGATCCCCATCAAACTCCCAAGGTTTAACAATTACAGTATCTCCCGGCCTTATCCAAAGTCTCCTTCTCATAGATCCAGGAATCCTACAATTCCTCTCATTCTCATCCAAACACTTAACAATCATCCTATTAGCTCCAACCCTTTGCTCAACAATTCCAATAACCTCTCCCTCTCTTGGAACCCTAACCCTAACAACTTCATTACTATTTCCAGGCCTAGGAGAATTCCTTTTTGATTTATCCTTAGCCCTTACTTTCTTCTTAAACATAACACTGGATAAGAAAGAACGTTTAAAAGCTTTGGGATTTTTAAAATAAATATCATCCAGAATTACAGGATCTGGCTCAAGATTCCATCAATCTTTATAAATCCAATTCATTAAATCAATTTATGAAAGAATTTAAACCCAAAAAGAAAGTAAGAACCTCTGACGCCGAAAAGTATCCTCTTTTAATAGACTTTCCCATTGAAAGGTATATGGATGATTGTTCTCACAGAGTAAGGAAGGGGATTACATCCCCCTTGTTGGGATTTATGGGACTACTTATTCCACAAGATGACAAGCATTACAAGCTAGAAGAGATATGTATAAGGGGGATTATTACCTCCTACGATCTATCGATACTCTCTAGTTTCGAGCAAGGAAGATCTGTTAAACTTTCTGACCTTGCAGGAACACCTGCCTTGCTTGAAAAAAAACCATACTGGTTTATTTGTTTAGAAGATTTAAAAACTAGCAAAGTTGCTAGCATCAAGAAAAAAGGACCAAGATACCAGATTAAACAAAGAAGCAAGAAAGCTCACAGCACATTTGGACCTAAGGATACTGTATCTCCCTCTCAAAGATATAATGAGATTCGCTTACAATTTGTTTATGAGTTAGGCAATCCTTGCTTCCTTTCAGATGGGCATAATAGAGTTATTGATGCAAGAGAATTATTAAAGAACTAAACTTATCTCACAACAACCCCAAGGCAACAGGCACTCCATCTATACGTATAACTCCCCGATCACTTATTATTCCAGCTTCAACAGCACAAGACACAGATTCCTTACCAACAATATTAAAAGTAGCATCTTCTCTGTCCATATTTCTAAGAACTTCCAAAATCTCTTCTCTAGATTTCTCTTCCCCATCAAAAAAACTAGGCTTCACTTCTATCTGCCTCTTCCCTTCAACAAAAGTCTTACCTATCAAATCGCTATCTGACAGAGCCACGACACCCCTATAAGCCTCATGAATTTTGATCCTCATAATCACATCAAACAAACCCGCCTATATAAGAATATCTCAAAAACACATTAATAAAAATTAATAAAAAAATAAAATTATTCTACCTTAAAAGTACAAACAGTAGTCCCGCAAGTAGGGCATGAACCCTTCATCATATCCTTGCCTTTAGCTGTTTGTGTCTTTTTCGCGTCTTTAATCTCAGTTTTCGCTTTGCATTTAACACAATATCCAGTTGCCATATATTTTGACCTCCCTTGTAAATTAGTTTTACTAGTAATTTTACCTATGAAACAAGGTATTTAAAGCTTATTTATGGATGTTTTCCAAGAATTAGTGGTGAAATTAGACATTAGGAAGAAATTAATCTTGAATTTAAATCAACCAACAGGCCAATGAGCTTATCTTCCGGATCAACAACACATCTTTTTAAAGGCCCCTCTGGAAAATCAAGTACTGAAGGAATTTCTATGACAATCGATCTTCCAGAATCATAATAACAATATAAGGAATCTGGATCACTAAATGTGGCATTTGATATATCAGATAAATCTTGTTCTGTATAGTAATCACCAATAAATGTTGGCAAGAATAGTCTTGTTTGACCAATAGATAATCCCACGCCCATGATCCCATAACTAGCAAAACTCTCTCCTTGAAGAAACCCCTTCCTTACAAACTCATAACCTAGAATCATCCTCATATTACAATTTACCCCTCACGCTATGCTTCGCTCCACAAGCCAAGCAATGAATAAATGAAAACCCTTTCTCCTTCAAAATCTCCGTATCTGGTTTTCCACACTGCCCACAAATAACAAATTCATTAACATAATTATCAATTTTCTCATTTATCTTCTGAGAATTTATCTTTCTCTGCAGAATAACTCTTCCATTCTTAATAGAACCCGAACTAGCAAGTTCTTTCAACAAAAACTTCAACAAATGCTCTTGATCCCTTCTTAAATATGATGCGATCTTCGGAAAATTAGTCAAAATAGTCTTTGTTCCCTCTAAGTGCCCTTCAACCTTAGGAACTTCAAACCTATCAATACTCTTCTCAATAGGCTTAAGCTTCTTATACGCTCCATCTAATAGTTCTTCATAATCTTGCATATAATCTAGAGAAATAGTTAGTTTAAAAGGGTTTAGTAGGCTGAACTTTTGCACTTTAGTGGAACCCTAGAATCAACTAACCTATAAAAATCAGGATATAATCCTCTATCAGGCCCCCTCAAAAAATCACCTAAAGTAGTGATTACTGATTCATGGTTTTCAGAGAGATAAATCATAGGTTGATTGTCTTCAGGATCATAAAATGCAACTCTTTCTAATTCCCCCGTATCCATAGAACACTCTCCATGATCTTCCCTAAAAGCTACAATATTCCCTAAAGCTCTCTCAGCATGCACGCAATTGCTCTTAAGAAAATCCTCAATATCATCTACACCAAGATTACTTCTCGTATTTTCATTCTCCAAATTAAACAATCTTAAAAAGAATCCAAAATTATTAAACTTCTCCAGATAATCTCTATCCTTCAATTTACGATAAACTGCACTAACCCTATCAGCACAATAATCTATCCCGTTAATCTGAAAAATACTTCTCAACAAAGGCTTAAGTTTCATCAAATAACAAAAAACCCAGATTTTAAAAACTTTTTCATCCCAAATACCTAACCCTTATAATTAGATCCATTATCCTAGATAACGGACGCGGCCAGGCCTAGGCTCATAAATAATTCCTTCCTCCAACAACTTCTGGATCTCCTGTGTAATAACTCCCTTGTTTGCACTCTTAAACTTCATAATAATCTCTTCCTTATCTATCCCTTCACTCTCTTCCGAAGCTTTAATCAGATCTATGACTTCATCCCTATACGATTTAACTCCTTGATTAGCCTGATTGCTCTCAGAAACAACGGGAGGATTTATTTTATCTAACTCTAACTTCCTAACCAACAAATACTTCGGATCCTGTTTTCTAATAATTTCTGGAAGAACATACAACTCATCATTAAAAGACCTCATCAATCCAATGATCAGAACAGTATCTCCCTGAACAATATCACTAAGCTTAATCAAATCCTCACCAAAAACTCTAGCCTTAATCTGTCCACTTCCATCATCAACAGTAATGGAAGCAAACCTCTTTTCACCACCGGACTCAAACTTATCTATAACATTAGCGATTAGATTAACACGAACAATTCTTTTCTCGCCTAACTCAAGATGAAGAAGCCTAGCCCTCCCTTCATTCTTAGGAGCTTCATCAAAAATAGGATTTGCTTTAATCAAATCACCAACCCTTAGCTTATATGCTATCTCCCTTTTTCTAAACTCTGGCATTTTTACTTTTTCCTTCAAAGATATATAGCTTAAAATCAGAAATAAACTTTTAAAGATTTGTGTGATAATAAATTAAATATTCTTATATCTTCCCAACCAAATCCAAACCAGGTTTCAAGGTATCAGATCCGGGCTCCCAATTAACAGGACAAACTTCTCCGCCGTTTTCCCTTACAAACTGAGCTGCCTTAATCTTCCTAATCAATTCCTTAGTCGATCTACCAATATTATTATCATGAATCTCAAAAGCCTTTAATATCCCGTCAGGATCAATAATAAAGGTGCCCCGAAGACTTAGTCCCTCATCTGAAATATAAGTATTATACAACTTGCATATTTTCCCAGTAGGATCTGCCAACATGGGAAACCCAATCTTCCTAATGGTCTCCGAATTATCATGCCATGCCTTGTGAACAAAGGTCGTATCAGTACTCACACTCAAAATCTCTGCATTTAACTCCCTCAAAGCATCATAATTATCAGCTAAATCTCCAAGCTCAGTAGGACACACAAAGGTAAAATCAGCAGGATAGAAAAACAAAACTACCCACCTCCCTCGATAATTAGTAAGACCAATTTTCTTAACTTCGCCATTATGAAAAGCCTCAGTGGAAAAGCTCGGCGCATACTTATTAATTTCCAATCCCTCGTTCATTCTATCAATCATTTAATTCACTATATAAATTTTCTCGTGGTTTTTTGACATGGTTTAATTGAAACACTAAAAATAACCAACCCATAGGTTTCAGCAAAACATTACTCAAGAATATCAAAAAAACGATGGCGCACCACACCTTAAAATCTCAAGAACTTTTAGTTCTTGATGATCGTCAAGGATCATACAAATCCTTGAGGGGCGTGGTTTGTTACAGCGCCTCGTTTTTAGGATCTACAGTAATCACCACACTCTAAACAGGCTGTGTCACATTTAATTTTTGAATATCAATTCAAAAATTAAAATATTTTTATTATTATCCTCTAATCTCATTCTCGCTCTCCATATCTTCTTCAAATTATGAGCAATACT
>NZCQ01000032.1 GCA_002688335.1 Candidatus Pacearchaeota archaeon | reverse complement strand
ATGACTCCGGGACATTGGGGGTGCATTCAGATATTATTTGAAGGCAGATCGAGTATATTGAGTATTTTTAGGAAGGGAGATGGGAAGTTAAAGTGGCTTAAGGGATTTGATTGGCTTGAAAAGTTGCCTTTCGGAAGACTTATTATTGATGTTCTTTTTAATTTTCCGAGATGGCTGAGAGGTTATGAATTATTTAGGACTGGAAAGATTCCGGTTAGGCAATTAAGTAAGATGGATGTAAGTGTGGAGAGGCATTTTGCTAAGAAAGACTGGATAGAATTTATTTATTTTGGAGAGTTGGATGATATGGGCCATAAATATGGTCCTAATAGTGATGAGATTAAAGAAGCTGTAAGAGATATTGATGAAAGAATGAAAGGATTAGATTTTGATTTAATTTTCTCAGATCATGGGATGGTTGAAGTTAGTAAAACTCTTGAAGTTCCAATTACTGATGATTGTTTTCTTGATAGTGACATGGCCAGATATTGGGGAGATGAAGAAGAATTGAATGCTATAGGAGAAAAACTGTCTTTTGAGGACGGAGAGATATTAAATTGGCCTGATAAGAGATTTGGAGATTTGATCTTCTTGGCTAAAACTGGAAGACTAATTTATCCAAATTTCTTTAATGATAGGATTGTTAGAGGAATGCATGGTTATGATGGCAAAGATAAGGAGATGAAGGCATTCTATGTTTTAAATGAAAAAGGTGAGAGAAAAGATTTAAGAGTTAGAGAACTGTATGAAGAGTTAAAGTTTAGAAGGGGAGTTGCTTAGTATGAAAACAGAGATAAGAGAGAAAGGTATTGAAGAGAATAAACATGAAGATAATAGGCTTGAGAATACTTATGAGAGTAAGAATTCTTTAGTTAGAACGCATTTCAGGTGGAGAGTAGATACTGCGATAAATATGGCCGGATTAAAAAAGGGCGACGTTATCTTGGATTTTGGGTGTGGGGGGGGTTGGCTAGAGAAAAGACTTAAAGACTATAATATTCATGGATATGATAATAATCCTGAAAAAACCTTCATAGACGACTATAGAAATCTAAAAGGTAATGGAGTTAATAAGATATTCGCATTAGATGTTTTTGAACATATTCCTGTTGATATTGTTGATGAGATATTAGAAGAGTTTAAGAAGGTTAGTGGTAAATTTGACATTATCGTTTCTATACCTACTGAGAATTGGATATCAAGGAAGGTTAGAAGATTGGTAGGAAAGAAGGAAGTACCTGATGAGCATATTACTAGTTATCATCAAATCTTAGGATTACTAAAAAAACATTTCAAGTTTAAGAAAAAAGTTAATTTTTTTACTGTTAGTCATATCTATGTTTTTGAGTATTAAATAGCAACCCTTTTTAATTCACTTACCTTATCAAAGTCAGAATCTTCTGAGATTATTTCTTTGCAGCCTTGTAGAATGGCTGTAGCAGCATGTATGGAATCCCTTGGCTTGATATTGTATTTTTCAAATATCTTTTGTGCCTTATTGATTATATTTCGATTTACTTCAACAAACTTAAGGTTAGGAAGTTTGAAAAGTTTCCTTCCCTCAATTTCAGCTATTTCTTTTCCGATAAATTTTCTGACAATAAATGTTATTTCATCCCAACTTAACAAAGAAGTAACCCCTATAAATTCCCCTTTTGCAATCCTTAATAAAGTCTCTTTTGAGTTATTATCTTCCCTTAGTATGCCTTGAATAAAGATATTGGCATCTAAATATTTTTTATCCATATTGTTCTTCAGCTATTTTCTTTAATTTTTTTATTGAAATTATTTTTTTTAGTTTAGGAGTATTAAAAAAGTCCTCCACGATATCTATGGGATCTTCTTCTTTTTTTAGAATTAATGAATCTTCTCTCACTTCAAGAGTTACTTGCTCCCTTTCTTTTAAATCTAAAATATTTCTAATATCCTTGGGAATAACTATCTGGCCCTTCTCTCCTAGTTCTCGTTTAATTATCATAATAGTTATCAATAAGAATAGCTATTTAAACTTTCTCCAACTCTTAAGTTGTAATTCTAAAGAGATTTTATATAAAAACTTATAAAGATTGATTAATTTTTAGTTTTATGGCTGAATATTTTGAACATTACCTTAGGAAGAGACTTTCTGACGGAGGAGTTGTTTTGATTGATGATAACGGTGTTGAATATAAATTCCGGGGTTATGAACCAAGACATGAAGATATGAGTTTTGTTTTTGAACATCCTCAACGAGGTATAATTCAAAAAACTTATGAAAGTATCAGACATTGGAAGGTTAAAGAATCTACTGATGAATCTTGAAGTGTGATCTTATTTTTGAGTATTAACTTCTTAGTTTATTTAATGCCTCTTTGTTGGAATAATCAAATCGATAGATAACTAAAACCGGTTGTTGTTGGCTTCCATAAGCTTGTACGGGGATTAAAAGACCTTGATTGTTATTTGGATATGCAAAGGCCCAATCTTTTTCTCGCTCATAGATAGAAATTGAGAAGTATTTTGGGCGATTTTCTAATATGAATTCGTTAAGTTCTTTCTCTCCTTTTTGTTCAATGTCTCTCCTATAGGCTAGATGGAAAGGATATGCTGTACGTTCAGAATAATAACTAAGTTGAGGAAGAGATCCTCCGATTATTATGTCGTCTGGATTTGAATTAGCTTTTATCCATTCTCCGGCTAGTTTTATTTCTTGATATCCTTGTTTTTTTGAATCAATTAGATTCATTCCAGCGTTGTAGTTGGGAATTAATAGGATGATTAGGGCTATGGAGGCTACTAGCATGATTGTTCTTGATTCTAATTTGAATTTTTTCTTAATATGAGGAGTTAATAAGTAAATAGGGTAGACTGTAATTAAAAACAAAAAGGGCATTATTGGCATTATGTATCTTTGCTCTAGATGGGGGGCGATATAGCCTAAGAAAAGGAAAGCTGAAAGAGTCCAGAAAAATATAAAGAATTTTTTCTGAGTTCTTTGATTTTTGAAGATTTTGTCAAAACCTAAGAAAAGGTCTGCGAAAAATAAGATGAAGCCCATTATGAATAATCCGTATAACGGGCTTAAGACAAATAGTGTTGAATATCCTGATTGGTTTGCATCCAAAATATAGGGGAGATTGTTGAAGTAAACAAATAGATCGGAGAATTTTGCTAGTTGAACACCAACTTCTCCTGAACTTGATCCGCCGATGCCTAGATAGTAAGTGGCTAAATCAAGAATTGGATTTCCAAATTTTGTAGATTGTAAGTAGAATTGAGGAATCATGACTAAGGCAAAGATTAGTATGGATATCCATAATCCTTTGTTAAATATAAACTTGTATTTCTCCTTGACAATTGCTATGGCTAAGAAAGCTACTCCAAACATTAGATATTGCATCCTTATTAATGCAGATAATGCGAAGAACAGTCCAAATAAGATATAGTATTTGTTTCCTTGGTTTTTCATATAGGATTTCCAAAAGAATAATAATGCTAATAAGAAGAAGAATGTTGCAGGCAAGTTTGTTAGAGGTCTTCCAGTAAAAAATATAAATATCCATGAGAATGCTACTGGAATGCTTGTTAATAATGCGAGTTTTTTATTGAACATTTCTGAGATTAAAAGGTAAGTTGCTAGTACAATGCCTGTGGATAACAAAACTATAGTGAATCTAATTGATAATTCTCCTAATCCTATTTTGAAAAAAGCCGATTCTATTAAGGGCCAAAGAAATCCTCTTCGATAATACCATAAATCAAGAGTATTAAGTCCTAGTCCCCATTTCTTGGCAGATACGAGGTAATCTGCAGCATCCCACCATACTGCTTGAGTTTTGGTTTTTGTGTAAACTATAATCCTTATTACGAAAGATATTGCTAAGATGACAAGAAAAAATTTATTGTAATCATCTTGAAACCATTTTGCTATAGGGTTTTTTGATTTTGTTTTATGTTCTGTTGGATGCTCTTTATTTATTAACTCTTCTGCAAAGAGTGTCTCTTTTTCTTGAATCATGTTTAGAATTGTTAAGTTTTGTTTTTAACTATTTGTGTTTTTTAGGATGAATTCTGCAGCATCTAGGAAGTTTCTTGCTATGTAAGTTTTGCCTTGAAGTGATTGGACTTTTTCTACATCTCCTCGCTCTCTGGTCTTAGAGCTTTCGACTAAAATCCCAGTTCCTCCTGCATTTAATCCCATTTTTACATCTGTTATCCTATCACCTATCATATAAATATCGCAATCATTTCGATCCAAGTTTAGTGATTGTAATGCTTTTTCTATCATTCCTATATTTGGCTTTAGATCTGGATGGTTATCTTTCACGTAATCTGGATTTGTGGATCTGCCTCTTTCGACTGATCTTTTTACATAATCTAAATCTATATAAGGGCATGAATAAAGCCCATCTACTTTAGCACTCCTTTTTTTTAATTCTTCTAAAATATAATCGTTTACCTCTTCTAATCTTTTCTCAGTTAGTAGATCAAACTCTGGACCTTGTAATGCAATTCCAGCTTGATTCGTGACAATAAAGAAATAAGAATCTGGAATTGTGTTAATCATCCTTATTCCTTCAATAACTCCTTCTAAAAATGAAACTTGATCTCTCCAATTGGGTTTAGAACCTAAGAAGTAGTTTTCATCTTTATTTATTGTTCCGTCCCTGTCTGAGAATACTATTGTTGTCATCTTAACTATCTAACTTTCTTAACTCTTGATATAAACTTATTAAGAAACTCCTATTATCTTCTTGTATGTAGTGCATTTCTCTTGCTCCCATCCTATGGAATGTTTTACAGAACCTATTGTAATATGCTGGACTAGATTTTGGAGGGTCTTGATTAGAATTCCAATCCCATTCTCCTGATTCTTGAATATCGTTAACAACTATCATAAAATCCTTGATAGAAGATCCTTTTTGGATCGCTACATTTCTCGCCATAGACAATGATTTTTCAAATATCATTGGAGACATTATAGAAGATCCTACTGAAAGATACACTCCGCCATTTAATTTAGATACTGAGTTTGTAAATTTTAAGAAATCTATTTCTGCAGCCTTGCCGATAGAAGAGCCGTCACTCAAGGGATGAGTATATACAATATCATGACCGAAATGAGGATGTACAGTATAATCTACATTGTTTGAGAATGTTGCCTCTTGAAAACTATGATTGCTATAAGGGTGATTTATTTCAACTGTTTGTCCTGGACTAAATCCTTGATCTGTTAATTTTGTTTTTGCATCAGAGGCAATATCTGAGGGGATAACAATTTTATTTTTATGGATCATCTCAGCAATTGATTCTCCATAACCTCTTCCATTATTTGCTCCAGAGATGATAGCAAGATTGTGATATTTACAAGTCTCTTCCCAGATGCCAAATTTTCCCTCTGCTACATATCTCCTTACATCTTCTTCAGTCTTTCCCTGATGTGCAAATTCCCAATCGTGAATAGTAGAAGCCCCATTAGATGCGAGATGAGTAACATATCCTTCCTCCATCATTCTTCTTAAAACTAAAGATAATCCATTTTTAATTAAATGGGCTCCAAAAGTTAGGATCACAGGTCGATCGTTTTTAATTGCCTTTTTGATTTCCTTAGCTATGTGTGAGACTCTTTCTAAGTTTTCAGATTGGAATTCGTGTGATTCTGGGCTTACCATCACTTCTAGGCTAGATTTACTTTCTCGATTACTTAATGGTTGGAACCTAATCTCAGATCTCTTAAATAATCCCGTTCTCATATTAGGGCCTTCATTTTTAATTCTTTTAATCATTTCGGTGGTTGAGAAATTAGTCAACCCTGGAGGAATATATATCGAACCCCTATAACTCTCAACAATCTTTCTTTCTTGTTGATTGATAGTATCTATAGTGTAATCTCCAGATTTAACATAGATGTCTGGTTTTATCTCATTAATAATTTCCTTTGCTTCTCCGAATTCAAACACAATTACATGATCTACGGATTCCTGAGATTCTAACATTTTTATTCTATGTTCTTCAGATAAAATAGGCCTATTTGGACCTTTAAGCTTTCTTATAGACTTATCTGAATCTAACCCTACTATGAGGACGTCTCCTTTTTCTTTTGCCTTTTCTAATGAATGGATATGTCCGGGGTGCATAAGATCAAAACAACCATTTGTCCAGACTATTTTCTTCCCTTGAGATTTATACCATTCTATAGCTTTCTTAAGGAGAACTAAATCGATTCTTTTCATTTTCTTCATTTATGAGCTTTCTTAATTCTTCCAGGGTTGGTGCGTAGGTCCCTATCTTTTTTACAGTTAATCTTGCGGCATGATTTCCAATTATTGCGGCTTTATCTAGGCTGTGATTTATTGTCAATGAAAGTGCTAAGGCTGAAATAAGTGAATCTCCTGCACCAGTCTCCTCAAAATTTGTTTCTTTTATTGTTGGGACCTTAATTATTTCCCCATTTAATGGGAAAACTGCTGTTCCATCTCCCCCTAATTTTAATATTACATTTGTATTTAATTCTCTTGATATATTTGCTCCAGCGTCAAAAATATTATTTAAACCGCTCATTTCTAATATCTCTCTCTTATTAGGAGTAATTACATGACAGCCCCTATAAATAGATCTGAAATCTGGGTTTTTTGGTTTTGGATCTATAATCATTTTATTCTTGAAGCTATCTAAAATGTTCAACAGATCTGTGGTAATGGTTCCCTTTGCGTAATCGGATAAGATTATGATCTCAGATTCTAGAGCTAGATCCCTTATCTTATCCTTTAATTCATCATTAAATGTCTTTTTGTGATCTTCCTCGTAATCTGCTCTTAGGATATGTTGAGGATGTCCTGAAGATTTTCCCATAAAGCGTTCTTTAACTATTGTGGAATGATCTGAATCAAGATATGTTTGTATATTGTTATCTTCGAGCATTTTTTTTAAATAGGAGGCCTCTGGATCATCCCCAACAAACCCTGCTACCGAGATATTTCCGTTAGGGGAAAGATTTGCGACATTTATTGCTACATTTGCGGCTCCTCCCATTTTATAAGAATGATTGGATACTCTTAAAACCGGTACTGGAGCCTCAGGACTTATCCGTTCAATATATCCTTCAGTATATTTATCTAACATTAAGTCTCCGATAATTAGGACTTTTTTCCTTGGAAAATTATTAATAATTTCTTGTACTTCCATCTTGATTAAAAATCGTATATTCGATTAATTTTGCGAATATATGAAGAATTAATAAATGACATTCTTGGACTCGTGCAGTATTCTCAGAGGGTATGATAATGTTTGCGTTTCCAAGTCCATTCATCTTCCCACCATCATTTCCAAGAAGATTGACTACCTTAATTCCATTGAGTTTTGCATGATTAATAGCTTCTATCAAATTTTGTGAATTTCCTGAAGAGGTTAGACAAAGCAACACATCTCCAGGTTTGCCAATTCCTTGGAGCTGTCTTTTAAATACGTTTTCATAGCCGTAATCATTCCCTATCGCAGTTATATTAGAGGTATCCGTGGTTAATGAGATTGAGTTTAATGCTGACCTTTCTTTTTCGAACCTTCCTATTAGCTCTGCAGAAAAATGTTGAGCTTGGCCTGCTGAACCTCCATTTCCACAACTAATTACCTTATTTCCTTGACTAATTGCAGTACTAATCAGATTTGAGGCATCTTCAATCTTATCAACCAAATCACTTAATAATTTATGGGCCTCTATGCTATGGAAAATCATCCCCCTTATGGCTTCTTTTTTCATTTGTAAGAGAATCTGTATTATTTTTTAAAGATTTATATAATCAAAAAGTTTTCAGGGCTTCTGCGTCTAATCCTTCTATATGATCTAAATTT
>NZCQ01000031.1 GCA_002688335.1 Candidatus Pacearchaeota archaeon | reverse complement strand
TTCATTCTTTGCAGCAACTAATCCGATTGATCCGCTTGCACATCCCATATCTAGAATCTTTTTGCCTTTAGCATGATCTTTAATATATGCTCCCAATTGTTTTGAAGATCTAAACCTATTTGAAGGAAAAACATCCGGAAGAACTTTCATTGGAACATTCTCAAAAGCTATATAATACGGTTGTGAGTTTAAGCGGATATGGTTATAAATCTCTTCAGGCCCCATAACCGGATAAAAATCTGGCCCATAATAATTCTCTTTCTTTAATTTCTCTATATGTTTTCTAATAATTGGTTCGGCCTCTTTTGCTGTTTTTACATAATGAATATTGCTTCCAAGTTGCATATGTCTTCCCATTTTTTCTTTTTCAAAAAAATCAATTAAAAGCTGAAAATTCTTCATATAATCACCGATTAGTATTAATGGTGCTTTTATTTCTGCTAACCCTTGCATAAGATAAATATCGATTATTTCATGTAATGTTCCAAATCCTCCCTTAAACGCTATAAAGATGTCGCCAATTTCGATTAACCTTCTCTGCCTTTCCCAATGCGAAATATATCCTTCATGATTTGTGTAACTCCTATGAGTTTTTGAATCATAAGGTTCATATTCATGAAGGCCTATGCCATAAGTTTCTCCACCGCTTTCAAAAACTACTTTAGCCATATGCCCCATAACCCCTGTGTTACTTCCTCCGTTAGCTAAAACCAAATTTTCCCCGGCAATAAACTTTCCTAGATTTTCAACTTCCTTTTTTACCGCAGAGTCGTTGATTGCATTTCTTGATCCAAAAACAACAACTTTTGGTTTATATTCTGAAACAATGCTCCCCTTTTTCTGTCTTTCTTTCATCACTTATAATCAGTTTCCCAATATTTTTAAACCTTCTTTCTATCAAAGATTATGTTAAATGGATTAATCTCTAAGATTAAAGGGAAATCTGATCCTGAGAAAGCTGAGGTTTATCAGAGGTTTTTTAAATCGGGGAAGGGGGAATATGGTGAAGGGGATAGGTTTTTGGGGATAAGTGTTCCTGATCAAAGGGAGATAGCTAAAGAGTTTGTTGATCTTGATTTTGAAGAGATTAAGGAGTTGTTAGATCACGAATATCATGAACATAGGATGATTGGATTTTTTATTTTAGTTTATAAATTTCTTAAAAGTGATGAAGGTGAAAGAAGGAAAATTGTGGATTTTTATTTGGAAAACATAGATAGAGCCAATAACTGGGATTTAATTGATTGTGTTTGTGATAAAATTCTAGGGGGGTGGTTAATTGATAGGGATAAAGATATTTTATACGAGTTTTCTAGATCAGATAGTTTGTGGAGGAGGAGAATTTCAATTATCTCGACATTTGAGTTTATTAAAAATAATAAGTTTAAGGATGGCTTGAAGATTAGTGAGATTTTGTTGGATGATGATCATGATCTAATTCATAAGGCGGTTGGATGGATGTTAAGAGAGATTGGGAAGAGGGATGTTAATGTTTTAGAAGATTTTTTAGAAAAACATTATAAAAATATGCCTAGAACTATGCTTAGATATGCTATTGAGAAGTTTGATGGAGATAAGAGAAAGAGATACTTGAAGGGAGAGGTTTGAAGAAGATTCGGTTTTTAGTTAATAATTTAAAGTTAAAATTACTATCTTTTATATGAGAGGTAGAAAGAGTGTGTTATTTTTTGTGTTTTTAGTTTTAAGTTTGACGTTTGTGAGTGCTTCAAATATTCAGGCAGATTATGAGATAATTGATAATAAAGCATTTGTAAGAGTCTCTGCAAACTCTGTTGAAAACTTTGAGTTTGAGATTCCGTATGATTATAGAGATCTTGAGATTAATTCAGAATATATAATTGAAGGAAAAGATTTAAGCTCTAAATTAATAATTAGTTCTGCTAAGGACTTGACTATAAGCTACAATGCTGAAAGTTACATAGATAAATCAGGAAGGAAATATTTCTTTGTTTTGAGAAATCCCTTGGATAACGATATCGATGTTAAATTGTCCCTTCCAGAAGGTGCTGTCTTAGACGATTCTATTGGGATATCTCCTAGTTCTGGGGAAATCTCTAGTGATGGAAGAAAGATCATTATTAATTGGAGTGAATTTAATGATGGTCAGATCCTAGTTAGTTATGAATTTCTGGATGATAATACATTATATTATCTATTGATTGGGGTTTTAGCTATTATATTGATAGTGAGTTATCTTTGGAGAAATAAGAAAAGGCCTAAGGAAGATTTGGATGGTGAAGGGAATATTGGAGAAAAGGATTTGCTTAGGAATTTGTTTGAAGATGAGAAAAAGATTGTTAGATATTTGTTGGACAGAGAAAATAATGAATCTTGGACTAAAGAAATCATTAGAGAGTTGGGAATAAGCAAGGTTAAACTTAGTAGAAAGGTGAGGAGTTTAGAACAAAAAGGGTTGATTAAGAAGATTCCTTATGGTAATGAGAACATAATTAGGTTGCTAAATAAAGTATAATTCTTGGTTGTTTCAAGTTGTTAAAGGGCTGTTTCACGAATTAATTAAATATAATTTATTCTTAAGATATTTATGAAAAATGAAAAGTTGAAATATTTAAGATCGATGAAAGGGGGTGTGAAAATGAATAGTACAAGAATAATAAGTTTACTTGTAGTTACTTTGATGATATTTTCTATTCCTTTTGCTTTGGCTCAGGATGAAGATAGCGAAGTAGAGGTTGTTGATGCAGGGATAACTCCTGATTCTCCATTTTACGGACTAGATAATGCCTTAGACAGAATTAGATTAGCTTTAATATTTGATAAAGCCAAGAGATCTGAAAGGGCTTTGTTAATTGCTGAGGAAAGATTAGCAGAAGTCAGAGAAATGATTAGACAGAAGAAGGATAGTCATGCTGATAGAGCTAGGGAGAGACATAAAGAATTTCTAGATAAGGCAAACAAAGATATATCTGATCTTGAGACTAATGGAGATGATAAGAGATCTGAGAAAGCCTTGACTAGATTAGCTGTTTTACAAGATAAGATAGAAAGTCATAAGGAGAAAGTTGCTGAGGTTCATGCTAGAATTTTAGAAGAGAAAGCTGATGAGTTGAGTGACGAAGAATTTGCTCACTTGGAAGAAGTTTTTGCTAAAATAGAAGAAAGAATTTCTAATGCTGAAGATAAAGTTCTTGAGAAAAAGGGAAATGCTAAGACAAAGTATAAGGTTGTTAGCGGGAAGTCTGATGAAGAAGTTGAGGCCTTTGTTGAGGAAATAGAATCTGAAGCCTTAATTAAAGCTCAAGAGAGGAGAGTTGAAAGGGCTGAGAAGAGATCTGAGAGATTTATCAAGATACATGAAGGAAGAGTTGCGAGAGCTCAGGAGAGATTAGATAATAATGAGAATCTTCCCGAAGAGCAAAGAACTAGAATTCAAAAACATATGGATAGATCTAATGAAAAATTAGACTTCTTTAGAGAGAAATCTGATCAGAGAATTGTTAGAGCTCGAGATAAACTTGAAGAAGCTAGATTAGCTAAGGCATAATTTTTTTTTATTTTTATTTTTATTTTAAGGGTATGTTATTTGGTCTTTTTCGGAAGACTTAAATAACTCCAAGACATTGGTTTGTTGGCATTTTATTTATTAAAAATGGAACTTCCAGAAATCAGAATGAGTAAGGTTGAAATTGGAGATTTTCTTATTGTTCGTTATTTGCCATCTAAGGTGCCTTCTGGAATTGTGGCAACTAAGATTATAGGAGTTTATAGGGGAGGATTTGAATATGAAAACTCATCTGTGCATGTTCTTGAAGATTTTGATAATAGGTCTATTGAGGAGATGCTTGAACGAGGGATGACTGTTGAAGAATCCTTGGTTGAATTGCCTCCAGAATTTGATCTGCCTTTGGATACTGGCTTAGTTTATAGAGTGGGGGGAGTTTATATCCCAAAAGACAATGGGCCCATTTTACCATCAATCTCTCGAGATGATAATTATCAAAAGAGTTTGCCAATTACAGTTTCTGCTTAAAAAAGAGTTATTCAAAAGTCTTTAAATGTTCTTGTTATAGAAGCGGGTGACATATGTCCCTAGGGTCTACAATCTGTTATCTGCCGAAAGGCTTAAATATGATTATGCTTACTAAGTGTTAAGGTGTCAGGGAGTGCCTTAAGTCTTCGGACATCCCGCTTTGTATCCCAGTTGTGTTGAACACTGGGTATTTTTATTATGGTAAAAAATGTTTGTATCTATGTTGATGGTGCTAATTTTTATGGAGGACTTACTTCCATAAATAAAAGATTTAGTGATACAAAATTTGATTTTCAAAATTATATAGATTATATGGTGGGAAAGAATAACTTAGTTAAAATTTATTATCACAATGCGTTAGTTAGGAAGAAGATTAATGAAAAAGTTTGGAAAAAACAATGTGATTTATTTGATCGGTTGCGTAAAATACCTAAATGTAAGGTTAGCCTATGTACAAGAAAATCTAGATTAAATATTTTAGGCGAAGAATATCATACAATTAAAGGTGATGATATATTTTTAGCACTTGATATGATAGAAGATTGTTATAATAATAAATTTGATAGAGCCATTTTAATATCTGGAGATGGAGACTTTACAGAATTATTAAAGAGGGTTAAAAATAAAGGTAAAGAAATAGAAATTTGCTATTTTAAAAAAGGTATTGCAAATATCTTATTAAGGAAGGCCGATAAAATAAGATTAATAAATAGGAAAATCGCCAATAAGTTCTTTTGGAGGGGGAAATAGATGCGAGAGTTTATTTATTTTTCAAGTAAGGCGAGAACGTCGGGGAATTTTACAGACTTGATGAGAGCGGGGAGAATGGATATAGTTCTGAATGTAATAATTAGTTCTTTATTTGTCTCGCATAAGATGAGGGAAGATGTGCATTTGCATTTAATTTTTAATGGACCGCCAGATCCCCCTAGGCATTTGGAGTTAATTAGTAATAAAGATATGCCTATCTCGAAAAAAGATATTGCAGGATTAATTAAAAGAATGTTGTATAAGTGTAAAGAAAGTGAGAGAAGGGAAATATTTCCTGGATGTTTTATTGAGAAGAAGAGTTTCTCTTTGTTGGTTAAAGAACTTATTAATGATGGGAAGAAGATGTTAGTTTTAGATGGAAAAGGAGAGATGGTTCGTTCAGTTAAAGATGATGAGTTGAAGAATTGTGTTTTTGTTATTGGAGATCATGATGGATTGCCTAGGAAGGAAATTAAAAGATTTGATAAACTATCAGTGGGAAGGGAAACTTATTTTGCCTCTCAAATATTTACAATATTGCATAATGAATTGGATGTTAGAAGGTTGTGAAATGGATTATGGGTTCTCGAGGTTGTCTTAGAAAATATGTTCATTGATAAATCAATGAAGGCCACACACTTCTCCGCTAGAATACTGCAAGTGTAAATATTTAAAGAAGTTCTAGAGGCTATAATAATTCTTATAAAGTATCTATTGTAATTAACCTCATGGGAGAAAGAAACAGGGAAGTTAATCTTACCTATAGTCCTGAAACGGATCGTTTATCTCTTTCAGGAGCAGCAAGACTAGATGATGGAGATTTTTTAGAGGTAACAGATATGCTTCTTCATTTAGCTATTGAGTGTAAACATCCTTATCACCTAGTCATAAGTGATAGAGCCATGAACTCAATTAATCAAAAAGAAAGGGATATCCTATACAAAGTTGAACGTATTTATGTTGCGTTAAACCCGATTAAAGAAGCTATTTCCGGATACTCGTCTTGATATTACCTTGGAGATAGATTTAAATAAGAATGTTGTTATTATATGCTATGAAAAGAGGAATGGGCTGGGCCTTAGGGGTTCTGTTGTTGTTATCTGTGTCTGTTTATGTTATCTACTTTGGAGAGGGAATTACTGGAAATGTCGTTAGTCTGGATAGGGGGATGGTTGGGCATTTGAAATTTGAAGGTAATTTTAATGATGAAGTTTCTGGAAATATTAATACGGGAATAGGAGATTCTGGTTTTGTTGAAGGCGTAAATGGACAAGCTGTTGATTTGGATGGAGATGATGATTATATTAAACTTGATAGCAGTCCTGATATGTTTAAGTTTGGAACAGGATCTTTTACAGCATCAGTATGGATTAATGTTGATGCTTTAGGCGTGGATTCTGAATGGGGAAGCGGCATCTTAAGATCAACTAGGGATGACGACATAGGGGATGTGGTTTTGGGAATTACTAACGATGGAAGGATTTCATATCTTCACTGGAGAAATAAGGGGCCAGATTCTAATGGAAGACATTTGACCGGAAAGGAAATTATCTCGACTGGCAAGTGGCATCATATAGTTGTTATGTGGGATCAAAGTGAAGATAGAGTTTATCTTGATGGAAATGAGATAGATACCGATAGTTCAACTACAAGCTACGATTGGGGCTATGTTAAAGAGATAGGCAGACTTTCTGAACCTTCAGGATCTAATTTGGATGGTAAGTTAGATGAGGTCAAGACCTGGAGAAGAGCTTTAAGTGAAGAAGAGATTAAAGCCGAGTTTAGTAGAAATAGTCCTAAATAAGGAGAAGTTAGATTTAAATAATTAATTCTATTGTTGATTATATGAAAACGTTAAAGCTGTTTATATCTGGAATTGTGCAAGGAGTTTTTTTTAGAAAGTTTCTTAAGGAGACTGCGGATGAGCTAGGAGTTAAGGGGTTTGTTAGGAATTTAGAAGATGGAAGGGTTGAAGTTGTTGTTGAAGGAAGGGATGAGAAAGTTAATGAAATGATTGATAGATGTAAAAAGGGACCTAAGCATAGTGAAGTTAAGAAAGTTGAGAGTGAAGAAATGAGGCATGTAGGATTTGATAGTTTTAAAGTTCTGAGTTTGTAGTTAAGAGAACTTTGAAATAATGCAATTTCAAACTCCTCTAAGAGAGAACTTTGCTGTGATTTCCTTCGGAAATGTCAATTATGCAAAGTTC
>NZCQ01000030.1 GCA_002688335.1 Candidatus Pacearchaeota archaeon | reverse complement strand
GGAATTTTATTTGATAAATTCCTTCCAAAGTGGAATTATAGGGTGGTTCCAGAGAAGAAAAAACAGGAAGTTATTTAGTACGTGTTACTTAGCTTAGTTAAAATATAAAAAATGGGTGGGCAGAATATTATAAGCATGGTTATCTTGATTCTTGTAGCCTTGTCTGTTGTAGCTATAGTATGGAATGTTGTGGGTGATTTGATAGGGGGGACGAGTGGGGGCGTGGATATAGAGGTGTTTAAGACTAAGGTTGAGATCTTAGAAGTTAAAATGCTTATAAATGGTGGGGCAGAGGTTGTTGTCAAGAATTTTGGAGAATTAGATAGTTTAAGCTTTTTATTTCATAATAGTGATGGAGAAATTAAGGTAGTTAGCAGAAATGATAGTTTGCCAGATGAGTTTGAGACAAAATCATACATATTTAGTGCTAGTGAAACTGGTGTAATTGATAAGGTTTCTATTGTGCCATTTATTGATGATAAAGGCGGTCTTGAGGTTTTTGTAGATAACTCAGACATAAAAGGAGAGATTGGGGGGATAGTTGATACCATTCCTAGTTATAATAACCTAGTTAGTTGGTGGAGATTTGAGGAAGACGGTAGTGATAGTGTAGGGAATAATGATGGTCAACTCTTTGTTGATGCTAGTTTTGTTGATGGTGTTTTAGGAAAAGCGATAAAAACAGAATTTGCCAAAAATGCTATAAGTATTCCTGATGATGATAGTTTGGATTTGGCTGATGAACTAACCATATCCTTTTGGATATATCCTGAATCTGGTCATCAAGGTTATGCTTATCTGCCCTTAAATAAATGGGGAGACACTAATGACGCAAACTATGTATTTTATTATTTTGGCAATCATGGTGGACAATTGCCTCAAAACGATAGATTATTTGTAGTTTTGGCCAATAGAAATAATAGTTGGAGTAGTATAAGTGGATCAAAAATCTTAGATGTTGGCAAATGGTCTCATATAGTTCTTGCGTACCATAAAGATGTGGGGGGTCAGCTCTATATTGATGGGGTGCCTCACGGGAGTAGAACGAGAGGAGGATTATTAAGTGTTAATGGTAATCCAATAAATATGGGATATATTGATGGGAAAATGGATGAGATAATGATTTATAATAGAGAGTTAACTGATGAAGAGATATCATCACTTTATTTTATACAATCTAATTTTGTGTGAATGTAAAACCGAAGTTATTCAAAACTCTCTATTGTGAAATATGCTATGGTTTATATTAACCCCATAATGGTTACATTAGCTTTATATACTAATAGCTAAATAGGGGATTAAATCTATGCACATATGCTCTAATTTGCTATGAATAACAACTTATTTAAACCTGTTAGGGTTTATCTTGAAAAAGGTGTATTATTGAAAGATGAGGATAATTACTGTTGGCGGATATAACGAAGTTGGGAAGAATATGACTGCTGTCGATCTTGGAGAAGATGCGATTATATTTGATGCTGGTTTTTTCTTACCTCCCATAGTTGAGTTGGAAGAATCTGAGAGGGTTTATTCTGAAAAGAAATTTAGATCTATTGGGGCGATTCCTGATGATCTTGTTCTGGATAAACTTGGTTTGAGGGATAAAGTTCGTGCTATTATTCCAAGTCATGCTCATTTGGATCATATCGGAGCCATACCTTATGTTGCTCAGAGATATAATGCAGATATTATTGGAACTCCTTTTACTATAGAGGTATTGAAATCTATATTGAAAGATGAGAAGATTTTTTTGAAAAATAAACTAAGAGTTGTTCAGCCTAATTCATTTTGTTATGTACAAGGAAAGAATAAACGGTATAAAGTTGATTTCATCAATATAACTCATTCTACTATTCATATGTCTTTGTTGGCTTTGCATACTCCTCAAGGAATTGTACTTTATTCTAACGACTTTAAACTTGATAACAGTCCAATAATGGGTAAGAAGCCAAATTATGAGAAAATGAAAGAGATTTCTAAAGAAGGAGTCAAGGTTCTTATTTGTGATTCGCTTTATTCTGGAGATCCTAGGAAAACTGCTAGTGAGAAAGTTGCTAAGGCTTTGCTTGAGGAAGTATTATTGACTACTAGTAATGAGGGCAAGGGATTAATTGTCACAACTTTTTCTTCACATATTGCTAGATTAAAATCCATTGTTGAATTTGGGAAAAAATTGAATAGGAAAATTGTTTTCCTTGGAAGAAGTTTGAACAAATATGTTGGCGCTGCGGCTAGAGTGGATATGTGCCCCTTTAGGAAAGACATTGAATTAGCCACATACAGAAGGCAGCTGGAGAGGAAGCTTGAACAAATTAATAAAAGAAGATCTGAATATATGGTTGTTTGTACAGGACATCAAGGAGAACCGGGAAGTATTTTGGATAGACTAAGTAGGAAGAAATTGCCTTTTCAATTCAATAATAATGACCATGTTGTTTTCTCGTCTTCAGTTATACCTACAAAAGTCAATATTGAAAATAGGGAGGAGTTGGACAGTAGGCTGAAAAAAAGAAATGTTAGAATCTTTAATAATATCCATGTAAGCGGTCATGGGGGTCAAGAAGATATAAGAGATTTCATTAATATCATAAATCCAGAACACATAATACCTGCTCATGGAGGATATGATAAGACTAAACCAATGATGGAATTAGGAAAGGAGCTAGGTTATAAGGAAAAGTTTTTGCATTTAGCTAAGAACGCTCAGATTTTTGAATTTTGAATTTTATTTAGATACTTATTTAAATCTTAATTATATTTACTATTTATGATTAATGAAAATATAGTCACTAGTTTGAGGAATGCGGTGAATAAAGGAGAGAGTATTGAATCTGCAAAACAGATTATGCTGAACTCGGGTTATAATCCTGAAGAGGTTGAAGAGGCTTCTCATTTTATGGGGGGCGTGAGTCAGTCTCTTAATGTCAGGCCTGAAGAGCAGTTAACAATGCCTGGAAAAAAGGGTGTGTTGGATAAACAGGCTAATAATGGTGTTAGAAGTCAGAATATCAGACTTCCTAGTCAGTTGGAAAATCAGCAGCAAGTTGTTCAACCTTTGAATCAAGCGAGCACTGTTAATCCGGCCGTTCCTGTTAAAAAGAAATCGCATAAAACTGAGATAATCTTAGGGTTTGTGCTAGTTGTTTTGATTGTTATTTTGATTTTTTCATACATTTTTAGAAATAGTATATTAGGATTGCTTTCTTAGAATTTTGAATAAGATGATATATCAACCAAGTGAAGATTCTTATTTGTTGCAGAAGGTTTTGATAGGGCGCCTTAGGATGATTGGAAATAAGAATCTTAGGATCTTGGAGAAGCAGGAAGGATTTAAGATCCTCGACATGGGAACTGGATCTGGAATTCAAGCTAAGGCCTGTAAGGAAGCTGGATTTGATAATAATGTTGTTTCGGATATTAATCCGGAGGTTATTGCTAATATGAAAAAACTTGGTTTTGAGGCTATTGAGAGCGATCTGTTTTCTAACATAAATGAGAAGTTTGATCTTATTATTTTTAATCCTCCTTATCTGCCTGAAGACGAAAGAGAGCCTGGAGAATCTAGATTGCAGACTACTGGAGGTAAGGAAGGTTGTGAGATCATTATTAGATTTTTGAAGAGAGCTGTTGAGCATTTATCTGGGGGCGGGAGAGTTTTGCTTTTGTTTTCTTCTCTAAGTAATCCTAACAAGATATTAGATGTTGCTAAGGGGTCAGGATATGAATATAAGTTGTTGGATCGAGAGAAGTTGGATTTTGAAGAATTGTTTGTTTATGAGTTCTGGGTTAGATAGATATTTCCTTTATCTTATTGGTAAGTCTTGGATTTTAGAAATATCAATAAGTTTTGCGGAGCATCCCAACGAAGTGGGATGCGGAGCAAGTGGATAAATGGTCTAAATTAATACATAAAATATTAAATAGTGTTCCGATATCTTATCTGGATGGGTTTAGAAATTGCTTTGAAAAATATGGTTGGTGAGATCCCTGTTGGTCAGATATATCGGGTGGCAAGGGATGTGACAAGTATTTCTGAGTTTGAACATCCTGAAGATGCTAGGTCTGCATCTATTTGTGTTATCCATAATAGATCTGGACTATCCTATTCAATAACATATACAGATAGTAATGGAAATGACATGAGTGATAAAAAGAAAAAAGTTAATAGTGGTGAGCTTCCAGATTCTTAGGATTGATGGTTGTTAAATTGTTTGTTCTGATTTTAACTCAAAGTATGGGAAGATTTATAAAACCCGGGTATATCCATAAATTATGTTACCAAATGAGAAAAAACGCCTGGAAAGAGAAAGTAGAAGGGGTTCAATAGTTGATAGGTTATCTAGACAATCACAAATATCAATACCAACAATACATTATCAAATTGGAGATCGTGATCCTAGATATTTAATAGATAGACTGGGAATTATAATGATAGAAGGGAGCTTAATACCTGAGCCAGATAATGGTGCATTGGACCGATTTTACAGTGTCAGGGAAAGAATAAGGTCGATTGAGGGGCATCCAATTACAACTGTTAATGTTTTCCTAAATAGACGTCCCAGTTACAGAATTGTTAGGGAGGATGGAACAAATGAGTTTAGGAGTTTAATTTGTAAGGCTGATAAGGTTATCTCTGTAGATCTTCGAGTTGACAATCCGCTTCCTATTGATAAGTGTCCTTTAGATATATTGGTGGGCATTGTTCCCTCATATACTAAGGTTCGCAAGGGTATGTTTGAAATAATGGATGAATTCCCCTTAGTAGAGGATCAAGAATACAAGGACTTTGTAGATATATATGCAGATACTGATTGTTGGTTAATCAATAATCCTGCTCCATAACAATCATTTTTATAAAAAACTATTCTCAATGATTGATATCAAACGAGGTAAAAATGGATAATGGAGGGATTTACGGAGTAGCTAACATAGGAAAGGTGACTTGTTTGCTACTTAGGTTTTCATACGAGAATGAAATTTGCGCACATAACTGATTGTCATTTGGGTGGTTGGAGGCAGGAAGAACTTCAGAAACTTAATATGGAATATTTTAGGGAAGCCATAAATAGTTCCATAGAAGAAGAGGTTGATTTTGTATTGTTTACTGGAGATCTGTTTGATTCTGCTTTTCCGCCGATAGATGTTCTGAAGGATACTTTTTTTGAGTTTAGAAAACTTAAAGAGAAGGGAGTAAAATGCTATGTCATTGCTGGGAGTCATGACTACTCTGTCTCTGGAAAGACCTTTTTAGATGTTTTGGAGATGGCTGGATTTTGTGAGATTGCTAAATATGAAGAGAACGAAGAGGAAGTTGTTTTAAATCCCTTGAACTATGAGTCTGTGCATATATACGGGTATCCGGGTAAGAAATCTGGTCTTGAAGTTGATTCTATAAGAAAGATTAAGATAAAAGAACCTTATGAGAATAATTTTAGGATTTTAATGCTTCATACAACTCTGACAGAAGTTGCGGAGGGGCTTCCGATAGAATCTGTTGCACTTTCTGAGCTCCCTAAGGCAGATTATTATGCGATGGGACATATTCATGTTGATTATGAACACGAAAATGATGGTAAGCCGGTGATCTATGGGGGGCCTACATTTCCTAATAATTTCAAGGAACTAGAGGATTTGGGTGGGGGGTGTTTTTATATTGTAGAGGTTAACGGATTTACAAAAGTAACTAAAAAGGAGATTAAATTAAAGGAGATTATCTCAATTAATGTTGAGATTGATAACTCAATTGTTGCCAATCAAAGAATAATTTCTGAAATAGATAAGAGAGATGTTAATGGAAAGATTGTATTGTTAAGGGTTTATGGAATCATAACTGAAGGTAAGACTTCTGATATTGATTTTAGGTTTATTGAGAATCATGTAAGGAGTTCTGGAGCCTATAGTTTTCTGAAGAACACTTCTAAATTGGAGATGGCTAAACAAGGTATAGAGATTGTTACACAAGAGAAGGACATGGATAAGATGGAGGGATTGATTATCGATAGATATGGTAAAGAAAATCCATCTGATTTCAATAATATTATTGTACAATTGATTGAGGTTTTAAACTCTGGGAAGCAAGAAGATGAAAAATCTGCTATATTTGAAGACAGGCTATTTGATGAACTTGAGAATGTTTTGAAAGTTGAGTTGAAAGGGTGAAGGGATGTTAAAATAATTCATTAAATTCAGATTTATTAAGAATCTTAATTTCTGATTGATCTTTAAGTCTCTTGTCATCAGAAACTATTGCTCCCTCAATTGATAATGCTAAAGCAATAAAATCGAGATCCTTAAGATTCTCTTTGATTAAAGATAAGGCTCTGGACATTTCTTCTGAATAATCTTCAAAAGGAACAAAGGTAACTACTTTTTTAAGATTTAAGAAGAATTCGTCAAATTGTATTGAAGATATTCCGGCCTTGTAACATATCTCAGGTTTGTGGTTCTTTAATTCTTCTAAAGCAAACTCTGGTGAGAATAGCCTATGGTTGGCCTTTATTAATTTATATAATAGTGAACCGCTCCAGAAAAATGTAAATAATTTATTGGTATCTACTACTAACTTCATTTAAATAATTCCTTTAGATATTAATTCTTTTAAGCGG
>NZCQ01000029.1 GCA_002688335.1 Candidatus Pacearchaeota archaeon | reverse complement strand
GCATCCAAATTTGAGGGGTCCGCGTTAATGTTCGGCTTCCCGCGGGGCCCATACAGGGAATTCATATGGGGGGTAAGGGGGGGAGGGGGGGGGGGGGGGGGGGGGGGGGGGGGTGGTGGAGGCGGTGGAGACATTACTTATTACAGAACAATTGAGATAGTTAGAGGACAAGAAGATAATTTTGAACTAGAAGTAGAAAATAAATTTACGAACACGACATTAGAAGATTTAAGTTTAAATGTAACTGGGTTTTTATCTCAATACATTTCAATATCTCCTTCAGTGATTAGCAGAATAGAATCTAAGAATTCTAGAAATTTCGCGATTAAGATAACTATTCCTGCTTATAAAGAAGATTATGAAGAATACACCCTGAAAGCAGTTATAACTGGAATAAAAAATACTAATGTTGTTAAAAGTAGTTACAAGGAGACGCAAAATATTAAGCTCATAATCTTAGAAAGGGATTCTAAGGAATCAAGTAGTAAATTGAAGGAAGCAGAAGAAGCTATTAACTTAATGGAAAGACTTGGTTATCATGTTAATAATGTTGGGAAACTATTAATCGAGGCGTATAATAAATTAAAGGAAAAGAGAAATAAAGCTGTTTTGGATTTTGCTAATGAGATCATAAGAATAAAGAATAAGGCTATTTCGGTTGATAAATTAATTAAAGATATTCAAAAAGCGTTAGATGACCCGAAGCTTATTAACTTGATTACTGGAAATGTTCCTAAGGAGTTTAGAGACGAATATGGAGAAAGAGTTAACTTAAGGTCCTTGGTTTCAGGGAAGGCTATCTTTGCAGACAGTTCTATAGAGGAAGTTTTAAATTTGGCTAGAGTTGCTTTTGATAGGGGTGATTTTGATTTAGCAGAAGAGAGAGCGCAGAATGCTAGAGTGATGCTACTTTTAGAAAGAAGGGGTAATCTTGGACTGTTCTTCTATTTGTATTGGCATTTTATTTTATTAGGGTTAATTGTTGTTTCCGTAATCAGTGTTTTGAGTATTAGAAGATATCAGAGAATTACCATAAGTAAGAAAATTGAAGACATTGATAAAGAAGAAGATAACATTAGGGGATTGATTATTGAAACTCAGGAGAAATATTTCTCTGGAAAAATTAGTGAAGGAAGTTATAATAATTCAATTGATCAGCATAACAAAAGAGTACAGAAAATAAAGAAAAATAGGATTACGTTAAGAAACCAGCGAGTTAAATTATTGAAGCCTGTTCAGATTTCTAAGGATCTGGAAACGGAAAAAGTGCAAGTTGAGGAAGAAGTGAAGAAGATACAAACAGAACACTATGTTAATAGTAAGCTATCTAAAAAGGCTTATGATGAAAGCTTTAAATTGTTAAATGAGAGATTGGCAGAGATTGAAGATGAAAAGACATTGTTAGAGGTTTCTGACATGAAGAAGGATAAAAGCTATAGAGATATTTCTGAAGAAGAATTTAGAATGAGAGAGCTTAGGAACAGGAATAAGGAAAAGGAAAAGGAAAAGATAATAGAGCCTAGTTTTGAGGAGAACCTGGTTAAGGAAAGTGCGTTAAATAAAAAACCAGGCAGAGTTAGAAAAATTAAATTTAATATCTTTAACAAGACTGGATCATTTTTTAGAGGAATTAAAAAACGGATGATCGAAAGGATAAATAAGGTTTCTAAAAGAATTAGAAAGGGAGATAAAAGAGGGATTATGATGATTGATAATGATATTGTCGAGATATTAAAGAGGGAAGCTAAAGAGAAAGATTATAAAGGCAAATGGTTGGAATTGAAAATGAAGGAGGATGAAAATGAATAAAAGATTGGAGATTATTCTTCCTATCGTAATATTATTAGTATTAACATCTTATTTGTTTTTTAATTGGATTAATTCAGACCAGAATAAGGAAATAAGGGAAAGTTTGGGTATTGAAGGTAGGGTTGGTATTACCAACTTCGCTATCCTTAATGATAGTATTGAAGGGAGGATATTTAGTAGAGAAGAGGCATTGGAATCTATTAGGAAAGCTGAAAAACTAGTTGGTGAGATGGAGAGCGAGGGTTTTTCGGTAGATTATTTAAAAGATGTGATAATTGAAGCAAATAGAACTTTAGAGCAAGTTGATTATGCGGAGATTTTAAGAGGAAATGTTGAATATAGTCAGAAAGATTATGTTGATGCAAATAAAGCGTTAAGATTGATTGATTGGGATGAACTGAGTTATGAAGAAGTAATTATTCTGACTGAAGAAATAATCTCTAGGAATGAGAGGGCAAAGTTATTGGAAGATTTAATAATCTTGAGAGAAAAAGATGTTAGGGAGATTTCTGATCAAGAGCTATCTGAATTACTAAGTGAAGTTAAAACTGCTTTTGAAGATGAAAGATATGATGATACTGATGAGTTGTTAGTTAGGTTGAGAGATTCTATTGAAGATAAGAAAATTGATGAGGGGATTGCTTCAAGTATTGGGAGGGGCATTGTAAGTTTTATTCGAAGATACTGGGTTTTCATATTATTGTTTATGGGAATTGTAGGATATTCTGTTTATCGTTACAATAAAAGATCTCAAAAGGATAAATTGAGGAAGAAGATTAAAGGGAAGATGAAGGAAAGGAAGATTTTAGTTGATTTGATGAAAAGAACCCAGGTTGAGAGATTTAAAGAGAATAAGATTAGTGGATTAGTTTATAATATTAGATTGAAGAAATATAAAGATAAACTTGAAAGAATAAGGCAGGAGATACCAGTTTTAGAGGAGAGATTGAGAAAAATATACGGGAACAGAAAACCCAAAACCCTTAATAATAGAAAAGAGATGAAAAACCGAAGTTAAACATCTCTACTTACCGAAGTAAGCAGTTATATGTTGATTTTATTGTATATAAAGCTATCTTACCACTTTTTTGTTACTAAAAACTAAAAAAATTTCATCCTTCTAAACGGTACATGGAGAAAGCTATTATGGCCATGATTATGTAAGGTAGGCCTATGGCAGATCTTTGAAGGATTCCCGGATATGGAATATAACCTTGATAGAATGCAGTGTAATATGCTAAGATGAGAGTTATAACTCCTAAGAACAAGATTAAGGGTGTTAAGAATTTCAATTTTTTATGATTATAAACACTAAATGCAAATAAGATGTATCCTACTGCAAGAACTTGGACTTGTCCGCTAGTGCTAACCATTTCATGTATCTCACCAATCATGGAATAATTATTACAACCAACATCGCAATAAAATATGCCTACTAAGTACATTAATAATCCTGTTATGGAAATGAATAATGCAGAAAACTTTCCTAATTTATTTAATTCTTTTGATCTAAATACTCCGATAGAGAATATCATTGTTAAAACTCCTAATAAACTAAACCCTAGAACATTGGTTAAAGTTTTTACAGGACTTCCGGGAGCACCTAGTTCGCTGATATACTGATTAACTGGATTGTATCCTGAATACATCAATGGGAATAATAAATAAATAGTTAGGAAAAATATTATTGGACCTATGAATCCTGCTGCTAAGAGATATTTGTTTAGGTTAAAATTATACTGAGAGTTTGTTGATTTTAGGGATTCCATTTTGTTATTCATTCTTTGAATTCAAAGATTGTTCTACATAAGGGGTGAAAGCGGTTCTTGCAATAATCTAGGCATTGCCCCATATTGTTGTTACAAAAATTCTTGCAATCTTGCTCGTCGGAACATAAACTTCCAAGACCTTCTCCAATCTCAGTGTCGAAGAAATTGTTTAGAATATTAGAAGTATTGACATAAAATACAAGACCAAGGGCTATGATTGATAATATAATTATTAAAATTCCAAGAGATTTATCTTGCATTTTGCCCAATTACTTTAAAGCAGCAAGACCCCAAAGCAATACAAGCACTGCCCATAGGTAGTTTAGAGAACCAGACCAGCTCATGTATTGAGTTAGTGCAATTAGAACACCAACAAGCACAGCTCCCCAGCCCATCATTCCTTTTGATAACATTTTCACCTCCTTTCTTTTTTTAATGAAGAAGAAGTGATTATTAAATGTTTTGTGAGCGCAAGATATAAAAAGTAGTTTACTCTATGGGGGTATGGCTAGAAATAAAAGCATAGTTTTGATTGTGATTGTTTTGATTGTTCTAGGATTTTTAATTTTTAATATATTGAAAATTGATAAGGGAGTTAATAATTTTGAGAGTTGTGCGGAAGTTGGAAATCTAATTATGAACAGTTATCCGAGACAATGTAATCATGATGGCGTTAATTATGTTGAAAAACTTTCTTTTGAGGATGATGGGATCATATTGATGAGGAACTCTGAGACAGGAGAGTATGGATGTTTTGGTTGTAATAATGAGCTGTGTGTTGATCCCTATCAGTTTATGAAACAGGTTGATGAGAGTGTTGTTAGATATTGCGATGAGGATTTTAAAGTTGTTCCAAGTAATGGGAAAGATGATGATAAAGAGAAGATTTATTGTGATGAAGATAGCAGGAAGGGTGACGCATGTATTGCGCTATATGATCCGGTTTGTGGATGGAATAATGGTGAGAAAATTCAATGCATAAAGTGGCCTTGTGCTTCAACTTATTCTAATAGTTGTCATGCTTGTCATAATGAAGATGTTTTGTATTGGACAGAGGGAGAGTGTCCAAGGTGAGAGTTAATTATATAAGTTAATTATTGTTTGTTATTTAATGAATAAGAATGCTAAAACAGGTTTTACATTAAGGGTTGTTGCTGGATTTGTTGTAGTAATAACAATGCCGTTTATAATTACAAATCCTTCAAACCCAATAGCACTTGTTTTATTTGCTTTCGGTAACTTTTTAATGGTCATAGGAGGTTTATTACCATGACAACCATAGAGTTTATTCCATTAGTATTGGCAACGCTTGCATTAGCGATAGTTGCTTTCTCAAGAAGTAATAGGAAAAAGGAGTGGTTAATAGTTGCTTTTGTTATCTGGATTTCTATTTTTTTCGGAACATTAGTTAGGTTGGGAGTGATTTGATTTTTCTTAGAGTTTTATCGATTATAATTTAGAGTTATAACCTTACTCAAATAAGTAATGCTGAGGTTGTATTAATCAATCTTCCTCGATCCAGCCATATCCTTTTTCTTCTAGTTGATCAACTAGCTCCGCATTTCCTTCTAAGGCTATTTTACCATTAATAAGAATAGATAATTTATCAGGTTTGACATGTTCTAAGATTCTTTTATAGTGAGTGATTATTAAGACTATCTTATTTTCACCCATAACTTTATTGATATTATCTGCTATGACTTTTAAGGCGTCTATGTCCGTGCCAGAATCGGTTTCGTCGAGAATTGCTATGCCGGGATTTAAAATAGCCAGTTGAAGAATTTCAGATTTCTTCTTTTCTCCACCCGAGAATCCTTGATTGAGATATCTTTCTGCAAAAGATTCCTCAGTATTGAGGAGCCTAAGTTTTTCTTTTAATAGATTGTGAAAATCTAAGACTGAGATTGGTTCTTCTCCCCTTGCCTTCCTTGAACTGTTTAATGCTTGTCTTAAGAAGGTAGAGATAGTGGCTCCATCCACTTCGCTTGGATATTGAAACGATAAGAAAAGACCTTTTTTTGCTCTTTCATCTGGGCTTAGTTCATTTATAGATTGTCCATCTAGAAGGATTTCGCCCTTGGTAATTGTATATTTTGGATGGCCCATGACGACATTCGCTAAAGTGCTTTTACCAGATCCATTGGGACCCATTAAAGCATGAACTTTTCCTTTTTCTAATTTTAGATTAACGCCCTTAAGAATTTCCTTTCCTTCTATTTCAACATGAAGATTTTTAATTTCTAACATTTTATTTTAAGGCCTTTAAAATCAGCAACGTAAACCTCTGTCCCATTGTAACAAATTATTTCATTCCCCTTAAATGAATTAATGTGTCCCATTACCGTTCTTTCATATACTAAACCGTTATCTTCTGCACTATCAGCTGTAAATGTTAATTGATGGTGATAGGGTCTTGATTGATCTGAATTTCTTATAGCAAATTGTTTAAATCTTAATAATTCATGTGGGAAAATCTCTTCTGTTGGTTTAATTTCCCCACCAAGATGGAATTCCCAGAAATATTTTGAATTATGTAAAACTGTCCTTATTTCACTAAATGCTAAATTTCCTGAATGGGTTAATGCCATCTCAAACTCCGGATTTTCATAGGATCTTTCTCTTTTACCTCTAAAACTAAGGGAACTTTCAGAATACCAACCTTCTCTTACTAGATCTAATTCTAACTTGTCTAAAAAATCTTCAAATTTTTCTTCTAACATTTTATTTTAAGGCCTCTTTCAATGTATCTAAACTTAGTAATGCGCATTTTAATCTTCCTGGAGAGATTGGTATGTGTAATAGATCCAGAACATTTTCTTTATTTAAACTTTTAACTTCTTCAACATTCATATTTTTTATTTTATCTGTTAATAAAGAGGCAGAGGCTTGTGATATTGCGCAACCTTGTCCCAAGAATTTTACATCTTTAATTTTATTTTCTTCTATAATCAACTGAATTTTAATTTCATCTCCACAAAGAGGATTATTTCTTCCTGACTCGTGTGTTGGATTTTCTAAAACTCCTTTGTTTTTGGGATTTTTGTATAAATCTAGAATTATTTCAGTATAGATATTCATTTTTAGTTTTTTAGTTTTAATTTGCTGTTAATCTAATGTAATAATGATTAAGCTTTTCCTTATGGCTAGATGATGCTCACCCATAACTATAACAGATACTAAAAGATTGATTACTTGAAAACCTCCTGAACTTTTTTTAACCCTTCTATTAGTCTGTCTATGTCTTCTTTTGTGTTGTAAATTGAGAAACTAGCTCGTACTGTTCCTGGAATTCCTAGTTTTTTCATAAGAGGCATGCAGCAATGATGGCCGGCCCTGACTGCAATATTATTGTCTGAAAGTATTTGTGCAACATCATGAGGATGAATTCCTTTTAGATTGAAAGATATTATTGAAGAAGATTTATCTTTTTCAGGACTATAGAGTTCTATGCATTCTATCTCATTTAGTTTTTCTAGCGCATAATTTAGGAGCCCTTTTTCATGTTCTTTTATTTTATCAAAACCTATTTTTTCTAGATAGTTAATTGCTTCTCCAAGTGCTATGGATTCTGCTATATTTTGTGTTCCTGCTTCAAATTTCTCTGGAAGATCCGCATAAGTTGAATCTTGATAACTGACCGTATTAATCATTCCTCCCCCATACTGGTAGGGAGACAATCTTTCTAGTAGATCTTTTTTTCCATAGAGAATTCCAATTCCTGTTGGACCTAACATCTTGTGAGATGAAAAAACTAGGAAGTCACAATCTAGTTTTTTAACATCGATCTTCATGTGTGCAACAGATTGGGCAGCATCAATTATTGTTAATGCTTTTTTTTCTTTTGCTAAATCGATTAATAATTTTATATCATTAATCGTTCCTAGGACGTTTGAGATATGAGTTATTGAGAGTATTGCTGTCTTCTCATTTATTAGTTCCTTTGCTTTATCATAATCTAGTTCATAGTTTTCCATTAGGGGAATGAATCTCAGTTTCATATTGTTTTTCTTTGCGAATTCCTGCCAAGGAACTAGATTGGAATGATGTTCTATTTCTGTTAATAAGATTTCGTTTTTTCCTTTACTTATTATAGGTTTTATTGTTGAAGCTAGAAGATTGATTGATTCGGTGGTATTTCTTGTAAAGATTATTTCATTTTCTTTAGCATTTATGAAATCGGCTACTTTTTTTCTGGCTAGTTTATATTTCTCTGTTGCTTGTTCACTCAATGTGTAAATTCCCCTGTTAATGTTTGCATTTTCTTTTTCGTGGAAATCTGTGATTGAATTGATTACTTGTCTTGGCCTTTGTGAAGTTGCTCCGCTATCTAGATAAACTAAATCTGGATGGTGTTCGAATATGGGGAAATCTTTTTTATTCATTTTAGAAAAATCAGCAAACAGAGTTTTCAATCTCAAGTTCAATAAGTCTATTGAGTTCAACTGCGTATTCCATTGGGAGCTCTTTTATTAGAGGTTCAATGTATCCTGCTACTATTAATTTAATTGCTTCATCCTCCGATAAACCTCTTGACATTAGATAGAATAATTGATCTTCTTCAACCTTTCCAACTGCTGCTTCATGAGCGACTTTTACATCATTTTCATGAACATCCATGCTAGGGGTTGTTAGAGCTTTTGACTTATTGTCAAGCATTAATCCATCACATCGTACATTTGATTTACTATTTACGGCTCCTTTTTTAATATCCACTATCCCCCTGTATGAAGATATTCCTCCGTCTATGCTAATGCCCTTGCTTAGAACCGATGAGGATGTGTTAGGTGCTAAGTGATAAACCTTGCATCCTGTATCTTGGTATTGGCCTTCTCCCGCATAAGCTATTCCTATGTAGTCTGTTTTTGCATTTTCTCCTAGAAGGACTGAGCAGGGATAGAGCATTGTTATAGCGCTTCCTGCGTTGCCATTAATCCATTCCATCACTCCATTTTCATGGACAACTGCACGTTTTGTGTTCAAGTTGTAAGTGTTTTTAGACCAATTTTCTATTGAGGAGTATCTAGCTCGAGCATTCTTCATTACATGAATTTCTACACATCCCGCATGTAATGAATTCTCGGTGTATTGGGGAGCAGAGCATCCTTCAATATAATGTACTTCTGCTCCTTCATCAACTATTATTAAAGTGTGTTCAAACTGTCCGCCCTTTTTAGCATTCATTCTAAAATAGGCTTGCAATGGAATATCAACTTTTACATTTTTTGGAATATAAATGAAGGTACCTCCTGACCAAACTGCTGCATGAAGGGCTGAGAACTTATGAAGATTTATTGGAACGCAATTAGTCATGAAATATTTCTTAACTTTTTCTGGATATTTTTGGACAGCCTCATCCATATCTAAAAACACTACTCCTTTATCTGCTAGCTCTTTTTTAAGATTGTGATAAACAGACTCGCTCTCATATTGAAAACCGCTACCCCCCAAGTATTCTCTTTCAGCTTTTGGAATGCCAAGTTTTTCATAAGTTTTCCTTATATCTTCTGGAATTTCCCCTATAGAGTTTGCATTCTTTTTTGCATCTGGTTTCATATAATAAATAATCTTAGATAGATCTAAATTAGAAAGATCTGGGCCCCATTTGGGAAGTTCTTTTTCTTTAAAAACTCTTAATGCGGTTAACCTTTTATTTAGCATCCACTTAGGTTCTCCCTTATCACTTGAAATTTTGCGAGCAAGTTCTTCTGTTAATCCGGGTTCGGCCTTGTATGTTAATCTCTCTTCGTTATAATGGTCATAGTTTTCTCTATTTATTTCTATAACTTCTTGTTCTTCTAATGAAGGTGGAACTATTTGCAAGTCTGACATAATTAATTAATAATGTTTTAAGGGTTTATAAATCTTAACTATAGTTAAGATATGGTGTAAGGTTTTAATAAAAATCCCACCGTTCGCTTCGCTCACTTCGCAGCACATCGAGAATCAAAGATTCTCGAGCATGTCAACTCTAATGAGTTGCCATAAGCTGCGGGGTATTTTAACCTCCAACTTACTGCGCCCCACACCCCTCGGAGCAAGCTCCCGGAGTATTAAACCCAGTTGGAGGAATAAAACATTTTATAAATTACATATAGAGAACTTTGAAAAACTCCGTTTTTCTCATTCTCTAAGAAGAACTTTGCTTTGATTTGCTTCGCAAATGACATTTATGCAAAGTTCTCTATATGTAATTAAGTGAAGAAACTAAAAAGAAAATAGAAAGAGCTGAAGAGGACATTGGGAAAGGAAGGGTTCATAAATGGTAAGACATAAAGAAAGCATTTAAACTAGAAGTATGATCTTTCAGTCATACTTCTCGAAGAAAATATTTTCTTTTGGGATTCCTTCTTTTAAAAGAAGATCTTTTACAGAGTTTACCATTTCTTTTAGGCCGCAGATATAATAGTGAGCATCTTTGCTGATATCCTTTTTTAATACGTCTTGGACATATCCTTTTTGATCTTTCTCGTTATCTGGTCTGCTAAGAACCCTATGATAAGAGAAATTTGAATGTTTATTTGATAATCCATTAAGTTCGCTTTCATATAGGATTCCTTTTTCATACCTATAACCAGTTATTAGCCTTACATTATTTTTATGATTGTTATTTAGAAGATGATGGATCATGGACCTAAAAGGAGTTATTCCGGTTCCTGTTGATATGAATATCAGATCTTTTGAAATGTCTTTTATTGTAAAATGTCCTAACGGGCCTAAGGCATCTATTTCATTTCCTTCCCTGAGTTTGTCCAACAAAGGAGTTATGTTTCCGTCAGGAATAATTTTTATACAAAGTTCTAGTGATAAAGGGGCTGGTTTTGAAGCTATTGAATAAGGCCTTTTTATTTTGCCTCCGTCTTTGTCCATTATTAAAGATATGAATTGACCTGGATGGAAATCAAAATCATCAGGAGTTGATATAATAAAATGTTTTGTATCTTCGCAGAGATTCTTAATTCCCAATATTTTTGTTTTAAATTTATGAATTTTCTTTTTTTCCATAAATATAAATCACTTAGGAATCCTTAAATAGTTAACTGTATTGGCAATAGTATGGAAATTTTATATGCTGAAAATTGTATTGTTTGGGGGATTATTATTTAAAATGAAGTCTATGCCACAGGAGATTGAGGTGTGGTATTTGATACCAGGGTTGAGGAGAGAGCTAGCGAAAATTCTTATTAATGAATATGAACTTAGTCAGAAAGAGGTTGCGGATTTATTGAGAATTACTGAAAGTGCAGTGAGTCAATATCTCAAGCTTAAGAGGGGTGCTGAGATGAAGTTTAGCGAGGATGAATTAGTAGAGGTTAAGAAATATGCTGAAAAAATGATAGGAGATAGAGAAAATTCTAATGACTATTTGTATAAACTTTGTTTGAAATTTAGGGGGAGCGAGAACTTATGTGAGTTGCATAGAAAGCATGATTCTACATTGCCAGAGAAATGTGATCTGTGTTGTTAATAATTAACTATCTCTAACTCCAAATGAATCTCTTTTAAAATCTGTCCTGAAATTATTGCATTTCACTATTAAGGTCTCCTTATTTGGTCGAGCATAAAGTGAGATATGGCTTTCTCTTGAATAATCGTCATGATAATCATCTTCACAGTCGAAATAAACACCAGATGGAAACATTCTTGAGATTCTTGAGAGTAAGAAGGTTCCAAAATTTCCAAATACTGCATTAGCTAATTTATCCCCAACTAAATCAACCCCCCTTAAGGCTTTTGAAGAATATTCCCCCCTTGGAATAAAGGTTTCTAATCTATCTTTTTCTTTGGGATTTGAGATATTAACCCCATTCATATTCCATCTACAAATATCTGAAATCCAGATTCCACTCCCTTTAACCGATCTCCTAATCGCTCTTGCTCTTGAATCATATCTAATGACATTGGCCCTTGATAAGAAATAAACAGGGCCTGAATTAATTGTTCACCACTTGATATTTTCTTCATTTCAAGTCTGAGTTCTCCCGAAGAAAAATCAAAGGATTTATAATTTATGGGTGGCAGGTAAAATATAAATGGATCTTTTATCCCTGAAAATGTTAGCTGATCCTCCAGATCAGTATTACAATTAATTTGATTTTTTGTGTCCTTCATAAAAAGCTTAAAATTATTTATTTGGCTCCATGTTCTCAGAAGAATAATCTTCTGCATTGAATTTTTTTCCTTGCTTTATCAGGTCAAAGAATTTGGGATAATTAATCATTGTTTCTTTGTTTAGAGATTTTTTTATTAGAAGAATTGCTCTAGATGGGATGTGTTGTCGGATGTACTCATACTCTGGAAGTTTTTCTAACAATAAATTAGTAAATTTTTTCATATCTGCCATAAAGGGCATGTTTTCTACCTTGTATTTTCTTTGAGAGGCTCCAACCCAAACATAGGATTTAAGTTCTATAAAATCAGGATCTCCCCTTTTGATTAATGAAGCATAAGCATCTAAATCAGTCATGTTTTCATCTTTTATGCAAGTGAGCCTTATGCAAGTTCGATATGTTCTTGTTTTTAGGAGATCGAGAGATTTAAGGGTTCTTTCCCAGAAATCCTTGAATAGAGGTTTATCAATTTCTTTCATTAATTCCTTATTTGGAGCGTCTATTGATAGATAGAGTTGAGTGGCTTTGTCTATTTTTTCTATTTGTTCTGGATATTGGGCATTAGTTACTAAGAATGTTGAGATTTTTCTTTTATGGAATGCTTTTAGGATCTCGTTGATTAGGGGATAGATGATTGGCTCCCCTGTTAAAGATAATGCTACATGCCTTATCTCCTTGCTCTCTTCAATATTTCTTTTATTTGTCTTGTCATAACCTTCTCCTTTAAATCCGGTTAATAATTCTAGGTGTTCATCAATTGCATGACCTATTATATGTTCAGGGCTGTCTATTGGGCCATACCATTCTTTTGCAACAGGTGCTTTTTCTCCTCTCCAGCAGAATTTACAGCGAGATGCACAGAACATTGATGTTGTCATCTGAAGGCATTGGTGAGATCTGATTCCATAGAAGATGTATTTATAGCATCCAGATCCATTTCTCATCATTTTCTTAGTCCACTCACAAATCTTTACTGCAGAATGATTCCCTACAAGACGATAGCCTTGTTTATGTAATTGAGATTTTTGGTCTTCGGAAAGTTGAGATTTTCTATTTGGTAGAACTATTAGTTTAGAGATTTGCATTTTCCAACTCCTCCAATGCCTTAATAGGGTTAATTGCCTCCCTTAGATTAATTAAGGGTTGTTCTATTCCTAGAATGTCGTCGGTTCCTATCCTTGGGCAAGCAGTGTTAATCCAGGCGTCTATGAAAGGATAGTTTTCTAAGTGAAAGAAATTAATTGTGTCGTCTATGAAAATGTATGCTTTCTTATTTTCTTTGTCTATTTTTTCCTTGAGCTTTTTTGCGGCAGCAAGGTATTGTTGTCCTGGCTTTATTGTTACTAAAATGCCTATTGTTTCTGCAGCTAAATATCTCTTTAAATTCCTTTTGGCTCTTTGTTTTTCTTTCTCAATTAGTTTTTGATCTATTAATTCTACTTTATCTCCGATTGGGTCAAATAAAAGAACTGGTTTTGGATTTTTGTTATTTTTTTGGGATAGGAGAATTGCTTTTGGATGGAATAATCCATCTCCGATATAGAGGATAAGATCTGCTTTGTTGACTATTGGATTGAAAGAATCTGGATAACAATCGCACCCCAATATTTGTAATTCCTTGTTGGCCCTCTTTGCTTTTGTTCTTAAGACCTTTATCTTGTTTTTTTCTAGATCTTTAATCAATTTATCAAGTTTGTTGAATTGTGTTGAAGCAAAAATTGCCAAAGATTTGATTTTGTTTTTTTTGAGGTGGGATTTTAATCTTTCAGTGAGATTAACTTCTCCTTCCCATTTTGCATCTATTAATAATAAGTTTGGCATTTTACCAAGCCCCCTTATTGAACCGATTATGGCCCCATTGGATTATTAAATCTATCTTGAGAAGATCCGTATTAAGGGGGATGTCACAAGAACCAAATGTTCCTCCAAACCAGATGTAAGCTTTTGCAGGCGTGTTTTTCTCAATTTTATCTACAACTAAGTTTGATTTCTGCTTCATTCCATCAGGTAATTGAATTAAAACTGACTTGGATTTTTTCTTTTTGATTTCGCTTATTATCTTATCTAACTCTAAGTTGTACATAATAATAGTGAAGAATAATGGTTTTTAAAATCTTTGATAGAAAAATATATAAATATAAGTGTTTATATAAATATAACATGAGCAAGATAATTACCATAACTGATGAATTATATAATCTATTGAAAACTATGAAGGGTGAGAACGAAAGTTTTTCAAAAATTATATCTAGGAATGTAAAAAATGGGGGAAACAAAGATAGGGTTCTGGCTAATATTAAAAAGTATAAAAAAGAGATTCGGAAAGCATTTGAGGGTGTGGATTCTCTTGGGTATGTTATGGGGGTGAGAAAAAATTGGAATTGGGATAGGTACTCAGAATAGGAAATTGTGTTTAGATACTAGTGCTTTGATAGAATTGTATACAGATAATGAGGATATTGTTGATATAGTTGAAAAAAGAGATGAAATTTGTGTGACTCCTATAACTATTTTTGAATTTGGAAAAAGAAAGTTGCCATTAGTAATTATAGAAGATATTAATAAAGACCACATCACGTTAACATTAGGGTATCCTGAGATTATTCTTGGATTAAAGATTTTTAAAGAACTCGTTAAAAAAGGAGATTTAATAAATGATAATGATATTCTGATTGGAGCTATCTGTATCGCTAATAATGTCCCCCTTTTAACATTAAATAAGAAACATTTTAAGAAGTTGGAGAGATTTGGATTGAAGTTAGTTTGATTATCCAAACAGTTTTTATATCTCCCATGGAGATCTTATTAACTTGTTTAGAGAACTTTGAAAAACTCCGTTTTTCTCATTCTCTAAGAAGAACTTTGCCTTGATTTGCTTCGCAAATGACATTTATGCAAAGTTCTCTTTAGATTTCATTTTGTTTAAAATCTTTCATTTCCTTAGACAATTCTTTCAAATCCTTTATTTTCACCAATTTATCCCTTAGCCTTGCGCTTCCTTTCATCCCCTTAGTAAAGTTTATTGCATGTCTTTTGATTATCTGAAATTCTGTTTTGTGTTTTTTTGTTAATGTTAAATATTCAAAGAATTGATCTATTTTGTTTTTATGTTTATATTTTCCTGTTTTCATATAATCGTTTATTTGTTTGAAGATATAGGGGTTTGTCATTGCACCCCTTGCGATGAGAATATAATCTACCTCTGAAAAATCTAGTTTTTCTTTGAAGTCTTCTGGCGTAAATACATCTCCATTTCCTATAACTGGAATTTTTATGGATTGTTTAACTTTCTTTATTATTTCCCAATCAGCCTTCCCTGAATAACCTTGTTTCTGAGTTCTTCCGTGTATGGCTAGTGCAGATGCTCCTGATTTTTCGGCTAGCCTTGCAACTTCTATTGCATTCGTGGTCTTATCATTTATTCCCTTTCTTATTTTTATAGTAATTGGATTTTTAACAGAGTTGTTGAGTTTTTTTATTAATGAGGCTATTTGTTTTGGATTTTTTAAGAGTTCGCTACCAGCTCCAGTCTTGATAACTTTCCAAGCTGGACAGCCGCAGTTAATGTCTATAATATCAAACTTTTTTGAAACTAATTGAGCTGCCTTGACTACTTCATCCTCATTAGATCCGAAAAGTTGTATTTGAGACGGTTTTTCTGATTTATCTTTTTTTAGCATCTCTAGCGTGCGTTTGTTTTTACGGTTTATAGCGGTAGAGTTGAGAAATTCTGTGCAAGTCAATGCTGCTCCGTATTTTTTGCATAAAGCTCTAAAGGCAACATCAGTTACTCCAGCCATTGGAGATAGAATTGCTTTGTTTTTTAGTTTGGGAAATTGTTTTTTCATAAAGATATAGAAAGGCAATGGGTTAAAAAATTATTTGTTTAGAGTTAATTAAAACTCTTACCACAGCCACATCCTGCAGAGGCATTTGGGTTTTCAAATTTGAACCCAGATTCATTTAGGGTGTCAATGAAATCTATTGTTATCCCATTTAATGTTTCCATTGAATCTTTGGCAACGGCAAGATTAACTCCATCTTGTTTCATATTGAGATCTCCTTCCACTGGATTATCTACAAATTCTAAGTCATACATGAAACCTGAGCATCCTCCTGCTAGAACTGAAACCCTCAAAGTAGAGTTTTCTTTCTCTCGTTGTTTCATTGCTTCCTTAACTTTGTTAATTGCTTTTTCAGTTAATGTTAGTTTGAAATCTGAGGTTACCGTATTTAGTTTAGAAGGCTCATCTTCTGATTCAAGGACTTTGTTTAAATCTTCAACTAGTTTATTTAATTGGTCTTCTGAATAGCCATGGCCCAAAACTCCTTGACCGAGGGTTTCAAAAGTTGAAGCTCCACATCCAATGCAATGAATACCAAAATCTAGAAGCATTTCTGTTAGTAATTTGGATTTTGGGGGTTTTATCTCTAGAATTTGAGAAATTATTGTATCTCGAGATATTTTCTGAACTTGTTTTTGATCTGCCATTTAATAATTAACTATTGTTAAGAAGAGTTTATATATTTATTGTTTCAAAAGATTTGCCATTTCTAGTATCTTTTCTGCTGTTCCCAAATATTTAATAACCTTCTGTTTAACCTTTCCATTAATGGTTTTACCCTCTACGATATAATAATATGTCTTTCCTTTAACTTTCTTATTCCTAATATAGACCATATTATAGTTAGGCACAAATTGTATATAAATATATTGGTTTTACATAATGGAAACATTTATATAGTTTAGTGGGCACAATATCATATAATCTGAGGTGATAAAATTCAATGATAAGAAGAAGGAAAGTGATAGAATTAAAGCATATAAATTGCTTAATAAGCTGAAAGATAAAGGTATTTCTAGACCGGAGATTATTAAGATATTAATTGATAACTATGGTGTAAATAAGGGGAGAGTTTATGATTGGTATTCTGGGAGGAACATGCCTTGGAAACTAAAGGAGAAAGTTGAACATCTTGAATATTGTGAAGAGTTATTTTACTTGCTTGGAGCGATGCTTGGTGATGGTTGCATTTATGAATGGAAAGGGCAATTCCAGGTAAAAATATACGGAGAAAAAGAATTTATTGAAAAATGTGCAATTAAATTATCTTTATGCTTAAAAAAAGATATTAAATGTTATTATTACAAAAGTTATTTTAAAACACGTGGCAGTCATCTTTGGTATATCCAAACTTCTCATAAAAAATTATTTATGTTATTCCAAAGTATTAGGACTGATTTGGGTATGGTATTAAACTTAATGAAAAATAAAAGTTTTAAAGGGAATTCTATAAATTTTATTGAAGGATTTTTTGATGCAGAAGGATGTGTT
>NZCQ01000028.1 GCA_002688335.1 Candidatus Pacearchaeota archaeon | reverse complement strand
TCTGTATGGGAAAACTCCTGCTGAAGTTTATTTTGATTTTGCTAAATTATTTTAGGGAGTGACATATGTCACCGGGTCGCACACCAAAAAATATGGCCACAGGGGGATTTGAACCCCCGACACCCGGATTAAGAGTAGGGGTAACATAATGTTACACTAGCCACTTAATTTATATACTATTTTTAGATTAATAAATGTATGGTACTACGACCAAATATGATGCAAGAAAGGATCAAAGGGATCAAAAATTGGAAGATCCCAGAATCAGAAAAAGAACATATCAAAGATTTTGTCAATTCTTGGAGGACTGGAAAAATTACTGGAGAAATTGTTGCAGATAGAACAATAGAAAATATGCTTGATAGAACTAAAAAACATTTCGAATATCTCAACAAATCATTTGATAGAGGAATCATTAGCCCAAAGAAACCTAAGGAAGAAGATTACAATAAAAAAGAGTATAATAAAAAGTTAGTTCAATACAAAAAAGATGTAAAAGAATTTGAAAGGTTAAGTAAGACTTACATTTCTGATATATCTCTACAATCCTATATAGACTCTCTAATTAGTGGTAAGATCAAAAAGAAAATTACAAAATGGGTTAATATTGGAAAAAAGAAAAATGGGAAGCCATTGCAAGAACTTAAGGAAGTTGAAATTGGTGAATATTCTCATAGAAGTTATAAACACATAATCTCACTGATAAAAGAATATATTAAATTTAGACTGAAAGAATATCCAATAGAAAAAGCTGTATTGTTAGATATTTTATCTATAAAAATTAAAAACAAACTAGAAGATCCTAAAGAAATTTCTCCTGAACATTTTGATATTCTTCTTCAAAAAGCAAATGCCGAAAAAAGTGCATATCTTGTTGGGAATAGGGCAGTTGGAACTAGGGCTGGTGAATGGCATACATTACAAATGCAATGTATAAAGCTACCAGACCTCTCTAAAGACAGGAAATGGCTTGAATTAGATATAATCGAATCTAAGACAAAGAAAAGGATAACTAAAGTATACGATCCAGATGATCAAAGAATCTTGATTGATTATTACAACGAAAGATTAAGACAAGGAGCTAAACCTTCAGACCTATTTTTCCCACTTACCCACAATGCTATGAGACAGTGGTTAAGAAGAATCTCATTAAAAGAATTTGGCATTGGTTATCATCCCCATCAACTTAGAGCATCAGCTGTAAACAGAAACGCAGAATCAGGATTAATTAATGACAGTGTTGAAATGGAAAAATTCTATGGATGGTCTCATGCAACAGGCACTAGTAGACGCTACCTTAATAGTTCTAAAATATCTATAAAATCAATTGATAAGAAAGCTGAAAAGATGCAGGGATTTGATTACAAAAAGCAACTTAAAGAAATAAAACATGAAAAAGACCTTGAAATTGAAATGCTTAAAAAGGAAATGAAAAAAGAAATTGGGAAGGTAAAACCTGCTATAGATTTTTATGAGAAAATCGGCAAACCTCTTGCAAATCTTAAAGATACTGATCCAGAAATGATTGCTAAGGCTTTGATGAAAAATATATAATTTTCCTCAAAATTATCTTTATTTAGAATAATATTCTATTCTTCCCCATCTAAAAATTGGCATAGAATCGATTCCAATTATATTTTGAAGAAAATTATCTTTAATATCAGAAATAAGTTCATAGAGGTCTACGATATTCTTTGAGAAACATCTGAAATCTATATCTGCATAGCCAATATATTTTGATATGCTATCAATATTTCCTTTAGATTTTAGAAATGATTTTACATTATCATATAATTCTGGAGTAATCTTAGTTAGATGTAAAAATACACGAAAGTGAAGATACCCTAAGATTTCATAATTAATCTTTGTTTTATATCCAATTATTATTTTCTTTCTTTCCAAATTCTTAATTTTGTTTTTAACCCCATTAGGAGACATTTTTATTTTTTCAGAGAGATCTAATAGGCTAATCCTGCAATTTTCAGATAAATGATATATAATCTTCTTATCTTTTTCATCAAGTTTAAAGTTGTCTTGAGAATCTGAAGTTGATATCTCATAATCTCCCTCACCATAGAGTAATTTTTTACTAAAATGTGTACTCTCTATTTCGCTTGTGATAAGCTTTTCCTTTATCTTTTCAGATTTATTTGAGATTATTTTTTTAAGAATTCTATCTAATTCTTGATTGTTCTTACACCTAATTGCGATAGTTAAGTCCCAATGCCCTATATTTCTCCCCACAGTGATAACGTTTGAATATTTATCTATTTCATTAATCCATTTTATTTCATTACTTGAAGATAATTGAATAAGTTTGAAATATACTACATAGATTGTTTCTCCTAGTTTTGTAATATCTATTAGAGCATTATATCCTTGGATAATATTTTCTTTTTCCATTTTTTCTAGCCTATATTTAACAACTTGTTTTGAGAGCCTTACTTTTTTACCTATAGATGCAAAACTAGCTTTTGCATTTAATTCTATTTCAGATATTATCTTTTTGTCTTTTAAATCTAGTTTCATATATAACTATATGCAATATTGATATATAAATATTGCGTATTGTTAAAATATTCTTTAGAAATATTAATAATAGTATATTACTACTATAAAGTTATGAAAATAGAAGAGTATAATCAAGAAAGAGCAAGAGTATATTCAAAAGCAATGACTCAATTTCCTAATGCAAGGACAGCTGAGCTAACATCTCTTGATATTGGTAAGCACGCATCTAAGCAAATAACAACTATTTTAGATCTTGGTGCAGGAGATGGATTTTTAACAAAATATCTTTCTAAGATGTATCCACAAGCAAAAATATATGCCGTTGATAGTTCAAGATTTATGTTGGATAATTTCAAGAAAAATGATAATATCACATTTATTCATGCAGAAAGCGATCAAATTCCCCTAGAAGATGCTTCAGTAGACATTGTCGTATCTTTGGCAACATTCCATCATATTGATCGAAAACAAGAGACTTTTAATGAAATTAATAGGGTTCTTTCAAATGAAGGTGTTTTCATACTTGCAGATGTATTAGATGAAACAAAAACTCAAGAATTTTTTGATACTGTTGTTAGAAATCATTGTATAACAGGACATGATTTTCCGTTTTTATATGCTGATTGGGTCAAAGATTTAGCAAATAAATCCAAGTTAAACTATGAAAATACAAGCCTTAAAGAGACTCCTTGGAAATTTAAAGATAGGGAATCCATGGCAATGTTTATAAAAAATTTAATGGGATTAGAACTGTCTTTAGATTCTTTACTAAAATCTCTTTTTGAAACATTTCCTATTGCAATTGGTCAAAATGAAGTTAGCTTGAAATGGCAATTAGGATATCATGTTTTAAGAAAACAGGAGACTACAATTAGAAAACCTAATTATATAATGTCTTTAGAAGAAAAAAAGCAATATATTGAGATTATTAAAGATATGCCATGGTTATATGATCCGATTCTCAACAGTATCTCTAAACATATTGATAATGTTAAGGATATTGTAGATATTGGATGTGGGAGTGGACATTTACTAAATTTGATTAATTTAAGATATCCTGATATCAAATTATCAGGAATTGATAATGATCATTTTTTTATTGAAAGAGCTTCTAAAGAATGCCCGCATAATTTTATTAAAGATTGCGGAACAAAAACTAATATCTTTGGCGACCTATTAATTAGCAATTTAGCATTTCACCACATAAAAAATCCTAATAAGTTTATTAATAATTTATATAAAAATTCAAAGAAGACTTTAATTATCTCAGATCAGGTTAGACCAAAAACTAAACAAGAATTACAACAAAGGTTAAAGAAAAGGAAAAAAATTGTTGGAAATAAAGATAAACCATTTTATGAAGAAAATGAAACAGATTCTATATTAGAAGCTTATAGTAAGGAAGAAATTATTAGAATATTAGATTCTTTAAATATAGAATATTCTATAAAATTTTTAGATAATGATTATTATGAGCGATTTGTTGCAATATTTACAAAGAAATCTAATGAGGTACAAGAATGAAAATAGCACTAGTTGTACCTGATGGAGAAAAAGAAATGAACGCTATGGGGAGTGTTTCAAGACCCCCTCTAGGAGTTTGTTACTTAAAATCATATTTAGCTAGAGAAGGGTATCCTGATTCAAAAGTTTTTCATCAGGTAAATGAATCAGATAGTGATTTAGTTCAAAAAGTATCTGATTTTGATCCAGATGTAGTTGGATTTTCTACAATGAGTTTTAATTTTCCATCAGGTTCAAGATTAGCACAAGCCATTAAAAGCAAGAAACCGGGAACAGTTACTGTATTTGGTGGAGAACACATAACAGGATGTCATGCAGATCAAACTCATTATGGTTCAAATCTAATGACAAGATTATTCCAAGAGAATCCTTCTGTAGACTTTGCAATTCCATTTGAGGGAGAAAGAGCACTTACTGGATTAGTTAGAGGTTTAGAAAGTGGAGTAGGTAAGAAAACTATTCCTGGAGTTATTTATAGAGATGCGAGCCAGTTAGTACTCCCAACATTGTCATTGCCAATATTAGGTTCTTCGCAGTCAGATAATCAAAATGGATTAGTTATAACTGAACCGGTTCAAAAAATATTAAATCTTGATGATATCCCCATTGCAGATAGATCTGATCTGCCTTACTCTTTATATCATTCTCCTGATGAAGATACTAGTTTAGAATATATGCATACCTCTAGAGGCTGTGATTTTAAATGTACTTTTTGTGCAACTCCTGTTTCAAGTCCAGGAGGTGTTAGAACAAATTCTGCTGAAAGAATAGTAGACGAAATGCAATTTGTTTATGAACAATATGGTAGAGATTCATTTTTCTTTTGTGATGAATTATTTACTTGTGATTCTGAAAGAATTACTGATGTATGTAATTCATTGATAGAAAGAGGGTTAAATGAAAAATTATCTTGGAGAACATTTGCTAGAGTGGATGATGTAACAAGAGGAAAAATTGATTTAGGATTAATGAGTGAAGCTGGATTAAAGGGAATTTTTTATGGTATTGAATCTATGAATCAAAGAACTCTAAAATTAGTAAAAAAAGGGACAAGACCAGATCAAATTTATGCAGCTGTTAAGGCTGCCAATGAAAATGGAGTTGATGTTTGGGGAACATTAATTGTTGGATATCCTTGGGAAACTGAGCAGGAACTTGTAAAATCTCTAGATGACTATATTGAACTTGCAGGTGAAGGTAGAATTAAACATACCTATGCAGGATTTTTAACTCCTTTTCCCGGGACTAGATTATATCAACAATGTATGGAAAATGATTGGATAAGTGATCCCAATTTTTTACAATCTGATTGCTCAAAACCCGTTTTGAAAACTCCAATGCCCGAAGAAAGATTAATTCAAATCTATAATGAGTTTTTGGAAAAGGTGAAGTAGAAAGCTCACTCAGGCATATAAGTTGTCTTAACTTCCTCAAGCACAGTAATATAATCAAATTTTTCTACAACCTTTGGAAACTTACTTTCAAAATCTTCCATAATCTCAAGCATTTCTTTTAAAGATCTAACATGAAATTCAATCTCTAATGTTTCTCCTCCAATCGTCTTATCTACTTGATAAATATTAGGATGACTATGGCAATATCTATATATCTTTTCAATATCTTGATAATTTGACAGTCTTATCTCTGCCTTATAGAATTCATAACCCATTTTATGAACATCAATCATTGCTCTAAACCCCTGAATAATCCCTTTTTTCTGCATTTGCTTAATTCTATAGCTAATTGACTCTGGACTCATTTTTAGAGCCTCAGAGAGGTCTAAAAGAGATATACGAGCATTTTTAGAGAGATAGATAAGTATCCTAATGTCTTTAGAATCATATTCCACCTTTTCCTTACCTCCAAGTATTCTTATCTTGGAACTATCTTGCTCACCCGTTAGATATGATTTTGCGTAATGATATATTGGTGAATAAATTGAAACTTTGTAATCTCCAATAGATTCAAGATGTTCTTTTAGAATTTTATCCCAAGTATCATAAAAATCATAGATGTCTTTAACCGAAACTCCTAAAGCTACATCCCATTTCCCAGCAATCAAGACTACTGCCCAG
>NZCQ01000027.1 GCA_002688335.1 Candidatus Pacearchaeota archaeon | reverse complement strand
TTTCCATTTTGATATTATTCAATTTTAGGCGCATAATGGGCTGTTATTACAAACCCTTCTCCATTTAAATATTCATTCAAATTAATATGGGGCAACCCATAAAGTGGACTTGTCATGATTTAATTAAGGGTTAGAAGTTTATTAATTTTATTGTGATCTCTAAAGATCTATTTTCGGCATTTTCTTCTCAGCTTCATCTATCTTAAGATAATTCTTCTTCTGTCTTCCATAAAGTTTGAAGAAGAAGACTCCGGGGAATATCTCACTTGCATTATCTAGTTCTAGAACTGCATCGTTATAATATTGTCTTGCGTAAGCTACTTTGTCCTCTATTGCAGCAAGCTCTTGTTGAAGGTGAAGATAATTCTGATTTGACTTTAGATCTGGGTAGTTTTCTGCTATTGCAAAGATGGATTTTAAAGCTTCTTGAAGGCCATCCCCTGCTTTTACTTTGTCCTTGATATTAGTTGATTTAAGCATTTCACTTCTGGCTTTTGTTACATCAGCAAAGACTTCCTTTTCATGCTTCGCAAAACTCTTAACTGTTTTAACTAAGCTAGGAACTAAATCTGCCCTTTTCTTTAATTGAACATTAATCTGGGATTCGCTGTTGTGGATTCTATTTTCTAAAGTAACAAATCTATTGAAGTAATAGATGAATATTCCCATGATTACTATTACTCCGATAATTATTCCAATTGTTAATCCTGCGACCATGATATTTTGATGAATGTTATGTTTATAAATTTGACGTTTTTGATTGAGATAAATTATTAAATGAGATTGATCTTTAATTGTTATGGGCAATATATGGTCTGAACATTTCAGATATTACGATTTATTCCAGAAAAACTCAGATAAATATCTGAAAACGATAGAATTCCATCTTAGAAAACTAAAGAAATCTAAGCGCATACTTGATACTGGAGCTGGATCTGGTAATCTGGCCCTTGCATTTTTAAGAAACGGGCACTTATTAACTGCAGTAGATTCAAACAAGCTAGCATTGAATATTTTGAAAGATAAGTGTATGGATTTTAAAGATAAATTAATGGTTAAAGAGATGGATGTTCAAAATTTAGATTTTGATGATGAGCAGTTTGATGGGGCGAGTTCGATGTTTGTGATCCCTTTTGTTAAAGACAATAAGAAATATTTCTCAAAGATATTTAGAGTTCTGAAAGAGGGAGGCGTGCTTGTTATATCTGCATGGGCTCCGGTTGAAGATAGTTTGAATGGATTGATGAATCCCCTTGAAGAAGAATTAACAAAAAAAGAGATTCTTCCCAAATATAAGAAAGAATGGAACCTCATTAAAGAATCTGGAGAGGTTCTTGTTAAGACAGTCTTAGAGGGTCCAGATATTAATGGCATTATTAATATTCTAGAGGGGGTTGGATTTAAGAATATTAAGAATCATGAAAATCCTTATGGAAAGTATGCATATTTTATAACTTGTGAAAAATAATTCTTTTTAAGATAAATTTAAAAACTTTTTTAGATAGATGGTATTATGAATAGGGTGATGAGAGTTTTGTTGACAATTGCTGTCTTAGTTGGGATTGTTGTTGTATTTTATTTTATTAGCGATAATATAACGAGATATACTGGGTTGTTGATCTCGGAAGATGTCCTTGATCGTGAGATTAGATCATTAAACTGTTTAGAAGATAGGGATGTTGTTCTCTATATTAATAGTGCAGATAGTGCTGCTAGCTTAAGGGAATCTTCATTGAGTGATTATCTGTCTTACATAAAGATTTTTAATTGTCTTGAGAATAAAGACTATTGTTTGATGAAGAATATAAGTCCTCCTCAGTTGTCTGTTGATGAAATATTGTATGATGAATTTGATGGAGGATTTTTAGAAGTAGTTGGAGGATGTTGAATATTTGTTTAATAGATTATTATTTGTAATAATTAAGTTTAAAAAGAGTGGTTGATTTTTTTAGGAATGTTAAGAGAGGTTATTAGAGAGAGTTATTCTATGAGTTTTAAAGCTAACGGTGGAGGCTGCAATTATGCTCAGAGATTGGTTCAAGCAACTAGAGGATATGTTAGTTATAACGATCCTGTAACTGATGCCCCAGACTTTAAGATAGTGGGAAATGTATTATCTATCAATGCAAAGTTGAGAATGAAACAAGAATGTCGTCCAATGGGAAGGTCGAGGTTGGAGGTTGATTTTGATTACTTGAAAGGGACCGATCAAGAAGATATTGGGGCTATTAGAGAAATAATGGCTGGTGTCGGGTTAGAAAGAGTTGTTGATTAAATTTAATATTTTATCTTGACAATCCCGGACTTGATTCTGCACTGACATGCTAGCCTTTGATTTCCTGATAGGCCCATGTCAACTTCCCTATCGTTTTTTTCTTCTAGATTTTCCATTCCATCTTCTACTTCAATTAGACATGTTCCACAGATACCCTTCCTGCAGTTAAATGGTACTCCAAGTTCTTCACAAGAATCCTTTATTTGATCTCCATCCGTAAGATCTGCTTCCTGTCCATCATTTCCTGAGACTATTCTTGCCATTTTTATATTTCTGGTTGTGAGGGAATATTTATAAATTCATTGGAAAATTCTTAGAATAAATTATTAAGGTGTTGTAAGAAGGTTAGAATAAATTTAGTTTGGCTCTCTGACCGAGATATGAATCTGAGGTTTAACAAGGTCACAATCTACTAAATATTTTATTCATAGTAATTCATTTCATTAGACTCCACAGGTATTCAAAGTTTTTCTTTAACGCCCCTGCTATTTTCTTGTTTTGAATTCTTATGTTATGAGGTTTATCATCTTCAAAAATTGTGATGAGGACAACATCGTCATGAATGACGATTGGAACTTCATTCCAATACCTCTTTGGAAGAACTTTAATTTTAACATTATTCTCCTGCAATACTTTTTTATTTTCCCTATTTTTTACTAATCCTTCAGCCTTATCACTACTTACAATTATTTTGGCCTCTTTTAATTTATTTTTACCTAGCCTCATTTGTGCCATGTGATAAGGAATAATCTCTTCTGCTTTTCCAGTAACATTTAATGCATAGATCTGCTCTGATTTGGTCCATTCCGAATCAAGAACCTTAAGAGAAGTAATCCCTTCATAAATTGATATATCAATAATATTATTCTCTTTTTTGCTACAAGCTTTTATTTGTTTTACTAAGTTATTTGCTATATCCAACCTCTCATTTAAGGAGATAAGTAATGAATCTGGATTCTTTACTAAAAATCTCCTTTTTCCCTTTTTTTCTATATAGGAAACAAAACCCTTTAATATTAGATTGTCTAAAATATGATAGGTTACAGATCTATCTATACTTACTTTTTTTGATATCTCGCTTGCACTTAATTCCCCATTATTCACTAAAGATTCGTAGATCTTTGCTTCATTATTGGTAAATCCTATCTCGATTAATTTATTTTTCATATTTCTAGATAGATTTTGTATTTATAAGTGTTATTATCTAAGATCACAACAATAATATATAAACTGATATTTTAATAATCTTTTATGATAAATTACGATAGATATACAGATTCCACTGTACATGTTGCTAATGAAATTAAAAGAAGATTGATTGAGTTTTATCACGAAATTTATGTTACAAGTTTATCTTTTTTGAAATTTCCATATGGACATATTGTTGGGGGTTTAGAAAAGAATTTAGAAGTAGGTTCAAAGTGTACTCCAGAAGAAATAACTAAAGCTTATATTGATGAATGGGATGGTGAAGAAGGTTTGCTTTGTTCTATTGAACCTGTTAAATCTAATGGCGAGGTAGGAAGAATAATAGTGTATACACCAGATAGATTTGTATCAGTTCAGTGTAAAAAGGTTGCTTCATTAATTCATGAGGATATGAAAGTAGAAGAATATCTAGATCATTTAGATATAAAGTCCTAACTAGATCTTGGGATTAAATAATTTAATGTAACTTTTCTAGAATAATTTATTTATTAGAATAAGAATTTTTTACCTTTCAAGATACCTTGTAAGCATTATTTTATTGTTCATAAATTTTTTTAAATAAGTTATTGTTGTTTATTTCATGAATATTAAGAAAGTTAAACAAGGTTCTCAGATAACATTCTATAATGGGATTTATATGATCATTTTAGGAGTGTATTTTATATTCTTTGTTAATTTTAATATGAGAAGTAATTTTGGGGCGGTTTCGCAGCTTTGGGGGTTTTTTTCTAAATTTAATTCGGAGATAGCTTATTTATTCTTTCTTTTTAATGTAATAGTTGGTGTTTTCTTGGTTTCTAATGGGGTCAATATCATGTATTTATCTGACTTCATTTATAAGAGAAAAGAGAAATTACCTTGGGTTATCTTGTTCGTCTCTGGGATAATAAGCTGGGCAGGTTTGTTGACTATAATGATCCTTGCTAGGAATTGGGTATTGATAATCTTGACGTTTATAGGATGGGCTATGTTTATTGTTGGAATGTTGTTGCCTATAAGGTATTATCTTGAGAAAAATTACAGGGAATATTGATGTATGTTATTGAGAAGTAAGGTGAAGGGAAATTTTTATTTGATGGACTCTCTAGGTTCTGGGTGTGGATTAAGATTATCAATTTCGAAGTGGGGAACATCCCCTGAAAGGAGCTCCCGAGGATCGTGGATGCCTTGCTTTCCTGAATGCACTAGCACATCTGCTCCCTCCAATTTAAAACCTCTCACAACACTATAAAATTCGTCCCCCCTTCCAAAATTATACATAATTCGTATTGAGGTTATATCAGGTGTAATGTACCCTAAATCAACTAGTCGCTGAAATTGTTCAGGACCACGAAAACATTTTGGAAGTCTTTCATTTCTGCAGTATTCGATATAATCTTCAATCGTTCCATCTCTTTGAGCGTCATACCATAATCCCACGATGATTAGAAAGATTAGTAACTTATAAAATTACGTATGAATCGTTCTAGTTATTAGGGACTAACATTTGTTATTTCATGATTTCTTAAGAATACGATTACTAAACAGTTCAATAATTTTTCAATAACAAGCTTTTTAAACATACATTTCAACTAATTTCTATGTCAAAGGTAAGAATAAAATTGAAGAGTATGAAGATTGAAGATCTCAATAAAATCTGCGGACAGATAGGAGATATTGCTTCAAAATTAGGTGTGCCTATAAGTGGACCTGTTCCGCTACCCACTAAAAAGTTGAAGATAACTACTAGGAAATCTCCTTGTGGAGATGGTACTGCTACTTTTGACAATTATGAAATGAGGATTCACTCTAGGATAATTGATTTACCTGCGGACGATAGGGTTTTACATTCTGTTATGAGATTATATGTTCCAAGAAACATTACAATTAAGATCGAGATGAAGGATTAATACTTATCTATTATCTCAATTATCCCCGAATAAATAGGTGGAGAGATATAATAACCGACCTCAACTAATTTTTTCAATAAAGATTTGGTTTGATTTTTGGAGATAATCTTATCTTTCAGCCCAATTAATAAAACACTTGTTGTTCTTATGAAATCTATGTTGATTGCTTTAGCAACTTTTATTCCGTAAGCATCATCTATTATTAGGGTTTGACTCATTTCACTTGCTAGATTTAGTGCGGAGTTTTCCCCCATATCTACTCCAAAATCTATTTCTTTTCTCGGGTCTTTTATGATTATCCATTTATCTCCCAAGGCTTTTTCTATATCTAGGAATCCTTCCTTACCTTTAACTAATATCTCATCCCTTACTTTAGAAGTAATAACTATCTTAGAGAACAATTTTCTTAGTAAACTTAATTGTTTTATTTTAGAAAGACAGATAATGGGGGTCGCATTGCATATCATCTTAATAATTCTCTGTCTTTCTTGAGATCTGATTCCTCGTAATTTGTCCAGTTAATATTTTTATCTCTTGCTATATCTAAAATATCCCAAATAGACATTTTTAATTCTTCTGCAGCTTTTCCAACAGATATCCTATTTTCGGATAATAAATGTAAGACCTCTTCTTGTTTTTTCTTTTTTAGAGCATCTGCTAACAATCTTCTGATTACCGCTGAAACATCCAAGTTTTCTTTTTTGGCTAGCTCATTTATACTAAAAACAAAATCATCTGGAAGCCTTGTAGTTATAGTTTTTGTCATATGTATTAAATAGAATACAGCGTAATATATAAGCCTTTTGTTTATTTGTTTTGCTATTCATTCAACTACCCCATAAACATTGCCTGTCTTCCTTAAGTTTTCAATCATTTCTTTGTTTTCTGGGATTTCTTTGTTTTTTAAAACAAGGACTTCTCTTGCCTTTCTGAATGCCTCGCAAAGATTTGTGTTCCTAATTCCTTGTTCACAGGCCTTACACAAATTGCAATCGTAAACAGATTTCTCAAAAAGACCTTGATTAAGAATCATTGCTTTCCCCCTTGGAGAAAATCTGTCCTCTCTTAAAATTCTAAAAACTGCACATAGGTCATTTGAGATCCCAGACTTTATTGATCTGTCTACTATATCTTTTATTTCTTCTTTTAAATTATGCTCTTCAACTCTTCTTTTCATCTTCCTTATTTACATTTTTATTAAACATGATGTTATTTATTAGATCTTGAGAGGGATTTGATTTTTCTTGATCTGTTTTCGCTAGATCTGAATTGGTTTTCTCTGTTGACTCATTTTTTTCTATTGATCTGATGAACTTATTCAACTTATTTTCTGGAGTCTCTAATAAATTTGCTTCAGTTTCTGCCGAATTATTTGATGTAGGAGTATCTCCTTGATAATCAATTACTTTTCCCTTATTCATTTTCCAAAACGGATCGTACCTTTGTTTTATTCTATAAATAATCTTCTTCCTGAGGGGTTCCAAGAGTTTTTTTCTTTTTAGTCCAATCCCATATTTTCCAGGAACTCCTTGGAGCTTTAGAATCATGCTAACGACCTCCTCCTTTCTAGGATCACTTATCTTAAAGTAAGGATAAACTATGTTTGAACTTAGATCTCCGATGTAAGGAACTTTTAATCTTTCTAGAAATAGAATAAAAGGATGGATTCTGTCAAAAGATATTTTTGGGTCTTCGCTCTCAACATAGCCTTCTGCTTTCAGAAATCTTGACTCGATTTTTATCTTATTCCATAATCTATCGAATTCTTTTGAGACTATCTTTCCCTTGTTTGATCTGAAGATTATTAGAAGATTGTATTTCTTTGGGAAACCCGTAATTTCTGAGATAAACGGCGGGTAAAGTTTTAGAGAAACTATCTCGGGCTCTAACTTCAATCTCCTGAGCATTGTTAAAACTTCTTCTAAATCTTCTGACTGGAAAGCGGAAGCGCTTCTTATTTCTATTGGAATTATCTTTAGTTTTATTCTGACTATGATTCCTGTTAGACCTTCCATT
>NZCQ01000026.1 GCA_002688335.1 Candidatus Pacearchaeota archaeon | reverse complement strand
TTTGCCTTGATTTCCTTCGGAAATGTCAATTATGCAAAGTTCTCTGTAAAAAAATCGATTCCGGACAAAACTTTTTTTAAGATTTTGATTACCAAGGCTCCATCTCAAAACTAATATTTTCTGATTCTTACACTAATAAATTAACCTGCCCACCCTCCCTTAATTTAGTGTAAGAATCGACTTAGGGGATGGAGCTGATTACCAAGTTTTAAATAAATTACTTTTTTCGAGTTAGCATGAAAATAAAGTTTATCCCAATAGATTATGATTATTTTGATTGTGAAGGAAGGAATTGGGTGAGGATAGTTGGGCGAATGGAGAATGGGAAAAAAGCCCTGATTGTTGATAGCTGTGATGCGTATTTTTGGGTTATATTGAAAGATGGCTTGAGTGATAAGAAGGTTGATAAGGTTTGTGAGAGGATAGAAAAGATTAGTGTTGAGGGAAAGGTTAGAATTGGTAAGGTTATTCGGACCGAGATTGCAAGTAAGAGATTTTTAGGAAAGGATGTTAGGGCTGTTAAGGTTTATGTTAATAATTATAAGGATGCGCATGATATTGCTAGTCAGATTGATTATGATGAGGTTTATAAGAGAAGAGAGTATGATTTGAGTTTTGTTAGTAGGTATATTATTGATAAAGGAGTTAAGCCTTTAGTGTGGTGTGATGTTGAAGGTGAGATGATAAGTGGGGATGATTTTGGAGGGATTGGAAGGGTTGATGTTGATGTTTGTTTGAAAGCTGAGAAAATGGAGGAGAGTAAGAAACAAATCGAATTTAAACCTAGGATTTTAGCCTATGATATAGAAACTGATGAGTTTGAGATTGGGAAGGGAGAGATAGTTATGATTAGTTTAGTTGGAGAGGATTGTAAGAAGGTGTTGACTTGGAAAAATGGAAATAAGAATTATATTAAGAATTATTCTGATGAAGGCGAAATGTTGGGGGGGTTTGTTGAGGAAGTTAAGAAATATGATCCTGATATTTTGATTGGTTATTTTTCGGATGGTTTTGATCTTCCTTATTTGAGGGCAAGAGCTGAGAAGAATAAGTTAAAATTGAATCTTGGAGTGGATGATAGTCAACCTGTGTTTTCTAGGGGAAGAATGATGAGTGGGAAAATAAAAGGAATTGTTCATGTTGATTTGTTTAGGTTTATTAGAACTGCTTATTCCCAATATTTGCAATCTGAGAGTTTGAGTTTAAATGATGTTGCGAACGAGTTATTAGGTGAGAAGAAAGTAGAGTGGAAACATAAACATTCGTCTAAGATTAAGAAAGATGAATGGAATCAATATTTTGAGTATAATCTTAAGGATTCAGAGATTACTTATAGGTTGATGGAGAAATTGTTGCCTGATTTGTTGGAGTTTACTAGAATTATACAGGAGCCTTTATTTAATATATCCAGAGATTCTATATCTGCTCAGGTTGAGAATTATATTATTCATCATATTAATGAGTATGATGAGATTATTGAGAAGAGACCCTATAATAATGAGATTGGAGTGAGGAGGGCTGAGGAAAAATATGAAGGGGCTTTTGTATTTCAACCCGTTCCTGGATTGTATGACCATGTTGTGTTTTTTGATTTTACAAGCATGTATGGAAGTGTTATCGTTAGTTTTAATTTATCAAAATCTACTTTAGTGGAGAAGGAGAAAAATTCATTTGGAATTGATATTGGGAAAAAGGTTTATTTTTCTAAGAAACCTGGCTTTTTCTCAGATATGATAGGGGAGATGATTACTAAGAGGAAGCAAGTTAAGGGAGAGTATAATAAAAATCCAGACCCCATTTTGAGGGCCAGAAGTAATGCTTTTAAGTTGTTGGTTAATGCTGCGTATGGCTATCAAGGATTTTTTGGTGCTAGATATTATTGTAGGGAGGCTGCCGCTTCTACTGCTGCTTTTGCTAGGAAGGAGATTAAGAATGTTATTGATATGATTGAAAAGAAAGGGTATAAGGTTGTTTATGGGGATACAGATTCAATCTGTTTTGAGAGAGATAATAGATCTAAGAAAGAAGTTTTGAATTTATTAAAAGAGATTAATGAAAAGCTTCCAGGGATTATGGAATTGGATTTAGAGGGATTTTTTAAGAGGGGGATTTGGGTTAGTAGGAGGAATGGAGATGTTGGGGCCAAGAAGAAATATGCTTTAATTGGGGAAGATGGAAGAGTGAAGATTAGGGGATTTGAAACAGTTAGGAGGGATTGGTGTGGGCTGGCTAGAGAGATGCAAAATAAGGTTCTGGGATTGGTTTTAAATGAAGGTAATGAAAAAAAAGCTGTAGATTATGTTCGCGGAATTATTAATAAATTGAAGAAAAGAGAGATTGAAATTGATAAACTGATTATTAAAACTCAGTTAAAGAGGCCGGTTGAAGATTATAAATCAATAAATCCGCATGTTAGTGTTGCTAAGAAGATGATCGAGAAAGGGATGTTAGTTAATGTTGGCATGTTGATTGAGTATTACATTGCTGGAGATGATAAGAAAAGATCTTTGGTTAGGGATAGGGCTAGAATGGTTGATGATTCTAAGGAAGGGAATGCAGATTATGATGTTCAATATTATCTGAGAAATCAGATATTGCCCGCTGTTGAGAATATTTTTGAGATATTTAATGTTGATGTTAATTCATTGTTGGATGGGGAGAGGCAGAAGGGGTTGGGCGAGTTCAGCTAATTATGTAAAATAAATTTGAAATAGGTAATTAGGTGAACGAAGTGAGTTTTGAGGATGAAAATAAAAGAGGTGATCATGGAGAAAGAAGTAAGGGAAAAATTGTTGGATAAGCATAATGTTGGATCTTCTGAAGTTAAAGAAGTTTTATTGGGTAGTCCTTATTTCATTAGAGCTAAGTGGGATAGATATTTAGCGATTGGTTGTTCTAATAGATTTTTAACTATAGTTTTTTAACTATAGTTTTTGAGTTTGAAGATGGTAGAGCATTTGTTATAGGGAACTTTGCATAATTGACATTTCCGAAGACTTCAACTCCTGAAACTATATGGATAGTGAAGGTTTGAAAACTTTTCAGGTTTTCAAGTTCATTGAAGTTGAATGGATTAAGGAATTTATTCCTTAAGGAAATCGCAGCAAAGTTCTTCTTAGAGAATGAGAAAAACGGAGTTTTTCAAAGTTCTCTATAACTGCTTATCCTTCGTCAGAATCACGAAAATTATATAAGCGTAAAAAACAATAAGATATCATGGAAGACGATATGGATTATGGAAAAGATATGACTCTTGAAGAGTTGGAGAATTTGGAGGAAGTTAATTTTGAGATAGATAAAAGTGCCTTTGAAGTTAATGGAGGAGTTTGTAGGAATTGTAATGGAAGGTTGTTAAAGATGGTAGAGAATAGAGATATTGGAAATTGGGTTACGTTACATTTTAAGAAGTTGAAGTGTAATGAATGTAGTAAAGAATATTTAGATTTGAATAATGCTGAAGAGTATGATTTATTGTTGAATTTAGAAAAAGCCTTCAAACAGCCGATTAATGTTTTATCTCAGAAGATTTCGGGGTTGGTTTAGAATTTTAATATCTTTTTGTTACTAGGAAGATAGAAAGAAAAGGATTATGGAGGATTGAATTAATCAGCTAATTTTAGTCCTTCTATTCTTTCGAAATGTTTTTTGTTGTTTGTTTTTAATAAGAGATTGTTTGTTATTGCTATTGCACCAATAAGAATATCTCTAGATTCTAAGGGGTTTCCTTGTTTTTCTAAATTTGCTCTTTGTTTTCCAGCTTCTTTTGCGCAGTCTAAAGTAAGATCGAATATATCCATAGTTTTTAGAAATTCTGATACTTTTTTTATTTCATCACCAGAATTAAAAGATTTGAAAGCCCCGGTATATAACTCAAAAACATTAACAATGGTAGTTGTAAAGTCATATTTGTTTTTGTTATCTTCAAACCATTTTACTACATCTGGTTTTTTTCTTAAGAAGTCTATTAAGACATCACTATCTATAATGATGGAATCTCCCATTTCCCCCAACCTTTCCTTATATCTTTTTTTAATTTTTCTGCTTCTTCATCAGTCATGTCTCCCCATATGCCTGCAAATTCCATTATAGATTTCTTTTTCTTCATTTTGTTATTCTTTAAATTTTCTATTACATAATCAAAAGAAACTGGTTTGTGGTATTCTTTTTGTAATTCAGCAGCTTTTCTAAGGAGCCATATGTAATTATCTTTACTTATTTTAATTGTTTTTGATTCCATCTCATTTGGTTACTAAGTGACCATATTTATTTAAAACTTTCTATTTGTATACATTTAAAAACCTTTATTATTAAGATTTATTATGGAGTTTACAACATGGCTTATTTATCTTGCAGTCTTTTATGTGCTTGCAGGACTTAGAATTGTAAAAGAATATGAACGGGGAGTTAGATTTACTCTTGGAAGGTATTCTGGAGTAATGGGTCCGGGGTTACGTATTGTTTGGCCAGTAATACAATCGTGGCAGAGAGTTGATATTAGGGTTAAGGTTATTGATGTGCCAAATCAGGATGCGATAACTCGTGATAACGTTTCATTAAAAGTAAATGCAGTTCTTTATTATAAGGTGTTGGATGCTAAGAAATCGATTATTGAAGTTGAGAAATTTAATTATGCGGTGAGTCAGTTGGCACAGACAACTATGCGTGATGTTGTCGGAGAGGTTACTCTTGATGAACTTTTATCAAAGAGAGATCAGATATCTAAGAGAATTCGTGAAATTGTTGATAAGGCGACAGATCCTTGGGGAATAAAAGTAGAAAGTGTTGAATTGAAACATGTTGAATTGCCTGAACAGCTTAAGAGAACAATTGGGAAGGAAGCTGAAGCTGAAAGAGAGAAAAGGTCAGTTATTATTAAGGCTAGGGGAGAGGTTATGGCTGCTGAAAATATGGCAAAAGCAGCTGGCATGCTTGGGAAGAGTCCGGGGGCCCTTCATTTAAGGACCTTACAGAGCTTGAATGATTTAAGTTCGGATCAGAGTAACACTGTTGTTTTGGGAGTTCCCTTAGAAATATTAAGAGCTTTTGAGAAGAAGGATAAGAAGTAGTTATTCTTTTTGAATTGGAACAAAAATAAAACCTGGAAATTCTTTTTTGATTACTTTATTGTTTTGTTTTTTAAACTGGAATATTGAATCTTTAACTGGGCAGACTAAAACTCCCTGTTCTTTTAGCTGGTTTAATAGATTTGTCGGTGTTTCTTTGTAAGAAGCTGACGCCAAGATTCTATCAAATTTATCTTCAGATAGGTTTTCTGGTTTTGTTATCTTGATATTTTTATCCTCTTTTAATATTTTTCTTGATTTTTTAACTAGATTCTTGTTTATTTCTATTCCCCATATTTTTGATGAAGGTAAGATGTGATTTATTAATTCTAATACATATCCTGATCCAGATCCTATTTCTAAAATGCTATATCTAGGGAACCTAGGTTCCCTGGATGCAACCCTCCTTAGTTTGTCTAATTCTAGAAGTTCTAACATGAATGCAATTGTAGTTGGTTGAGATATTGTTGAGTCTTTTTCTATGGGCAGAGGTTGATTGAGATAGGTATATTGTTTTAGGTTTTTTGGTATGAAGTCCTCTCTTTTTACTTTTTCAAATGCTCTAATAATATGTCTTGAGAAGCCTTGTTGTTCTAATTGGAGGATTAATTGGTTTTTATTCATTGATTGTTGAGGTGAAATAAGTATAAAGGATTATTGATTATTCAGACTCTTCAAAATTAATAATGCTAAAAATCTTATATCCAGCTTCTTCTAGTTTTTTCCTTCCGTTTAGGTCTTTTAGTTCTATTATAAATGCGATTTCTTCTACCCTTCCATCTAATCTTTCGATTAGTTGCGTTGCTGCTAAAGCGGTTCCTGCTGTAGCAACCAAGTCGTCAACAAGTAAGATGTTTTGTCCGGGATTTATAGAGTCTTTGTGTATTTCTACCTTATCCGTTCCGTATTCTAGTTGATATTCATGGCTGATTGTCTCGTGAGGGAGTTTTCCTGGTTTTCTTATTGGTATCAATGGTAGGGCCAGTTTATCTGCTAGAATTCCCGCTATTATGAATCCTCTGGATTCAATTCCTGCAATGGCATCTATGTTTTTATCTTTATAGCGATTGTATAAGATGTTGATGGTTCTTTTCATTGCTTCTGGATCTAGGAGGAGCGTTGTTATATCACGGAACATTATTCCTGGTTTTGGGAAGTCAGGAACTGTTCTTATGGATTTTCTTATTATTTGTTCATCTTTCTTTGCTATTTTCGGGAGTACATTTATTATTAATTGTTTGACTTTTTCTGCATTTTCTTTCATTGTTTTCATAACCATCTCAAATGTTACTGATTCCGTTTCGTCTCTCCAGCAATCGTAGTCTGTTGACATTGCAATGCTCGCATATGGAATTTCAAGTTCGTTAGCTAATTGACATTCAGGACATGTTGTCATTCCGATTATATCTGCGAAGTTTTTGAACATAAACGATTCTGCTTTTGTTGAAAATCTGGGGCCTTCAATTACAACAATTGTTGCTTTTGTGTGGTGGGTGAAGGATAGTTGTTTGGTTTCTTCTATTAGTAGGTTTCTTAATTCTTCTGAGAAAGGTTCGGCCATTGGCTGGTGTTTTATTTCTCCAAGTTTATCGAAGAATGTTGTTTTTCTTTGTTTTGTTTGATCAATGAATTGGTCTGGGAAAACTAGATGGCCTGGTGCAATTTCTTCTTTTAGTGATCCTACTGCAGAAGTTGTTATTATGTGAGTGCATCCTTCTTGTTTTAATGCGTGAATGTTTGCTTGATAATTAACTCCTGTTGGGTAGATCTCGTGGTTTTTCCCATGTCTTGCTAGAATACAGACGTCAACTCCATTTATTTTTCCACAAGTTAGTCTTGAGGATGGCTTTCCGTAAGGAGTGTCTACTTCTTTCTCTATGTAATCGGTTATTAAATTTGGGTCATCAAGTCCTGATCCTCCTATTATTCCTACTTTTACCATCTTCGTATGAAAACCTAGGTTTTCCTAACAAGTCACCTTTCTTAGGTTTGCCGCTCCGCGATTGTTTCCTCCTTTCATTTGCATAGAAGCATATTTTTGTTTTTAAATATTTAAGAGGTGAGGAATATGTTTTCTGGAGATATAAACGGTTTATGGAATGGTGATGATTCTGAAAAGTTTTTATAGAGTGTTTGATTGTTGGTTTTATGAAAAAACCTTATAAGAAGCCGGAAGTCGGAGATATTGTTGAGATAGTTGTTAATGGGAAGAAGGAAAATGGGAGGTTATTGGAGAGTTATGATCGAGGAGTTTTGTTGTTGAAGCTGGATAATGGTTATAATATTGGGTTTAAGAAGGAAGATATTTCTGAATTAAAGGTGGTTTCAACCCCCCCACCCACTACTGCTGATGATGGAAAATTGAAGTTAAGTGGGAAGAAGCCGATTGTCGATTTTTATCTTACTGGAGGAACTATAAGTAGTAAGTTAGATCCGAAGACTGGAGGGAATACTTGGTTAATTGATGGAAGGGAATTATTTAAGGTTTATCCTGAGATTTTTGAGATGTGTGATGTAAGAATTAAGAGCCCCTTTATGAAGGCCAGTGAAGATATGAGTAATAAGGATTGGATTAGACTTGCTAAATTAATTGGAAAGAGTTTGAATGATGACCAGGTTAAAGGAGTGATTGTTAGTCATGGAACTGATTTTTTGCATTATACTGCTAGTGCTTTGGGCTTTATGTTGGGAAAATTGAATAAACCTGTTGTGCTTACTTATTCTCAGAGAAGTTCAGATAGGGGGAGTAGTGATAGTAGATTAAACTTGGTGTGTAGTGCTCATGCGGCCCTGAGTGATATTGCTGAAGTGATATTGGTTGGACATGCTAATAGCGATGACGATTATTGTTATATGCTTCAAGGTAATAAGGTAAGGAAGATGCATACTTCTAGGAGGGATACTTTTAGGCCCATTAATTGTAAGCCTTTTGGGAAGGTAAATGCTGAGGGTAAGGTGGAAACGTTCAGGGATTTTAATAAGAGAAACAAAAATAAAGTAGAGGTTAATGCTTTTTTTGATGACAGAGTTGTTTTATTAAAATTTTATCCTGGACAGAATCCAGAGATTTTGGATTATTATAGGAAGAAAGGGTATAAAGGAATTATTATTGAGATGAGTGGTCTGGGACACGTTATTAGTGAGGGGAAGAATAATTGGATTCCTAAGTTGAAAGAGGTAATTGGGAAGGGGATGTTTGTTTATGCGGCTGCACAGACTATTTATGGGAGGTTAGATCCTTTTGTTTATAGTCCTGGGAGAAAACTTCAAGATATTGGGGTTGTTTTTTTGGGAGATATGTTGAGTGAGACTGCTTTTGTTAAGCTTGGATGGGTATTGGGTAAGAAGGAATGGAGAGGATCGGTGAGTACTAAAAATAAGATGTTAGAAAATGTTAATGGCGAGTTTAATAAAAGATTGGGTTTGGATGAGTGGTGATTTAGAAGGATTAGTACTTTGTATTTAAGTTCTCAGAGCCTAATGTTTTGAATAATTCAATCAGAGTTTCTTCTGATCCTGTGAAGCTTCCTTTCGAGATTGTTCCATCATTGTTTTCTACAGTAAATATAAATGTTGTTGATCCTTCAGAGATCTCTAGGCCTTTTTCTATTTTTATAAGTTTCATATATGATTTGTAATGACAATAAATATTTAAACATTTTTCGATAAACATTATTATGGATTATAAAAAGATTTATAAATGCCTCGTATCTAGTAATATTACCAATAGTTTTGTTGGGTTTATGCTCCCCGGTAGTTTATGCAAATTGCCGGATGTGTTTTTTCTGAATGATGATTCGGAGGAGGTATCGTCATGAGATATACTCTTATGTTCGTGGATAATGGATTTTTTAAATTAGTTAAAAAAGAGGTCGAAATAAAGACTGGAAAAAAGAAAAGATTTTTGCAAACCTTCAGAAATATTTGTAAAAGGGAGGATCTTGATTTGAAACGTTTGTTTTTTTATACCGCACCACCTTATCAAAGTGAAGTATCAACAGAGAAAGAAAGAATCTTGATTAAGAATTATAACTACTTTTTTAAATTTCTTAAATATAAGAAATGGATCACAGTAAGAGAGGGACGATGTCAAAGATTGAAAATTGATGGAGAATTTATTTATAATCAGAAAGGAGTTGATATTTTAATTTCTATTGATCTTATGGAAATACCAAATAAATATCCTAGTATAAAAGAGATAATTCTAATAGCTTGTGATTCTGATTTTGTTCCATTAATAAGAAATATTCAGGATAAAGGAATTAACGTGATTCTTTATACCTACTTTGATAGGAGGAGAAATTCTCCTTTTTCAAGATATAATGAATTGTTAAAATCTTGTGATAGGTGGGTTAAATTGAAGGAAGAGGATTTTGCAGATGTTGATTTAGAAGTTAAGAAGGAGAAAATTGTAAGATGAAAGTTCTAGTTACTGGAGGTAGTGGGTTTATTGGGAGTCATGTTGCTGATAGGCTTGTTGATAATGGTTATGAGGTTGTTGTTATTGATGTTAGGGATTATGATTGGGATAACAAGGATAGAATTAGATTTATTGAATGTGATGTTTGCGATAATGAGAAACTGAATGATATTTTTGAAGAAGAGGGATTTGAGCTTGTTGTACATATGGCTGCTAATACTATGTTGAGAAAATCTATTGAAGATCCAATGTATGATGCTCGTTTGAATATTCTTGGAACGATTAGTGTTTTGGAATGTATGAGGAAGAATAATGTTGATAAATTAGTTTATACTTCCACTGGTGGGGCGAGGGTTGGAGATCCTGAATATCTTCCAGTTGATGAGAAACATCCCATTAATCCGACAAGCCCTTATGGAATAAGTAAGCATACTGCTGAACATTATGTTTGGTTGTATGGTGAGTTGTATGGGATTGATTATCTGATATTTTGTTTTGGAAATGTTTATGGTCCTAGGGATAGTCCGTTGACAAAGAGGCTTGTTCCAATATTCTTGGATAAATTTCTGAAGAATGAGGTTCCGATGATTTTTGGGGACGGGAGTAAGACTAGGGATTTTATTTATGTTAAGGACTTAGTTGATTTTATTATAAAGAGTATTGATAAGATTGGTGAAACAGAAAATAAGTTGTTTCATCTGGCGAACGGTAAGGAAGTTAGTGTTTCTGAGATGGTGAGAATTATGAAAGAGGTTAGCGGTTCTGATATTGAACCTGAGCATGTTGATGATATTAAAGGAGAGGTTCAGGATATTGTTTTAGATATCTCATTGGCTAAGGATGAATTGGGTTGGAACCCTATCACTCATATTAGGGATGGAATAAGGGAGACTTGGGATTGGGTGCGAGATCATAGGAAGTGATATTTGTCAGATTAACATTAAATAAAAGTTTTCTCTTTTACCAATATGGGTTATTAAAAAATCGTTATCTATTTTTTGTAATTGTACTCTGTAATTTCCAATTCTGATTCTGAATTCTTGTTCTTTGTTTTTTAGTTTGATGATATCTACCTTTTGATTATCCTTTAATTTTTCTAATATGAAAAGAATCTTTTGTTGAATTCTTACATTTAATTTTCTTAATTGCTTTTTGGAATTATTGGAAAAGACAATTCGCATTTTTAGAACCCTAATTCTTTTTTTACCTCTTCAAGTGTAAAAAGATTCCCTTTTTTATATTCTTTTTTTGAGACCTCTATGTTCCTTTTTGTTTGTTCAGATATTTCTAAGTGGGGCTCGATAAAATCCCAGATGACGTCTTCATAACTTTCTCCTTCCTCCTTAAAATTTCTCAAGGTGTTTAGTAAATCGATGCTTATTCTTATTGATGTTTGTTCTTGCATATCTTATGTATGCATAATGTATATATAAATCCTCTTACTTCTTATTCATCTTTCTGTCTATCTTGTCTAGTTGACTTTTTATTTCTCTGATTTCTTTTTCTGCCTTTCTGTTAACCTTGTAATCATATTCGAATCTTGATCTATCTCTTTGGGCTGATCTGTTTTGTGACATTAGGATTATTGGAGCTTGTAGTGCTGCTAGGCATGATAGGATTAAGTTTAATAATATGAATGGAAATGGATCGAATGGATCTCCATTTAGATATCTGAACCAGAAGTAAGTGTTAAGGGCCATCCATAACATTAGGAATACTATGAAACTTAGAATGAATGTCCATGAACCCGCCCATTTAGTTAACCAGTCGGCAGTTAACTGTCCTAGGGTGAGCTTTCTTTTGTCTGTAAAAGGAAGTTTTATTTTTCTCGTTAATTTGTCCGTGATTCTTTTAATCTCTTTTTCTCTTTCTTCTAATTGGAGTGGACTAAGTTTTTTTTGTAAGGATTGTTTTTTCATTTTTATATAATTTTTACAACCAAATCTAGCAACCCGCCCACCCTCCCGTGGGAGTTGTAAAAATTAGATTGTCTCTTTTTTGTTATATGGTTGGGATAGTTTATATAGGTTTTCTTAGGATGTTTTGCTGTTTTTTAGTTGTAACTAGTTAGTAGTTATAGACTAGATAACTTTAAAAACCTCTGTGTTATATTGATCTATGCCAAATCCTAGATATTTGAGTGATGAAGGAATTCCAACTGTTGAATTGTTGGATAAGATGAGAATTGCCAAGAATGTTTATTTTGAGAATCTTAAATCTTTTTGTGGGAATAGAGGAATCAATGAAGACGAAATGAAAGCTATAAAAAGTGTTTGGTTGATAGGATCTCATGCTAGCGAGGATAATTGGATGGATGATACTAGTGACTTAGATCTGAAGTTGGTTAATCCAGAAGCATTTAGACACAATATGCTTGAGTATAAGTTAAAGGTTTTAAATCCAATTCTTTGTCCTGAAGATGAAGAGAAGCGTAGATGGATCGATTTGTATTTTGTTGGAGAAACATATCAGGTAACAGATCCTTGTTATGATATTACTGGAGATTGGGATCAACTTGATATTCAGTAATTTTATTAACCCTTTCTTCATCATTATTTTATGAAAGAGATTAAGGCAGGACTTGAGATAGGAAGAAAGCTTCGAGCGGGACTCGAGATTCACCAGCAACTAGATACTCATAAGTTGTTTTGTAATTGTCCTTCTGTTTTGAGGAAGGATGATCCAGAGATTATTGTTAAGAGAAAGTTGCATGCGGTGGCTGGGGAGAGTGGGGAAGTGGATGTTGCTGCTAAGCATGAAATTGAACAAGATAGAGAGTTTGTTTATCAGGGTTATGATACAACTTGCTTAGTTGAACTAGATGAAGAACCTCCCTATTTGATTAATGATGAGGCATTGATGATTGGATTACATGTTGCTCTTTTATTGAATTGTGAGATTATCCCTATAGCTCAAATTATGAGGAAGACTGTTGTTGATGGATCTAATACTTCTGGTTTTCAAAGGACTGTTTTGATTGCTAGGAATGGTTATGTTGAGACTGAGAGTGGAAGGGTTGGAATTGATAATGTTAGTTTGGAGGAGGATTCTGCTAGGATTGTTTCTTTAGATTCTTCTTCTCACTTATCCCTCTCCACCCCTTCTAAAGAGAAGTTAGGTTCGCAGAATAACGGAGTTGAGACTAAGACTTATAGATTAGATAGATTGGGAATCCCCATGATAGAGATTGGAACTTCTGCAGATATTAAGAGTGCTGAGCAAGCTAAGGAAGTGGCCTTGCATTTAGGAGATATCTTGAGGAGTTGCAAGGTTAAACGAGGTATTGGGACGATAAGGCAAGATGTTAATGTGAGTATTAAAGGACATCCAAGGATAGAGATTAAGGGTTTTCAAGATGTTAAGATGCTTATCCTAACAATTGAAAATGAAGTTAAGAGACAAGAGAAAAATGTTAAGGGTGGAAAGAATTTGAATAGCGAGGTTAGAAATGCTTTGGCTTCTGGAGATAGTGAGTTTCTGAGACCAATGCCGGGTGCTGCTAGGATGTATCCTGAAACAGATTTGCCTTTGCTTAGGATTAATAAGAAATTAGTTGATGAGGCTAAGAGAACATTACCTAAATTGAGGAGTGAGATTAAAAAAGAATTAGAGAAGAAGGGGTTGATTGATGAGGAGATTGGTGTTTTGCTTAAGTCTTCTAAGTTGGAGGAGTTTAGTGGTTTGTTGAAAATATTTAATGAACCAAGATTTATTTTTAGGGTTTTGATAGGTATTCCTAAGGAGTTGAGTTCTAAGGAAGATAAATCTTTGGAAGAAATCTATAGCTTTTTGAGTTTGGATGTTCTTGAAGAGATTGTTAATTTTGTTAAGGAGGGAAAGATTGAGAAATCTGATGTTAAGCATGTTATGGGAGAGGTTGTTAAGGGAAGAAGTTTGGAAGGGGCTGTTGAATTGGAGAGGATTGATTTAAGTGATGTTGAGGGGAAAATTGCTGAGATAGTTAAGAAGAAACCTGGATTAAGTATTGGAGGATATATGGGATTGATTATGAAAGAGTTTAAGGGCAAGGTTAGTGGAAAAGAGGTTAATGAGATTCTTGGGAAGTTGTTGAGATGAAAGTTATTATTGATGTTAAAGTTAAGGAACTTAAAAGAGCTATTGAGTTTTATAGAGATAAATTGGGTTTGCCTTGTCGTAGACAAGAGAAAGATTGGGCTGCTATTATGATTGGAGATGCAGAGATACATTTATATCTTCATGCTGGAATTACTTCTGGCTTAGAGTTCTATGTTGATGACTTAGATAGTGAAGTAAAGAAATTAAAAGGGAAAGGGATAATTTTCTTTTCTAACAGAGATATGCCTAGTTTTGTGAGTGTAGATGAAAATCAAATAACGGAGTTTCCTTGGGGTAGAAATGCTTTCTTTAAAGATTCTGAGGGAAATCAATTAGCCTTAGTTAAGGATTTTTAATAAGGGAGAGAAGAAGATTTCCGCTATATTTATAAATTGTTGATTGTTGTAAATAAAAAAGAGGTTGAAATGAAGTTTAGAATACACTCATTGATTATAGTGCTTGTTTATGTCTTGCTTTTGGTTGGAGGAGTTTATCTTTATCATCAAGTTGAGGGTTGGGGATATCTGGATTCTGCATATTTCTTAGTTATAACTGCAACAACTATTGGCTATGGTGATTTAACTCCTCAGACGGATTTGGGAAAGATAATAACTATGGTGTATTCTTTTATTGGAATTGTTTTTGTTTTTTATTTAATCTCGATTATAACTCATAAGGTGTTTGAGAGTAAGTTAGAGGAAAGAATAGGAGATATTAGGGAAAAGAAGAAGAGGATAGTGGAACTTAAGAAGAAGGTTCAGAAGGTTTGATTGAATAAATTTATAAACAACTAAAAGATGTATTTTTATGTTAAGAGATTATAATCTTGGAGAAGTTAATGAAAAGCTAGTTGGGAAAAAGATAAGACTTTGTGGTTGGGTGGATGTTATTAGAGAGCATGGGAAGGTTATCTTTTTGAATTTGAGAGATAGATATGGAAAGATTCAGTCAGTGATAGTGAAGAGCAATGATGATTTTGATAAAGCTAAGAGATTGACTAGGGAGAGTTGCGTTCTTGTTGAAGGAGAAGTTAATAAGAGACCTAAGGGAACTGAGAATAAGGACATGGAGAGTGGCAAAGTTGAGCTGTTTATTAATAAGTTAGATGTTTTGAGTGAATGTAAGCCGTTGCCTTTTGAGATTAATGAAGATATCGAGAATGAGGATCTGAGATTGAAGTATAGGTTTTTGGATTTAAGGAGTAGTAGGATGCAAAAGAATTTGATATTAAGAAGTGATACCTTGAGGGCTGTTAGAGATTTTTTTCATGATGAGAAATTTGTTGAGGTTGAGACTCCTATATTAGCAAAATCAACTCCTGAGGGGGCTAGAGATTATATTGTTCCTAGTAGGAATTTTAAGGGGAAGTTTTATGCTCTTCCGCAAAGTCCTCAATTATTTAAGCAGTTATCTCAGGTTGCAGGATTGGATAGGTATGTTCAGATAGCTAGATGTTTTAGGGACGAGGATTTAAGAAGTGATAGGCAGCCAGAGTTTACGCAGGTTGATGTTGAAATGAGTTTTATCGAGCAAGATGATATTATTGAAGTTATAGAGAAGATGTTGGCATATGTTTTTAAGAAGGCTTTGAATGTTGAAATTAAAACGCCGTTTAAGAGAATTAGTTATGATGAGGCTATGAAGGAATATGGAAATGATGCTCCTGATTTGAGGAAAGATAAGACTAATAAAAATGAGTTTGCTTTTTGTTGGGTTGTTGATTTTCCTCTTTTTGAATATAGTAAGGAAGATAAGAGGCATAAGAGTGTTCATCATCCTTTTACTATGCCGAAGGTTGGGAAGAATAAGTTAGATTTTAATGATAAATCTAAGAGTGTTGCGTATGATGTTGTTTTGAATGGGGTGGAGATTGGTGGAGGGAGTGTTAGAATTCATGATTCTGAGATACAGGAGAAGATTTTTGATATATTGAAAATCTCGAAGAGAGAGGCAAGAGATAAGTTTGGGTTTTTGTTAGATGCTTTAAGTTTTGGGGCTCCGCCCCATGGGGGGATTGCTTTAGGATTTGATAGATTGATTCAGATTATGGCTGGTGAAGATTCTATTAGGGAGGTTATAGCTTATCCTAAAAATAAGGAAGCTAGAGATGTTATGTTGGATGCTCCTTCAGAAGTGGATGGTAAGCAGTTGAAGGAAGTTGGAGTTGGTGTTGAGAAAAAGAAGGGTGGGAAGAAGAAATAGGATTTAAATTAATTCTCCAAGTTCTTCATTATTGAACACTCTAATTTCTGATTGGTTTTTAAGTTCTCTGTCATCAGATATTATTGGAGATCTTAGGTACATAGCTAATGCTAGGAAGTCGATGTCTTTTGCATTATCTTTAAGTAATTCTAGAGCCCTTGGTATGTGTTCGTGATATTTTTCAAATGGAATAAATGCGACATTGTTTTTTAGTATGTTTTTCAAAAATTGAAATTCTTTTTCTGATATATTTGCTTTAGTAATAATTTCTTCTTTGTTGCGATCCAATTCTTCCAAAGCCAATTCTGGAGAGAATAAAGAATGTCCGGCCAAGGATAGTTTTTTAATGAGAGAGCCTTTCCAGAAAAATGTGAATAGTTTATTTGTGTCTATTACTAATCTCATCATATAATGTCTTTTGATTTCAATTCATTCAATCTATTTTGTTTGGCTTGTTCTCCCAATCTATTCGCATCCCCTTCAGTAAACTCTGAGTTTTTAAGTATTTCATCGGCGATAGAAAATTGTATTTCTTTTGAAACTTTAGTTAGGGCTTTCTCTAGTGCTGCTTCGAATGCGTCTTCAAACTCTGATGGTATGTCCAATTTGACAAGTATTTCTTTCATGTTTCTATTAAAGATGGGAAGTTTATAAGATTTTGGATTTGATTTGAACGAGGGTATGGGGAATTATCTTTTAATAACAATCAATGGAACATACAGTTCTTCATCTGAAAGTCCTCCATGGTCTCCAATATTATATTCCTTATTTTCTTTGTATGGGAATTTATTGTATATGGCGTAATCTTCTTTCATTATTAACGTATAGTTTCCTATTCTATCCCTTAAACTTTTATGTTCTTTAAACAATCCAAAATATTCTTTTTTTATTAGATCTTCACTTTTATGGGCTGTGCAATGGTTCTTCAATTTTGTTTTTACATACTTTAAGAATTCTTTCTCTTTTTGTGGTTTGACATAACAATATGCGAATCTGTGTTCTCCGCATAAGGGCATTACTAATGTTTCCTTTAGTTTTGGATGCTTTTCTAAATTGATTAGCTTGTTTCTTGGTATTTGAATTTGTCCATGATCTGCTGTTATTATTAAGGTAGTATTTGTACCTTTTAATGATCTTGTAAATGAAGTTAATTTTTTGTTTAATTTCTTGAAATGTTCTAAAACTTTTTTACTTTCAATTCCTTTTTTATGGGCAATAGAATCGTGATCTGCATAATAACAAAAAACGAATTTTTTTCTATTGTTTGAATTTATGGTCTTTTTTATCTTTCTTGTAAGATCATTAAAATTTTTGAATTCTATTCTTTTTGATTTTCCAGAGACTGATTTTGTGAATTCTGAATTGATAACGTTGTTCTTTAACAGAAAGTATGTTTGTGATTTGAATTCTGTTATTAGTGGTTTAATGTTGAAAACTTTTTGTATCTCTGATGAATTGCTCATGGAGAATTTTGGATCTATTTTTGATATGTATGGGAGTGATGTAATGATGGTCCCAAATTCTTTCATAAATATGTGCCATCCAGTCATTCCTAGTTCTTTTGGAGCGGTCCCTGTCCAAATCCCCGTCATTGCTGCAGCAGTACTTGTTGGGAATACGCTGGTCATCTTTCCTTTAAGGTTTTCTTTAAAGATAGTATCTTTTCCGTGTTTCATTAAGTAATCATATCCCAATCCGTCTATCACTAATAAGATTGTGTTTTTTGAATTCTCTAGTTCTGATGGAGGTAGTATTTTTAGCGGCTTATACTTGATCTTAACCTTATTTGCTCTGCTTATTGAGCTCACTAAATTTAAGATACTTCCTCCGCGGTAATCTGGTTTATTCATTAGTTAATAATACTGAGCTAGTTTATTAATATTTTGTCAGGATTGGTCTTAAATATCTTTACTGAAGAATTTGTTTTTAGATAGCTATGATAGAGCTGAGAAGATTAAATAAAGTATGACTCCTATCACAATTCATCAGTCCAGATTTCTATTAATTTATAGGTAATTTTATTTTTGATTAAAAAATCCTTAAATTTTCTTTCATTTTCAGAAGGAATCAGGATTATTCCTCTTTCTAATTTTCTCCCATTTAATTCTTTTATTAAACCCTCTTTTGTATACTCTTTTTTTCTGATTTTTTGTTTATATCCGTATAGTGATCTCCATAAACTAACTTTTTTCATTCTCGTGATTTTATCGAAACTTAAGATAAATAATAAATAGGTTTCCACTTTCTCTGGAATTTCCTTATATTTTCCGAATAATAATAGTCCATTACTTTGGATGCTTCTTTTTAATGTTGGCCAGTTATCTAATCTTCCTATTTTTAATGATAAAGAATTTGATATCCCCTTGAATTTCCAATTTTCTCCCCTAGAGTTTTCATACTCTTTTAATACGTTCTTTATGTCTTTTTCTTTTTCATCAGTATCTATAAAAATGTCTATATCACTTTCTTCATCAAATTCATTTGAAACTACTGATCCAAATAAAATAGCTCGATCTATGTTTGGGATGTTTTCTATTAGGTATGATGCAAAATCTAGTGCATATGCTATTAATTTATTTCTTTTATCTTTCATTTTCTTTTATTATATTTATTAACATTCTCTCAATTTCATTAAACTTTTTTAGTATATTTTTTATTTCATCTTCTTTTTTTGGTGATCCATAAATGAGGTTTTCTGCTAGTAATTCAAGATCAATTAATTTTTTAATAATTAAATCTTTTAATTCGAAATCTGGAAACCTTTCTGAAACTTTATCTGATTTAAACCACCTGTGATTTATCTGGAATCCTATACTTATAAGGCTCTTTTCATGTAGATATGCAGAGAATAATTCTATTATGGCTCTAGAAGCATGAATTCCTATTGTCCTTTGAGATTTTGATGTTCCTTTGTTGATTGCCCAATTTAGTGTGTCTCTGTGTTCATTATATGCATTTATATGGTCTTCTTTTTTCATATAAGAGTTATATGTTACTAAGTATATAAATGTTTTGGTATATGGTTACATAAATCTGTTACTTAGTATATTAAGATTAGGTTATATGGTAACTAAAGATTCTCTTTAATGATTAATCTTAAATACTTTTAATTTGTGTATTATCAATGGGTGTTGATGTAAAACAAGTGGAGAAAGAAGCTAAGCGAATTCTTGATAAATTTTCAAAGGCTCTTGGAGGAATTGAAGGAGAAGAAGGATTTGTGGATAGAGGGGAGTTTGATAGGGGGGAAAGGAAGATAGGTTCAAGATCTTTAGATCTTGAAGATCAGGGCAAGGAATGTGTCGGATTTAAGGAGAAGTTTTTGAGTAATGCTCCTGATAGTGATGGAGATTTTATAATTGCTGAGAAGGGGAGTTGGAAATGATTTTAAGATGATAAAGCAAAAAATTAAAGATATTAAGGAAGGTAAGTTGAATGCTGTTGATAATATTAAAGGATTCTTGGATAAGATTAAAAAGGAGAATGATGGAATGAATATTGTTTTACAGATAAATGATAAGGCGTTGGATCAAGCTAAGGAAGTTGATAAGAAGATTAAAGATGGTGATGGTGGGAAGTTAGCTGGTTTGGGTTTTTTGGTTAAGTCTAATATTAATGTTGAAGGAATGATGATTAGTTGTGCATCTAAAACCCTTGAAGGTTATAATGGGGTGTATAATGCTAGAGTTATTGATAGATTGATTAAGGAAGATGCTATTGTTTTGGGGATGGTTAATATGGATGAGTTTGCTTGCGGGGCTACTGGTGAGAATAGTGCTTTTGGAGTTTGTGTTAATCCTAGGGCCAGTGATAGGATTCCTGGAGGGAGCAGTAGTGGTAGTGCGGCAGGAGTTGCTGCAGGATTTTGTGATTTTAGTTTAGGTAGTGATACTGGGGGGAGTATAAGGAATCCTGCAAGTCATTGTGGTGTTGTTGGATATAAGCCAAGTTATGGCAGTGTTAGTAGATATGGTTTAGTTGATATGTCTATGAGCCTTGATCAAATAGGTCCTTTAGGAAATGATGTTGAAGATTGTGAAGTTGTTTTTGATTTGATAAAAGGAAGGGATGAAAATGATTCCGTGAGCCGTGATTTTGATGCTAAGGTTGGGAAGTTGAATGGTTTGAAGATTGGAGTTTTGAATATGAGTTCTGATAAAGAGATATGGCAATTAGTAACTGATAGGGTTCATGAAGTGATAAAGAAAAATAGTTGGAATGTTGGTAGTTTCAATTTAGATTATGTTGATTTAGGTATTCAAACTTATTATCCTATTGTTTATACTGAGTTTTTCTCTGGGACGAGGAAATTTGATGGGAGAAAGTATGGGAAGAAGATTGAGGATGTTTGTGGGGAAGAAGTTTTAAGAAGGATTATTGGAGGTAGTGAGATAACTAAAGCAGAGCATGGGGGGAGATATTATCATAAGGCATTAAAGGCTAAGAAACTGATTGAGAAGGAATTTGAAAAAGCTTTTAAGAAGTATGATTTGATTATTATTCCTACAGTTCCCAGATTGCCCCATAAGGTAGGGGAAAAGATTAGTGTTGAGGATTGTTATAATTATGATAGTTTAACTGTTTTGGCTAATTTAGCTGAGATTCCAGGAATTAGTATTCCTGTTGGAGATGTTGATGGGATTCCAGTGGGGATGCAAATTCTTGCTGCAAAGGGGAGGGATAAATTTTTGTTTAAGGTTGCTAGAGAATTTGAGAAATAACTTGCTTTAATTATGATGGGTTTGATCTTAATTTGTTGTTAACCAGTTACGATCTTTATTTTGATAAGTGATAAAATTAAACGGCGAGTTTTAGGTTTTGGGTATTAATATTATTAAAAATCGATTCTGGACAAAGCTATTGAATTAGAAACCTATTTAAAATCAGAAGATTATTATTTTGTATGTTTGAAAATAAAAAAGCGGTAAGTCCTGTTATATCTACGATATTACTTGTTATGATTGTAATAATTTTAGCTATAATAATTTTGCTTTGGGCTAGAGGATTTGTTGATGAAGCTGTGGAGAAGGAGATTGCAGGGAATAGTAAAAGGGTTAATGAATTTTGTTTAGATGTTAAATTGAAAGGGATTGTTAATGTGGATGAGTTTGGATTTGAAAATGTGGGGAATGTTCCCGTATTTGCTTTTAATTTGAAATTAACTGATGGCGGAGGATCTAGGATAGTTCGATTTGACAATGAGAATGGTGGGAGTGTGAATCCGGGATTTAGTTTTATTGCTGAAGGATATAGTTATAATGATTATGAGGAGGTAAAGATCATTCCCATTCTGTTAGGCCAGTCAAGTAATGGTCAGAAGGAGTTTGAATGTGATGACAGGGATGGTTTTGTTATTTAGTTTATTATAAGATGAGATTTGATAGAAAGAAGGGGCAAATATCTGTTTTTATAATAGTAGCAATTGTTGTTGTAGTTGGGGTTGGAGCATTTTTTGTTATTATTAATAATGAGACAAGTAATCCTGTTTTTGTTCCTATCGAAAACTTTGTTCAAGGATGTTTA
>NZCQ01000025.1 GCA_002688335.1 Candidatus Pacearchaeota archaeon | reverse complement strand
TTAGAAGTTAAAAATGAATTAAACGAAATATTGGGATTAAAGTTTAATAAGCATGATTATATAACAAGGCAGAATAATGTAGGAAGGAATAAATTAAATGAGTTCTTGGAAGAGATCCCTGTTGGAGTTTATACGAATCCTATTGATCCATTAAGAAATGTTGTTGTCTCTGATATCTTTTGGGATAAGGTAAAGAGTGTTGAAAGAGTTTTTGGGGAGGAGTTTGTTTACGACATTTCTGTTCCCGGATGTGAGAATTTTATTTGTGAGAATATTTTAGCTCATAATACTTTAGAACTTCCTGTCGATGCAATGAGGAAACTTAGCTATGATGTTTTGAGAATGAAGGTTAGAGGGACTATGCTGAAGGAGAGTGTAGAGGTTGGAGCTGATGAAGGAATAAGAACTAGTTTGAGATTGGGAGATAGTAGTTTGATTGTTGGGGAGGTAAGATCTTTGGAGGCTAAGGCATTGTATGAGGCTATGAGGGTTGGAGCTTTAGCTAATGTTGTTGCAGGAACTATTCATGGAGCTAGTCCTTATGGAGTTTTTGATAGGGTTGTTAATGATTTAGAGGTTCCTGCCACTAGTTTTAAGGCAACTGATTGTATAATAGTTGCAAATCCAGTTAAGACTGCTGATGGATTAAGGAGTATGAAGAGAGTTATTGGTTTAACAGAAATTAGAAAAAATTGGACTAAGGATCCTGAAGAAGAAGGAGGGTTTGTTGACTTGCTTAAGTATAATGTTGAGAAAGATGAATTAGAGGCTAGTGATGAATTGATTAATGGAGATTCAGAGGTTATTAAGTCGATTGCTGCGGGAGTTAGGGGGTGGGCCGGAAATTGGGATGCTGTTTATGATAACATATTGTTGAGGGGAAGAATAAAACAAGAGGTTGTTGATATGAGTGAGAGATTAAAGAGACCGGATATTTTGGAGGCAGAGTTTAATTCTATTAGCAACAATATGTTTCACCAGTTTTCTAAAGATGTTGCAGAAGAGGTTGGCTTGCCTGAAAGTAATAGGGTGTTTGATTTGTGGAAGAAGTGGGCTAAAGAGGAGGTTAAGAAGAGGTAGCCTTATTTGGTGTGCATTGATTTTCTTTTATTATTCGATATCGTATTCCTTTTTCCATTTTAAGTTTCCTTTTTTAAATTCGGCTTTTAATTTTTGCTTGAGTATTTTTAGTGTATCTAATAGTTCTGGGAAATCTTTGATTGTCTTGTCAGAATATTGTGCGACAAAATCAGGATAATGCCATTTGGTGTGCCCGATTTCAACTAATTGTGTTGTTGTTTCTATTTTGTCTAATGCTTTAACGAATTTTGCTTCTCTTGATGCGCTGTTTTCATATTCCTTCCATAAGTTGAGTATATCTTCTCCAATTTTATTTGGTAATAAGTTTTTTATCTTAATCATGGCGTTTAATTCTTTATCGCTTTTTTCTTCCTTGGATATTGTGCCCTTATATATTTCTATGGCATCGACATCTCCAACTAATGCTTCTGGAAGATCGTGGATTAGACATAATTTCATAACCTTATTTTTATCTAAGTCTAACTTAAGTTCATCTAAGATGATGAAAGACATAAGTGTTAATCTCCAAGAATGTTCAGCAGTGGATTCTCTTCTTCCTTTTTTTGTAGAATTATACCTAAGGGTGGACTTTAAATCTTCAACTACGTGTAAAAATTCAAATATTTTTTCTAGGTTTTTTGAATTGTTTTTATTCATATTGGTTTGATATCTTAAATTTTATCGAGATGAGTCTTATAAATCCAATTGTTATCTTTTTCATAAATTACTTTCCAATTGCAGTTAATTGGAGATTCTGATAAGACGTAGGATATGCTGTTTTCTTTTATTATTTTGTTTTTTATATTGCAGTCTGAATTTTGAGAGTAGAACTTGTGGAGCGTATCTCTGTTTCCATAGAAGAATAATGTGCTTATTGGTTGGTGTTTTGATATTGGGAAGACTGTTGGAGAGATTAAGGGAGGAGTAATTACTATTCTAGGTTCTAGAGTTGATAGGAAAACTAATGCTTGATAAGTTTCTTGGTTTATGTTTTGGTATAAGTCTAGTTGTTTTGGTATTTTGTAGTAAGAATTGAATGTTAGAAAGATCGTTATGATTATTAGAGTTATTAATATCGTTTTTCTGAGTTTCTTATTTTCTATAGGTTTCCTTATTATTCTTAATATATGATATAGTCCAAATGAACTTAAGAAAGGCAAGCTAATTGCTAGATAGTAGAGGTTTCTTTGATATGGGCTTAGAGGAGAGAAATTTGTGAGTTTGAAGAACAGGATTTGTGCTAGGAGAATTAATGGCCAGATTAGAAAGATGGAAAATTCTTTTCTGTGTTTTTTTAATGAAAGGATAGATATGAATCCTATAATTGCTAGTATGTATCCTATTGAACTGTATAGTTCTAATGGAGAGTTATTTATTTCTAATACTCCCCAGCCTTTTTTGAATAGAAGTAATGGAAGAATTGTTTTTAGGAGTGCTAGAAATGATAGGTTAAGTATGAATTTTAAGAATGTTAATCCTATTATTGGGATTAGTAGGAATAATAATAAGGTGTTTTTTTGTTTGATTGCTTTTTTGTAATTAATCAGGGAGTAGGCTAATAGAAGAGGGATGGAGAATAAGACTGATATGGAATGAGTGAATAACAGGAATATCATTATGGCTAAGCTATATGTTAAGAATCTGCTGTTTTGTTTTTCTATGCCTTCTGTAAAAAAGAATATGAATAAGTAGATGAAGGGGATGGCGAATGTAAGTGGGGTGAAGAACCATAATCCGGATATATTGACGTTGGATTTAATGCTGATGAAGAAGATCATGGAAAATAGAGATAGGAGGAAACTTTGTTTTAGATTTTTTGTTTTGTATTTTACAATTAGGAATAAAGTTAGCGATGAGATTACTATCCATATTGATGGGAGGAATTTGTAGAAAGTGATTAGGTTTGTTAGTGAGGATATTATTGCTAGAATAGCGTGGAATCCAACTTCTGAACTTTTTATGCTTAAGTTGTAAGTTCCCTGTTTTAGATGTATTGATTGAGTTATGTGATTCCATTCATCTATATGTAATGGAAAGGGGTTTTTTAGGTGAGGGATGAAGACCAATATTGTTGCTAGGATAATGGTTGTAAGAATTATTAGGGTTTGCTTTCTTGAAAGGCGCATAAGTTATGATTGAAGGCCAGTTATATATATCTTACGTTAGAAATGTTTAAAATTCCTTGAGTTGTTTAGATTTCATGATGTTTAAGGAGAGGTTAGGATTGATTTTTAAAGATGTTAGATTAGGGTTTCAATTGGCTAAATATGATTTTAAACTTAAGAATGAGGGGAGCTATCTTGGAGTTTTGTGGTATTTATTAGACCCTTTGTTAATGTTTTTTATTATACTTTTTATTAGATCTTCGTTTTTGGTTAGCGATGTTCCTAATTATCCCATTTATCTTTTAGTTGGATTGATTGTTTTTAATTTTTTTAGGAAAACTACTATGAGTTCTATAAATGCTATTTCTGGAAATTCTAATCTTATTAAGTCAATTAACTTGAATAAGGAGGTCTTTGTTATTTCTAGAGTTTTTCAATCTGTTTTTTCACATCTATTTGAGATTTTGTTGTTAATAGCATTTATGATATATTTTGAGATTTCCTTGATGGGTTTGGTTTTTTATCCAGTTATTCTGGTATTATTGGTTTTGTTTGTTTCTGGAATTTCATTCATTTTGTCAATTTTGGGCGTTTATGTTAATGATTTGAATAATATTTGGAGTATTTTTACAAGACTTTTGTGGTTTGGAACTCCTATTTTTTATATTGTTGAAAAAGGGACTTCTCTTTATAGGATCAATCTTTTTAATCCAATGTATTATTTTATTGAAGGTGTTAGGGGTGTTGTTATCAATCAGATGATGGATTTATTAATGCTCTTGATTGTTGCGTCTATAGGCATTATTGTACTTTTGATAGGGTTGTATATTTTCGAAATAAATAAAGATAAATTTGTGGAGAGTTTATGAAAGAAGAAAATAGTATTATTGTTAGGGAATTAAATAAGAAGTTTATTCGATCTGTTAAGAATAGAGATAGTTTTCTTTCTAATATGTTAAACCTTTTCTCCGATAAGAAGTCCAGAAATGAATTTGATGTTTTGAGGGACATTTCTTTTAAAGTTAAAAAGGGGGAAAATTTAGGGATAATAGGGAGGAATGGGTCTGGAAAATCTACCTTACTAAGAATGATAAACAAGATCTATGGATATGATTCTGGTGAAATTTGGACTAAGGGCAAGGTTGTTTATTTGACTGGATTTAATCACGGCTTGAAGAAAAAATTAAGTATGAGAGATAATATCTATCTAATTGGAATGTTATGGGGTTTAGATAAAATTGAGATTAATAAGAGGTTTGATGAAATTGTTGAATTTTCTGGGCTTTCAGATTATTTGGATAGTAAGGTTTATCAGTTTTCTTCTGGAATGATTAATAGGCTTTGTTTTTCGATCACTCTCCATTGCGTTGCTCATAAAAATCCTGATATTATGCTGATAGATGAGGCAATAAATAGTGGCGTAGATTTAGAGTTTAAAGATAAGGCATTGAAGAAAATTGAAGAGTTGGTTAGGGGAGGGGCTAGTGTGATTTTAGTGAGTCATAACTTGAATTTGATTAAAAAATATTGTGATAGGGTTTTATTGATAAGTGGAGGGAAGATTATTAATGATGGAGAGCCAAATGATGTAATTGAGGGTTATATTCGTAAGAATACATTCCATGATGTTTATCAGGAAAAACATTGGGGTAAGGGGGATGAGCTCTTTTATTCTGGAACTGGTTCTGATTTTGAAAATTGCTTACCTTTTAGGGATTATATAAATAAGCTTATTGTTGAGAAAGACATTAGATCTATAGTGGATCTTGGATGCGGAGATTTTCGTATGGGAAATTTATTGAATCTTGATGGTGTTAATTATGTTGGAGTAGATATAGTAGATTCATTGATAGAACATAATAAGTCATTATATTCTAGAAAAAATATAAATTTTGTAACAAAAGATATTGTAAGTGAGGAGTTACCTCTTGGAGATCTTTGTATAATTCGATTTGTTTTACAACATTTGTCTAACGAAGATGTTTTAAGAATCATTTCTAAATTAAAGAAATATGGGTATGTAATCATAGTTGATGGAGTTAATTTAGAGAGATATAAAAATGATGTAAATGTTGATATTGAATCAGGGTTTGGTCTTAGGGATAATGGATTGCATCTAAATTTGGCTCCATTTAATCTAAATGTGGTAAAGGAGGGAGAATATCTGAGTTCTGATAAAAAAGATTTATTGAGAATATTTCGTGTTTTTTTATAGGCTTTGAATATCTGAGAATATAATATGAAAAAAAAAGATCCACTTTATGTTTTTATTCATGTTTCTAAATGTGCAGGGACGTCTATTCTTAATAACATATTAGCTAATTTTAATGAAGATGAGGTAATTCAATTATATTCTAATGTATATCCTTTTCTTAATAAAATTAGAGATATTGAGAATCATTTTAAATTGATGGATAGATCAAAGAAGGAAAAAGTTAAGGTGATTTATGGTCATGTTGTTTATTATGGGATCCATGATTTTTTCCCTGATAGGGATGTTAGATATATATTGTTTTTAAGAGATCCGATATCTAGAACTATCTCTCAATATAATTATGATCGGACTAGGTATTATTTATTAGATGAGGCTTCAAGAAAGAAAATATTTCCAAAGGGTGAAAATGATTTTTCTTTTGATTGTTGGTATGATAATAGAAATAATCCTAAAAGGTATTGGAATAGTAAATCTTTTAAGAATTATATTTTTAAATTTTTGTCTATGCAATGCATAGACAGGAATATTTTTGAGAATTCTGTTGAAGATTCAATTAATGAAGTGCTAAAGATTATGGGGAAGATGTATTTTGTAGGGATTGCTGAAAATAAGGAGGATATATTCTATATTTATAAACTAATGGGGCTGAGAAAATTTGTTGGGAATAAGAACATATCTAAAAACTTCTTGGATGAAAAGCAAGTGATCAAGGCTAAGGATTTAACAAAGGATGTAGTAAGTTATGATTATAGGATTTATGATTATGCTAAGGTCCTAAGTGATCGATTTAAAAAGAAGGATCCTTCTTTTTTTCGAGGACTAGAGATTCTAGGGTTGAAATACTATTTTTATGGTTTGAAAGAAAAGTATATTCAAGAGGGGTTAGTCTTTTACGTTAAGAAGTTTTATCATTATTACGTTAAAGAGTTTTATTATTCTGTGAGGAGATTTTATTTGAATATATGCGGATTTTTAAGAGATTTTTTAAGAGAGATTAGAATAATGCCTTTTAGGATTTCATCGTTTTTAAAAAGGAGATCTTTGAGATATAGGAGATTTGTTGCTTGGTTTAAGTTTAAAACCGGAATAAGATGATCTGTTGTTAGCCATGAGATTTATTTCTTTAATTATGTTTTTGGAGAATTTGCTTATGTCAAATTCTTTTGCTTGTTTTTTACAGAGATCAATATATTGATTTGGATTGCTAGCGAGTTTTTTGTTTATTAGTTCTATTTTTTGGACTATTTTATCTTTATCAATATTATCAATTAAATATCCTGTTTTATTCTCAATTATTGTTTCCTTACAACCTCCTTCATTTGGAGCTATTACTGGTTTTCCTGAAGCCATTGCTTCAACTACTGCCATTCCAAAGTCTTCATCTTTTGCAGTAAATAATAAGCCCCTACATTCACTTAATTCTTTTATTAATTTTTCTTCAGAAATGGTTCCTAAAAAAATAACATTTCTTGGTTTTTTCTTTTTTAAAGATTCATAATAATTTTCATCTTCAATATTTCCTATAACTTTTAAGTTTTGGTTAGGGAGTTTTGAGAATGCTTCAATTTGCAATTCTATTCTTTTTAAGGGGGTTATTCTATTTATTGAAATCCAATAATCTTTGTTATTTTTATTTTTATATTTTGAGGTTTCTATTGGGGGATATATTACAATGGAATCTCGGTTATACGCTTTTTTTACTTTAGTTTTTATATTCTTACTATTTACAATAATTTTCTGGATTTGAGAAATATTCTGATAGTGTGTGCTTAATTGAAGATTATCTTTTATGGGTGTCTGTTTTGAGATCAGATATCTGGCCCTATCTATCTTATAAGCTATGCTGTTTGGTAAATTCTTTTTTATGAATCTTTTCTTGAATGTTAAGATTCTGTTCCATATTCTTTCAATAAGGGGATTCCCCATCAGTTCTAACCTCTGATTTAAGTCATGGCTATCTAACCATTCTTTTGATTTGTTTACTTTAGAAGATTCTGATTTGAATTCAGAATAGGGAATGTTGTGGTTGTATAGCATATTCGGTTTGTGATCTTTTGCAGCATAAATACAATTGTGGCCTGAAAAAATGTAAAAATCATACCCTTTTAGTTCAAGCCTCTTGAAAAGAATTCTGCTGTCTTGTTCTTTAGATTTTTCATTTAGATCTATTATGTTTAGGTTATTTGGTATTATTTTTAGAGTTTCTCCTGAAAGGTTGCGGGTTATTATATCTGTTTTGAATCCGTTATTATTCAACTCTTTTGCCATTAATCCTATTAACTTTTCTCCTCCTCCTGTTATGGAGAAATCATCATGAAGTATTGCTATTTTCATAGTGTTTGTTGATTTTCTCCTTTATTTTCTTGACGAAAATTTTAGTGTCAAATTTTCTTGCTTGCTCTTGGCAGTCTTTTATATATGCTTTTGAGTTGTCCATTAGTTTGTTATTTATTTTATTTATTGCTTCGATAATCTTTATAGAGGTTATATCATCTATTAAAATGCCTGTTTTGTTTGTTATTGTTTCTTTATATCCTCCTTCATTTGGGGCTATTACTGGTTTACCTGAAGCCATGGCTTCAACAACCGTCATGCCATAATCTTCATTTAAGGAAGTGGTTATGAAACCCTTACATTCTGAATATAGATTTATTAATTCATTTTGAGAAACCCAGGATCTTATCTCTACGTTTTTTGGTTTTATTCTTTTGATATATTTTACATATCTTTCAAAATGTTTAGAGGACTCATAGCTTCCGATTATTATTAGTTTTTCATTAGGCAGATTTTTGAATGCTCTTAACTGGAGCTCAATTCTTTTATGATCTATTAATCTATTCACCGATAGCCAATAATTCTTTGAAGGTTTATTTTTGTATATGTCTGTTTGGGTTGGGGGGTAAATTATTGTGGATTTTCTATTTAGATATTTTTTAATCCTATTTTTAACATTATCTGAGATAGCTATTAGGTTGGTTACTTTTTTTGCTTCCTTGTGGTTTAGTTTTCTTCTAAGAAATATCCAAATATCAAAAATGTGTTTAGAAATTTGATGTTCAATTTTATTTCTTGTATATTCATATAGGTCCCAGATTTCCCTTGTTGGAGAGTAGACATACCAGAGATGGGGTTTGTTATTTATAGCGGCAGGCATTGCCCAGTCTCCTGCTATGATATAAAAATCATATTTTTTTCTAAATCTTTTTTCGACGTTTAAGAATCTGAATCTCCAGTATATTGCTTCTTGTCTAAAGGGGGCATTTATTGGAACTTTTCCAAGGCTATAGATTTTGTCTGTTTTGAAACCCATTTTTCTTATCTTTTCTTTGTCAATATTTGTGGTGTAAATATCTGCATTTAATTCTTTTGCTAGAATTAAGTCCACTAGCTCTGCTCCGCCGATATTATCCATTGCGTTGTGGAAGATTGCTGTTTTCATATTTGTTAGTGAGGAAGAAACATTTATATATTTGATTATATTGGTATAATCATGATAGAAGTTGAGTCACAGCTAAGAAAGTGGGGGAGAAGCTTAGGCATAGTTATACCTATGGAAAAAATAAAAAAAGAAAACTTTTCTGAGAACGATAAGGTGAAGGTATTAATTTTAAAAAGAGAGAATCCATTGAGGGAACATTTTGGGATTTTTAAGTTTAAAAGATCTGTTAAGGAGATATTAGATGAGGGAGATAGAGAAAGCTGGGATGAATGACTTAGAGGAGACTTATTTTTTTGATACTTATGCTTTTCTTGAGATTATTAACGGCAACTCTAATTATGCTAAATATAGAGATGTTGGGATTGTTACTACTGTTTTTAATATTGCTGAGCTAAATTATAACTTGAAGAAAGAGATGGATAAATCTAGTGCTGATGGGATCTCTCAAAAATATTGGGGATCTGTGGTTGAAATTCTTTTTGAAGATTTAATTAAGGCTATGGATTTAAAAATTAAGCACAGGGATTTATCTATTCCCGATGTAATTGGTTATGTTGTTGCTGAAAGATTAGGGGTTAAATTCTTAACTGGCGATCAGGGATTTGAAGACTTTGATAATGTAGCATATGTTAAAAAATAGTTCATTTTTCTTTAATTCCCAATATGCTTAACATAAATGATGAGAATATTGTTTGTATACCTATTGTTGTTATTGTTAATGCTAGAACTAGGTTTTTAATCTGATTTAAATTGCTGAAATTTGAGTTGATCCAGCTTAAGAAGATTGATATGTATATGATGATTCCGATTAAGGTTGCTATGATCCCTAGGGTGGCTACTTTTTCTATTGATAGATATTTGTATAGCTTTTGTAAGATGGGCGGTTCGTTTAGATGTGTTATCGCATACGATTTAGCGAAAATTGAGAAG
>NZCQ01000024.1 GCA_002688335.1 Candidatus Pacearchaeota archaeon | reverse complement strand
GTAACATCTCCTTTTTTTGTGCCTATTTCAAATACTTGACGTTTCTCTTTTTTTGCACTTCCATCTTCAATAATAGCCATTCCGTCATTATTTTTTATGACTATATCTTCGTAATAGTGTTTTATAGAAGAATCATAACCATTAGGAGTCTCTTTTTTACCATCTATATAGGAGAAAGGTTTAGAGGGGCCATTGTACCCTTTTGTTACATCTATATACAAAAAATCACTAGGAGTTGATTTTCCAGAAAAGTATTTTCTATTTTCAATGAATTCAGTTGTGCCCTCAAATTTCATAGATCCGTCTTTTTTGAGTGAAACTCCTTTGCTGTAACTTATTGTTCTATCTGATCCTTGTAGTTTGATCTTTCCTTCGATGTATACAGATATTTTAATCTCTTCATCTGTGAGAGTAATCTCTTTTACATTATCTGCTATTAATTCTATATTTTTGTAGTGGAGTCTTGTATTGGTCTCTTTGTCTGAAAATGCATCTTCATTAGGAATCCCTGGAGAAAATGCTATTTCTTCTTCCCAATCTCTTAATTTGAACGTAAATTCTTCTTCATTGACTTTATCAAATCCCTCTTGATATGGAGCTGAGTATCCAGTGAATGTTATTCCTGTTCCTTTAAGATTTATTCCTTTTGCCTCAAAAAACGCTTTTTGTTTATTTGGGTTCTTATTAAGATATTCTAATAAAGGCTCTTGGTGAATTTTCCTAATTTCCACATCGTCATTAATCATTGAATCATAAATCTGCTTACCCGTTATTCCGTCGTGATTCATTAAAACTTTATTTCCGTCATTCTCCTCATAAAGCTCTTGTGGTGAGATAATGAATGCTATTGCTAATGTAGAGAAGAATGCTAAAATTAATATTGTGTTTTTATTCATCTTCACTCCTATTGTATTTATTTATGAATGCGTATATGGACTGCTGTTCACTATCTTTATTGAATATTATGGTTATTAATAATTCGTCGTTATCTAAATCTACTGTTTCGAAATAAAATCCTTCGTTATACGCTAGTTCTGAAATGAAGCTTAGTGGGAACCATTCTGGAGCATTCTCTTGTTCTTTTAATAATCTCGTTGCAATATTATGTGATTTGTTTAAATCAGAGATTATTGTTGTTTGGAAACTTTCCAGAGTTGTTGATTGTTCATCTTTAGTTATTGAGATTGGGTAAGCTAGTTTTATGGTTATTTCGTCATCTTTAATATTTGTTATTGGGGTAATTTGTTTTTGTTCTATTTGATAGCCTTTATTTGAGAATATATCAAAATTATTAATGCAGTTAGGGAGATTATCTTTTATAGCTTTAGAAATATCCCCTTCAATATTTGTAATTTTAGGGATATTTGTATCAGAACCATTTGAATAATAGGGGATCTTATAAGATAGATAACTTTTATATGAGCTTGGTCGATATTCTCCTCCTTGGATCGCTATTAGATTTATCTGTTCTTCAGCAGTATTTTTAAGACATTGATTAATGAAAGATTCTATCGTGTCTGTTTCTTGACTAAATGTTTTTTGTGATTGGTTTTTAAAAGTGAAATATGTTATTATTCCGATAACTAGAACTAATGCTAGGATGATGAAGGTAGTTGCTTGCCCCTTTTTCATTTTTATATCAAGAATGATGGTTATTTAAGGTTTATGGGTGGGTGTAATGTTATGAATTTGGCAATACCCAGATTGTCGTGTTAAAAGTAGCTCACGAGGATGATTTCATCAATCCTCTCCGCTAAAATATTATTAGTTCATATGGTTAGGTTTGCGAGATATATTTGGTTTTCTTGTTGAATGGAGGTGGCTAGAATAGTGATATCTGGAATAGGGACGTGTGGAATATGTGTCGCTAGAATATGGATATCTGGAATGTGGACTGCCAGAATATGTACAGCTAGAATATGTACAGCTAGAATATGGATGAGACGATCGAATAAATAGGTCATCAGCGTTAAAATGGTAATATGGATGAGATACTTATGATTTTTGTTTTTTATTTAAGGTTTTTTAATAATCCAATATTTCTGAGATATTCTCTTGCATTTTTTTTGAAATTTTCATTTCCAAATTTTTTTTTAAATATCTCCTTACTTGAATGCAATTGACTTTCAATTAATGTTTTTTGTTGTTTGAACACTTCTGGATCTTTTTTAAGTCTTTCTACATAATATTTAATATAATCTAAGTCTGTGATGGGTATCATTTTAACTCCTCCTCGATTATAGGTTTATATTCTCGAAATTTCTCTGGTTTTAGTATTTCAGAAAAGAACTCTCTTAAGTGAGCTGCATCTTCTATATCCTTTTTCCCAGCAAGAATGATTTCTTTATACAAGATTTCAAATTCTATCGGAGGGATTTTAAATTGAAGCTCTTGGTTATTTTTTATTAGGATCTCTTGAGGATTGTTGAATTCAAAATACTTGGCTTTTTTTGATTTGTCAATTGGGATGAATTCTATGTTTGGGAATATCCGATCTTTTTTAGCGAATCTTATGCTTATGAAATCTTTAATGTAATTAAAGGCTTCGTCAGGGTCATCACCCTGATAACACCAAAAATTGTTTTCTTTTAATTTATTAAACATATTATAAAATTCTTCTTTGAGTATTATGGGGAATAAAATATCAATATCTTCTGTTGCTCTTGTTCTTCCTGTTGATATGCTTACGTAACCGCTGACTACTAAATAATCTGTGTAATTTTTAATGACCCCTAGAAATTCTTTTAGGAATGTATCTAGTTCTGTTAACCCTCTATGGATGACTATTGTATTATTTTCTATAGTGTAAGATTTATTGTCTTCCATAACCAAACTAATGGCTTAAATTATTTAAAGATTTGGAGAATGATTAGTATCTATTCAAGAATTCGAAAACATAATCTGAGTTTGTGTCTCTAATTAAGACTAATGAAGATTGTTCGTCGAATTCTAATATTTCTACTTGTAAGTTTTTTTCTTTAGCTTTTTCTGCTAGACAGCTTATGCAAATAGTGTCTGGGTTTTCTCTATGCTCATTTGTTATATAATCTGCTAGCTCTATTATCTCGGATAGTTTTGAATCAATTTCTATTGGACGGTTTAATTGGATTGTTGTAGTTAGTTCTTTTTTAAGTGAGATTTGAGAGTCTACTATGAAGTTTACTTTTCTTTCTTCTATTATTGCGGTTGTTTTTGATTTATCGTGAGTTAAGGTTATTTCATCTTGAATTTGGTTAACGCATAGTTCTAGGTTATCATCTATATATTTTGCTAGTTCTTCTTCTACTTTTTCTGTTGAAGGGTTGAGATAAGTGTTTTTATCATAGAAGTAGGGAATGAATGTCCATCCAAGATCGAAGTATTTTTCAGGAGGTTCGTAATATCCCCCTTGAATTCCAATAATTGTTAATGAATCTTTTGATGTTGTTTCTAGACAATCGTAGAGGTTTGATTGTATGCTGTTTGCACTTGCTTTGCTTCCAATTTGAGATAATGCTTTTTGGATTTCTGATTCTGTTTTTGATTGGTTTGAAATAAAGGCCGTTATTATTACTGCAATTATGACTACTGCTAGTATTATGAATATAGATGTTTGTGAATATTTAGATTCCATTCTCTTTTTTATTTATTATGATTGAAAGTTTTTAAAATGATTGATTTGGAAGGTATTTGAATTTACTTTTTATTACCAAATGCAAGATGCATTTCTTCATTAACATTCTTAATCACTATATTTTCTGGAATAGAAATATCTGGATATTTTGTTTTTAGTTTCTTCCTAACTTTATTTATCACCTTGCTCTCTATATTCATTTTATCTTGAGAATTCCACCCCCTACTATAGACTTTCTTTAAAGATTGATTCCTATACTCATCTTCTTCATTTTGCAAATGCAGAATAGAATCTTTTTCATTTGTATGTTCTACTAAGATTTTATGTAAAATAGTATTAGACAAACTATTGCTTATACTTTCAATATCTCTAGATTTTCCCATTTTGAATCAATTAATTTCTTTCTCGTCTCTCTGGTAATATTTTTAAGATATTCTAACGCGTATTCTTTCTCTTTTACTGAAACGGTATTCTTTTTTAGTTTCTCAATCAGCCTTATGCCGAGTCCATTTTCTATCTCTTTAAGCAGTCTATTATTGTCTATAACCTTTTTCATTAACAATTTTACTAGGATTGTATTTCTTATTGCATCGTAGATTTCCTTAGAATTATTTGGAATAAAATCTAGATCACTCCAGTCTAATTTCATTCTTAGGTCTAACTTTGATATGTGGCTTTTTTTAGGAATCTTTACCTTTCCGTAAATAATTTTTGAATCTCTTAGCTGATATGATAATGACGGATTCCTTATGTAATCCTTATTGAGAGTTTTTTCATCAATTATTTGAATATCAAGATTCAAGGGCGAACCTTTTTCTATTTCATTTGCCAGCTTCCACTTATCCCATTTATTCAGTTCTTTATTCTTAACTACCGCAAGGACATCTATATCTCTATAGTCTGAATATCCTGATTGTATGGCTGATCCGTAGATAATTATGCCAATTACGTTTTTTATCTTGCTTAGTATTACTTTTTTAATTTTCCTTTCTATGTTAATTGATGAAGGGTTATAAGACAATCTTTTCAATAAATAGTTTGGATCAATGGTTTTTATAGCCTTGAGTTTAGGTCTTACATATCTGCTCAGATAATTTGAATCCTGCTGGTTCAATCTACGATTATCTATTTTTTTTCTTATTACTTCCATTTCCCTTTTTGTTAATATTGATTTATTCATATAATAGCTATAGGTATTAGGTATATAAGGGTTTTGAATATCAGAGTGTATCTAAAATTAAATAGCTAAGAACAGGGATATTAATTATTGGTTTCTGGCAAATATTTAAAGATCTTTAAGTCATAGAACTTTAAGAGATAGCTGTCTCGAACTATCTCTCCGAATTCTTCATGGAATTTTTTATCGAATTCTAGATATTCAGATTCTTTTTGAAACATGAGTTCTATTTCGAAATCTGCTCCACCGATATACCGATCTATATATATGATATAATCTTGTGAAGCAATCCACGATTTTAGGAAATCCAGTCTTTTTTTGTTATAATGCTTTATTGAGAAATGAAATTTGTAATATTCATATCCAAATTGTGTTGGATCAATAAATAAACGATATCCTAATATTATCTTTTCATTTTCAAGATTTTTTATTCTTTTTTTCAAAGTATTTATGCTTATTTTTAATCTGCTTGAAAGATCAACTATGTTAATTGAGGCATCTTTTGTCAAATGTTGGAGGATTTTTTCATCTATTGCATCTGGGAAATATGAACTGTTTGAGTTAACATCTAGTATTGTGGATTTTGTGCTAGCCTTAGGTTCCTTGAGGAGATAATTTTTTGGATAATATTCTATCTTAGATAGTATTGTAATCTCGAAATTTTCTATAATATCATTAAATTCCAGAAATAACTTTTTCCTGAAATCCTCGAATTTGGAGATGTTTTTAGTCATAAATAAAATATCTATATCCCATCTTCCGATAACCCTACTAAACCAAGTAATGTTATTATTTTTTGATATGTGATCAATAAATTGTTGTTGTTTTGATTGAGAAGCATTTCCTAGGTTGATGAATAGTCTGAAGGTATTGTATCCTAGTAAAAAATTATTTATCTCTGCGAAAGATCCTTTGATGATTCCGTTTTCTTTGAGTTTATTAATCCGATATAGTGCAACATTTTTATTTATTCTTACTTTTTTGGAAAGTTGAGAAATACTCTGTCTAGCATTTTGGTCTAAATGGTATAGTAGTTTTCTATCTATAAGATCTAGATTCATATCTTAATCAAAACATCACTATTTATAAATATATTGATTGTTTGCACAATATTCTATGAGGATAATTTATCTATATGGTGTGACTAGTTATATTAATTGATTGAAAGAAGTAAATTAATAAAGATGAAAAATGAAAATAATGGAGAAAAGAAATGGTATCAATTTAGCTTGAAAGGCTTAGTTGGGACTATGACCTTAGTAGCATGTTTATTTGGAGCCAAGAGTGGTTTAGAGTCTTATGTTGAGAGAAAAAATGAGATAGCATATCAGGAATATTTGGAAAGAAGAGAGATAAGTGAGGCGAAAAGAGACTATATTAAAGAGCAGCTTATTGATAGGTTTATGCATGGAGGGCATGAACAATACTACTTGAATCCTCATGTTGATGTTGAAAACTATTGTGGAACTTGTGCAGATAGATATGATGATGCTGATAGAGATTTAGAGCGGAAAATTGAAGCTAAACTGGCAGACAATTGGAGTTATAATGGTGAAGATAGTGATTGGAGTGATGAGACTTACCAAAGTTGTTATAGTATAGCATATGGCGCCGTGTTCAGGGAAGAGATAAAAAAATCTCCTGAAAAGTATCGCTCAGAAGTATTAGAACCATTAGACTATCTCGATGAATATGGGTGGCTTCCAATCGAGTATGAAGGAATAGGTCAAGGAATATCATTTGATACTCCAAATCGGTAAAAGATAACCTTTTAGTATTCTTTTTTGTCTTTAAATTCATGAAAAAAATACTTAATTTGTATAAGCCCTTGGGAATGACTCCGCTTGAGTTGGTTGATAGATTTAGGGAGAGGAATCTTAAATATGGAGGTAAGAAGATGAGTTATCCTGGGAGATTGGATCCGATGGCTGAGGGGGTCTTGTTGGTTTTGGTTGGGGATGAGAATAAAAAGATGGATAATTATATGAAACTTGATAAGGAATATGTTGCTGAGATTTTAATTGGGTTAAGTACTGATAGTTTAGACTTGTTGGGAGTTGTTGATGATCTTAAAATTGCAAATAAAGAAAAGAAGGATTCGATTCGAGTGAATGAATACAATAAGTTGAAACCAGGTAGTAGACATAATGATAAGAAGTATTTAGATATTTCGGATGATGTTTCTAAATGCGCCAGTATGGCAGAATGGTTAATGCAATCTGTTGAAACCAGATGTCCTCCGGGACACGAGGGTTCGATTTCCTCTGTCGGCGTAATCAAAGAATTAAAAAAGAAAATAAAGAGTTTTAAGGGAAAGTATAAACAAAAGATTCCAGTTTATTCTTCTTATATTGTTAAGGGCAAGCCTTTATGGAGTTATGCTCGTGATGGGAAGTTAGATGGTGTTGAAATTCCAATTAGCAATGTTGAGATAAAGGGAATGAATGTTGAAGATATTTATAAGATTGGTGCTGGAAAGTTGTTGAGAGAGATTAAGAGAAGGGTTGGGAGGGTTAAAGGGGATTTTAGGCAGAAGGAGATTGTAGATAAATGGAAGGAATTGCTTGATGGGAATGGGGAGAAGTTTTTTGTTGTTAAGGTCAGAGTTAATTGTAGTAGTGGAACTTATATTAGGGCTATTGCAAGAGATTTTGGTTTGGATTATGGTGGTGGAATATTGTTTAATTTGAAAAGAACTAGGGTCGGGAAGTTTAAGGTTAAAGATAGTGAGAGGGTTTAAGCAATTCTTGAAGGTTCTAATTCTTGAAGGTATTCTGCTATTTCTCCTAGCATGCCCCTTCTTGATTGATCTTTAAATTCTTCAATTTCTTCTAATCTTTCAAGAATTTCTTCTGAATATTCATCATGCCCAAAACATCTTGTATACATAAAGGCTAATGCAGAAATTCTTTCGCATAAGTCTCCTAGATCTAGTATCCCTTCCCAGAATTTTCTAGATTCTTGTACTGATGTAGAATAAGGAGCTTTGTTTTTAGGAATGAGATTTCTAAGGTTAATTTGATCATCTAAATCTAATTGATTATATCTTTCTATAGAACTTGCTTCTAACTTCTTATATATCCTTAGTTCAATTTCTATTTGATCTTTATAGATTTGTTTAGGATCTTTTGTATCTTGAGATTCATTCATTGTTCAAGAACTATAAACTTTTGCTTTAAAAACTTAACTATACTCCCCAGCTAACATTTTCTTTACGTTTTATCTCTGCTATTTTTTGTAGTGTTTGTATTTCGCTTTGTGTAAGGAGGTCTTTGTTTTCTTTGAAGTGTCTGAATTGTTTTTCTGAGATATCTGAATAAAGATGAGTTATATCTGAGAGTTGTCTTTCGAAGTTAGTTCCTGTAAGGGATAGTGCTATTTGCTTACCTTCTTCAGCTTGCTCGACTGAGTTTTTATCTTCTTGAATATCTTTAACTCTTGAAATACTAGTTCCATTCTCATCTATTATGGGGATTCCTTTTTTTAGTTTTCCAACTTCAATTTCAACTCCGAAAACAGCAGGGTTTGAGTTTCTGAATATGTATTGGGGTAAGATTTTTAATTGGGAGATAGTTGCTAGTTCCATTAAACGTTCTTTTTCAATTTCTTTTCTTTTCTCGTTCTGATATTCTTTTGCATCTTCAATTAATTTATAGATCACTTCGTTTGTTAAGATTTTTATGTCTTCTGTGTTTAGGTTTTTTGCTTCATCGTCTAATGAAGTCGAGAATCCAAGGATTAGGGAGTTTACTGGATCGTTTTCTTTGTTGGTTTTTGCTTGGATGATATCTTTTTTGTTGATCTTTCCTATGCCTGCGCTCATGATTGGGATTTTTTCTTGATTTAATAGCGTGATTAATGCTTGAAGAGATCCTAGAGAATCTGCTTTGATTATTATTCCTTGTTCTTCTGTTTTGAAAGGAGTTAGTTCTTTTTTGAATTCTGTTTTAATTTCTTCTAGGTTGTCTTTGAATATTGTGAATGGCATTCCAGGTAGTATTTCTTTATTATTGATTAATTGCATTCTTAGGCCTGTTGAAGCTGTTGCTTTTTTTGTTGATTCAAATTTGTTTGATAATGGAAGGATTTCTTCTAGCACTCTGATTTTTGTGATAATTGGTTCGTCGAAGCTTGCGATTGCTATTTCATCTTTAATAGAGAGTGTTCCATCATAGAGTATCGCCTCAGAATATTCCATTGACTTTTCTTTTTTTATTTCGAATACAACTCCTTTTGCGTCCTTATCTAATTTTAATTTGTCCTTTAGAAATCTTTGTGATAGCCCTGCTAGTGTTAATATTAGTTCGGGAATCCCTTCTTTTGTTTTTGCTGAGCAAGGTATTAGTGCTAATTCTTTTGTGAAGTCTGTTATTTCAGAGTAGAGTTTGGCATTGAATCCATGGTGGTGTAAGCTGCCTGCTATTGTGAGCAGTTTTTCCTTGAATTGTAATTGGGTGTTTGTTGATTGTTTGTTTATGTTTTCCATTAATTTTTCTGATTGTTTTCTCCAACTTGAGATATTGTCTATTTTGTTCAGAGCTATGATGAATGGAATTTTGTTTAGTTTTAATATCTCTATGACTTCTTGAGTTTGAGGTTTTATCCCGTCATTTATGTCTATCATTAGTATTGCTATATCTGCTAATGATCCTCCTCTTTTTCTTAAGTGAGAGAATGCTGCATGGCCTGGAGTGTCTATGAATAAGAATCCGGGAAAGTCTAATTTTATTTTATTTTCTTGAAGAAGGGGGCATGTTTCTTCTATTTTTTCCATAGGAACTTTTGTGAAAGAGATTTTTTGAGTTATTCCTCCTGCTTCGCTCTCTTGAATCTCAGTGTTTCTTATACTGTCAAGTAGGGATGTTTTTCCATGGTCAACATGACCTGCTACTGTAATGATTGGTTGACGAATGCGTTGATTGGTTGCCATACCTAGACTAAAAATATAGGGTTTTTAAATCCCTCGTTGGTGAAAAATGAAAAGAAAAAGAGAGATACAAGCGTTTTTAAGAAATCTTAAGGAACAAGAGGATCAAAATAAATAATTTCTTGTATAAATCTTTAAGTAGAGAAGAATATATCTAAGGTAATGACAATAGATATTTCGGATTTGGTTGGTAATGAAAAGCTGGGAGTTTATGATCCCGAGGTTAAAGATGGCATGTTACATGTAACATATCCAACTACAGGTCATAAGCTTCTTGATAGTTCTAGAGTTGAGGATGGCACTTGGTATTTAGATGTTGAAGTTCCTGAGGCTGCTGGGGCTATTAAGACCGAGGAGAGTTATAGAATACCCGATGGTGTTGAGAGGATTGTTATTGGTGACGTGAAATAATTATGATTGGTTGTCTGATTTTGTTTTGCATGAAAAATGAGAGAAAGGGTTGGTTAAAAATTTATTGGTTTTTCTTTCATCCAACAAAAACTTTTGCAGAGAGTAATAATAGAATTCCCGCTATTATTATGAGCATATTTGTTATTCTTTTTAATGGATTTTGTTCTTTGAATATTTCTGGAATTAGGTCTGATATTGCTATGTGCAGGAATCCTCCTGCTGCGATTGGTAGAAGGAATATTGCTTGCTCTCTTACTCCTATGAATAAATATCCTAAGATTCCCCCTAGGACTGCAGTTAGTTGAGATAGGAAATTGTAAATTAATGCTTTTCTTTTTGAGAATCCTCCATAGATGAGGACTGCGAAATCGCTGATTTCTTGAGGAAGCTCGTGGGCTATTATTAAGATGGAGGTTATTATTCCTAATGGAATTGATATGATGAACGAGCTTGCTATTATTATCCCATCTATGAAGTTGTGTATTGAATCTCCATATAATAGTAATTGGGCATACGGTTTAGTTGGAGAGTGTGCGTCACATTCATGAGTGTGGCAGTGGTGCCAGTGAAGATATGTTTCAAGTAAGAAGAAGATTACAAATCCTGAGATTGTTAAGAGAGTTGTTTTCAAGAATGATAGCTGGGCAGCTGCTTCTGGGATGAAGTGTAACAAGGCTCCACCTATGAGTGCTCCTGTTGTGAATGAGACAAAGAAGATTAGAGTTTTGTGAGAGGTTTTTTTGAATGATAAAAATATTATCGCTCCAATAATAGCTACAAGTCCATTGAGGATTGTTACTAATAAGATCCATTGGAATGTAGATAGCATAACAGGATAAGGTTGAAAAGGTTTTTAAAGAAGCTGGTTTAAATAGATTGAGTTGTTAGGTACCCTCTTGCAATTTCTGTTAGAGTTAGTTTTAATTTTAAGGCTCCGGGTTGGTCTAATGGTATTCTATCAACTTCTCCCAATTTCTCATCTTTTCTTGTTAAAACTTCTTTTGGAAACCAACCTATGTTCCAAGCAGGGTCTGGACGGCCGATTGGTATCTTTAAATTTGAAAAGATAGTTGCTGCTTTTTCTGGTTTCATTCCAGAGGGTAGACCTTCAACTATTATTCCGTATTCCCTAGTCTCATTGACAAAGTCTGCTGTTGTATATTGATTGTCCATGCTTTTAGGGTTGGTTTTAAGTATTTAAATATTTGCCTTCAAAGCTTCTCTAACAATCTGTTCATCTTCAGGATTTGTTAGTCCTAATAGTTGTCCTTTGCCTTTATAGTATTTTATTTTTGCTAGTTGATTTTTTACAAGATTCCCTAGTTCAACATTTAGATAGCATTCTATTATCTTGTTATCTTTGTGTGTTTCCTTGAATTCGTTTAGAATTTGGTTGATTTTATTTAGGGTTTCTTTTTGAATTAAGAATATTCCGATGTTTGCTGGAGTGTCGTGGCTTAGGCCTTTTTCTTGATGGTTTTCTCTGGAGACTTCTTTTATCTCGTCTGATGATATTACAAAGTCATCTTCTATATGGAAGATTCCCCTATTGACAAGGCCTTCTTCTGGAAGATGGTCGATTAGAGGATATCCGACTGTTGCGTTTGTATTCTCGGATTTTGCGTGGTTGAATAATGTATTGAAGGTTTCTTCTGAATATAGGTCGTCTCCAGTGCAGACTAGGCAAGGTTCATCTATTAGATGGCTAGCTGAGCAGATTGCATCGGTTGTTCCCCAAGGTTTTTCTCTTAGTTCTTTGTTGAAAGATTGTAGGGCATATTCTATTGGGATTCCCTTGTATCTAGTTCCGAAATATTCTTTGAAGGCTTCTTGCGTTGATGGTCCGACTATGAAAATTATTTTATTGAATCCCGCATTTATTGCTCTGTTTAAGGATAGCTCGATTAATGTTTCTTGGTTGGGGCCTATTTTTGTAAGGGCTTTTATTTTTCCTCCAAATCTAGAAGAAAGTCCTGCAACCATGTAAGCTATTGAAACCATTTTTTAGAGATTAGGAGCATTAAGTTTATAGGGTTTTTGGTGGTGAAGGCTAAATCCAGAAACTAAAAATCTTTTATTTCTACACCAATAAATTAACCCTCCCACCCGCCCTTAATT
>NZCQ01000023.1 GCA_002688335.1 Candidatus Pacearchaeota archaeon | reverse complement strand
TTCATTTTTTACCTCCTTTTTGTTAAACAAACTACGCGGCCAAGCCTTAAATACCTTTTCAGCGCGCCAAAAAGTCCCGCCAGGTATTTTGCTTTTGCTCACATTACGGGAGTGTTATTTAGGTAACTGCATTAGAAACATTTTTAATGTTTAATCAAGTAGTTAACATATGCCAAAAAAAAATAAGTCTGATAGGCGAAAAATGGCGGAATATAAAAAGACCATGAGAAGGGCCATAAAGGAAGCAGGCCCCCATGGAAAAAATGTTGCAAGAGATGCAGCAAAGGAAACAGCGGGATATGCACATGACGCCTTTATCAAAAATGATATGGGCCTGGCCGCAGATTATTATGAGATGGCTGCCTGGACCTATGAATTAGCGGGGCCACTAAAGTATTGGAAGGAGATAAGAAAGTACAGCGGTATGGCAAAAGACATAAGAAATTACCGACCGAGGGATGAGGGGGGTCTGGTTTCAAAAATAGGAGAGGTATCAGCGCTTGTGGGAGCGGTTTTTTTGATTTTTATGCTGTCTGCAAATCCAACGTTAACTGGCAAAGTTATTGGTGGCATCGACGCCTCGACATTCTCGATTTTTTCTACGGTTCTTATTGTCGGAATTATAGTTTTTCTATTAATAAGAAAGGTTAAGAAACGATAAGCCTGAATCCCCCCACCCAGAATCGAACTGGGACAACGCGGGCTCTGCAATGAGAACCGTGTTACGGACTAAAACGCTTTCATCCTTATGTACAAAATAGTACCATGTCCAGCGCACTTCTACAGCCACGTGCTCTACCGTTGAGCTATAGGCCCATGAATATAAAAAGCAAGTATTGATAAAAATAATAGGAGGTGATCCAGCTGCAGGTTCCCCTACAGCTACCTTGTGACGACTTAACCCTTCTTACTGAGCATAGATTCGATTTAATCAAAAAATTAAACCTTACCTAAACTCTGCTCGAGTGGTTTGACGGGCAGTGTGTGCAAGGAGCAGGGACATATTCACCAGAATATAATGAATTCTGATTACTAGGGATTCCATCGTCATGAGGTTGAGTTACAAACCTCAATCCGAACTAAGATAAGGTTTGAAGGTTTGACTTCTCCTTTCGGAGTCGTATCCCATTGTCCTTACCATTGTTACGCGCGTGTAGCCCAGGAGATTCGAGGCATACAGACCTACCGTTGCCTACACCTTCCTCCTTGTTACCAAGGCAGTCCCTATAGTGTGCTTATAATCCGGAGACTATATTCGCAACTATAGGTATAGGTCTTGCTCGTTGCCAGACTTAACTGGACACTTCACAGCACGAGCTGACGGCGGCCATGCACCATCTCTCGGCTTGTCAGGTAAAACCTTTAATCTGACCTTCATTCTGCCGTCGCTCCTGGTAAGATTTCCGGCGTACAGTCCAATTAAACCGCACGTCGCACCCCTTGTAGTGCTCCCCCGCCAATTCCTTTAAGTTTCAGTCTTGCGGCCGTACTTCCCAGGCGGTGAACTTAATGCCTTCGCTTCAGCACTACATGTTCGCTAAGAACACATAATACTTAGTCCACAGCGTTTACGGCTGGGGCTACTCGGGTATCTAATCCGGATCGTTCTCCCAGCTTTCGTTCCTCACCGTCAAACCCATCCTAGACAAATGCCTTCGCCATAGGTAGTCCTCTTAGGATTATAACATTTTACCGCTCCCCCAAGAATACTTTTGTCTCTTACTGGTTTCAAGTCTAACAGTGTCTTCTGCAGGTTGTTAAGTTAAGCTCAACAATTTCACAGAAGATTTATTAAACCGGCTACGAACGCTTTAGGCCCAATAAACATGGTCACCACTTGTGGCTCTGGTGTTACCGCGGCGGCTGGCACCAGTATTACCCACCACTTATTCATTAAGATTTTTACACTTAATAAAAGCCTTATCATAAGATAAAGCACTTGGAATTCCCTTATCACACTTTCGTGCATTGTAAAGTTTTCGCACCTGCTGCACCCCTTGGGGCTAGGACCGGTATCTCAGTGTCCTTCTCGGGGCTACCTCTCTCAAGGCCCCTACGGATCTTTGGCTTGGTGAGCTATTACCTCACCAACAACCTAATCCGCCACTGACTTATCTTAAGGCATTGCTTTTAAAAGAAAGAACATTCCAGTTTCAATCTTCTATTTAGTTTTAGCTTCAGTTTCCCAAAGTTATACTAAACCTTAAGGTAAATTATCAACGTGTTACTGAGCAGTATGCCGCCCTTATTAAAAAGAGCTAACTTGCATGGCTAAGTCGAATTCCAATAGCAGCAACCTCCCGCAGGATCAACGGGAATTCTATCATGACCGCAATTGTATTTTAAAACTATTTAAAAAAATCGTTACCAATACTTGCATCATACTTAATAATTTATTAAGTACTCATTGTTGTTTCTAAATATAAATTAGAGTTGTTTCTAAATATAAAATAGAATGTATCAGAAGATAAAATTTACCTTCCTCATATGCAATAATTTAAAAAATTAATCGGTATTTAAATCTTTTGGTTTAAAATTTCTTTGATTGAAAAGTTAATTTCTTCTTTTGTTTCTTGTTTTATTTTTTCTATAGAATTTTTTGTGAAATCTTTTGATATTTTTAATATGGAATATCCTGTTGATTTTATTATTGATTTGGTTGATGAAGGTGCAATGAATAAACCTAAGATAATTATTAGTAAAATTATGATTATAATATTTTTTATCATTTGGCCTTACGTTTCCTCTTTTCTTTTTTCATTCTTTTTCTTTGCCACTTCCATCTCATCTGGCCTTTCTTTTTCCATCTTCTTGAAGATCTTTTCATTGTAAAATTTAAGAAGATTTAGATTTATAAAGGTTGTTGTTTTGAAAAAAGTGTATTTGTAACTGTAAGCTTAATTAAAAAAAGGAAAAGATGAGTCTACAAGTTCTAAATCTTCTGAAACTGGAGGAGTTTTAGCACCTGTTTTTAATTGTTCTCTGAATTTTTTAAATGATTCTAAGTTAGGAACTATGTTAGTTGCTTCTTTGTTTTGGAAAATTGCGAAATGAATGAATTTATTTCCTTGATTAGAAACAAAGTATTTAACTCCTTTATCTCCTAAAGATTTTAATTCTTCAATAACTGCTTTGATGTTCTCTTTATTAGTTTCAATGTAATCTTCTCTTACTGTGTATTCTACTTTGACAACTTCCATGTTAATTGTAAGTGTTTTGTTGTTTATATAGATTTATGTTTTGAATAAATGCCTCCATCGAGCAGAATTACTTTACCTTCAATATACTGGGTTTTTGTTTATTATTATATAATCTGATAGGAAAAATAGTGTAAATAATTTTTGTTAATTTTGTGTTTTATTTGATTAGATAAGTTTTAGTTCATTACTCAAATCTTCATGGATTTTTGAAACTATATTTGAGAATTCCTTACTTTGTCTATCTCTATCTTTTGGGAGATCTATTTTATAACTTTTTATTATACTTGCAGGTCTTGAACTCATTATTAATATTTTATCGCTAAGATATACTGCTTCTTCAATATCATGAGTAACCATCAAAGCAGTAGTTTTCTTCTTTTTAGTAATTTCTAAAAGTTTGTTTTGTAGACTTCTCTTTGTAATCACATCTAAAGAAGAGAAAGGTTCATCCAACAAAATCAAGTCTGGGATGTTTACAAGTGCTCTAGCCAATGCTACACGCTGAGCCATCCCACCAGATAATTGATTTGGGTAACTATTTACGAATTTCTCTAAACCCACCAGGTGTAATAGATCTAATACTAATTTTTCATCTTTAGTATCTATTCCGAATTGAACGTTTTCTCTTACAGTCAACCATGGAAGTAGTCGGTGCTCCTGAAACATAAATCCTTGTTCTTTTGTAGGTTTATTAATCTCCTTTTTCTTGAATAAAATAGATCCTCTATAGTCGGTGTCCAACCCAGAGATTATTTTTAATAGTGTAGTCTTTCCACATCCACTTGGCCCCAGAATTGTTATAAACTCGTTTGGCCGAATATCTAAACTTAGATCAGCAATTACTACATTGTTTGATGTATCAATTTGAAAATCGTGTCTTTTCCATGAGGTTTTTACAATATCAATGGATATTTTTAAGACTGAACTAATTTTTTTTTGAGCTGTAGATTCATTCACTTTTATCCACTTTTTAGCATTATCTAGAATCCCTAATATATCAAGAATTGTTTCTTTATTCTGAGTAAATAATTCTTCTCTTACTCCGATCATACTAGCTATGTAAACTTCTCCCCTTGGTAATATTCTCGCATTGCCATTAATTATTTGCTCATCAATATATGGCGGCCAAACAGCCCATGCATCAACATTCTTTGTTTCAAATTGTTTCTTTGCATCCTCTGGAGTAAGATTAACTAATCTCACTTTCTCTTGTTTTATCTCTCTATTTTCTAGGACTCTTAAAACACCAAAATGAGAACTTGTTCCTTTTAATACTGCTAATTTTTTCCCAATTAGATCATCAACTTTGTTGATCTTAGAATCCTTCCTCACAATTATATCCTGAGTTAAACTTGAATTTATCCCAATAATTTTTAATGATGCTCCTTGTTGTTGTGCAGTAATCAGAGCTGAATCTGCACCGAATACCATATCTACTTTTCCTTTAGATATTGCATCAACCAAATCAGTTATTGTTGTAAATTCTTTGTGTTCTATTTCTATTCCAAGTTTGTCAAACCAATTCATAACTTTAGCTATATAATAAGGAGCATAGTCAACAGCTTTGGATGCAGTGCCAAAAGTCAATCTTGTTAGCTTAACTTTATCTTTCTGATTCTTTAACGGAAAGTCTGAACTATGTTTAAACATTTTTCTCTTAATATTAACATTTAGTACATTACTCATTTTATTCTCCTTCAAATGTATTTCTCCATTCAAGCATTTTCTTTTCAAACATTACCAATAACTTATCTGAAACAAAACCTAATATCGCAATGCTAATCATTCCTACAATCATATCGTCTGGTCTAGAAAAATTTCTAGAGTTCCAAATTAACCAACCTAACCCACTTGAAGAAGCTATTAATTCAGATGCTATTAAAAGTATCCAAGATAAACCAAGAGCTATCCTCATCCCAATAAATATATTTGGCAATGCTGAAGGTAATAAAATCTTGTAAAGCAATTGCTTTTTATCTTTATTATACACTTTTGATAATTCTATTAATTTTTTATCTGTTGATCTTATCCCGTTGAATGTGTTAATATAAGCTACAACAAAAGAAGCCAAAGCAATTAAGGCAACTTTAGATTCTTCTCCAATTCCGAATAAAATAATAATAAGAGGGATCCAAGCTATTGGGGGGATTGGTGCAAACACTTTCATACTAGGTGATACTATTTTTTCAGCTAATTTAGATGTTCCGACTATTACTCCCAATAAAATACCTAAGACTGTTCCTAGAGTAAAACCAACAATTAACCTTTGAATACTTACAAATGAATGATTTATTAATTCTCCATTAAACAATAACCTAAAAAAATTCTCAATAACTTGTAGAGGACTTGCTATTAGTGATTGTGGGATGAATCCAAAAGTTATAGACAATTGCCAAATTAATAAAATAATTGTTGGTAGAATGAAGGAGATTAAAATATCTTTTATTCTTTTCATTTAATCTCCTATATAGAAACTAGGTCTTCTACATTTATTTGGTTTTTAATTGATCCAGTATCATATAGAAAATCAGCTTTAGCTTGTATGTCCAACATTTCTCTCTCTCCAATTGTTGCTTGAAAGTCGTGTTTTGGCCAAGCTTCTTTAACTACTTCTATTGATAACCCAAGTTCATCGGCTATAATTAATTGAGATTCTTCCTCATTTTCTATTATCCACCTTTTAGCTCTTTCAACTACTTCTATCAATTCATCTGTAACCTCGGAATTTTCTTTTGAAAAATCTCCTCTTACAGCAATAATACTCTGAATAAATGCATCTCCTCCTTTAAGAGTAATTCCATCTCCTAGAACTGTCTGCTGTTCTACCCAAGGAGGCCATACAGCCCAAGCGTCAACTTGTTTTAATTCAAATGCTACATTCGCATCTGGGGGGATCATATCAATAATTTCTATATCTTCTGCTAATAATCCATTATCTTCTAGGATTTTTAGTACTCCATAATGTGAGCTTGTTCCTGCTAAGACTGCAATCTTTTTGTTTTTCAAGTCAGAAACCTTATTTATTTCTGAATCTTTGTGAACAAGAATTTCTTGAGTCAAACTAACTCCAATTCCCTTAATTTCAACATCAACACCAGCAGCATTACCGATTATAGCTGGAGGTTCAGCTTCAAATATAATATCGGCGTTTCCAGTAGCTATGGCTTCATTTACTGCTGGAAGTGTTTGGAATTCTGTATATTTTATTGTGGTTCTGTGTTTGTTTGCTACTTCTTCAAACCATCCTTGATTTTTAGCAATATAATATGGAGCATAATCAATTGCACTAAAGAATGTACCTATGTTAATTTCTTCTTCAACTACTGGTGTGTAGAATAGATTGAAAGTTGAAACTACAAGAATTAATCCTAATATTGCTTCTATTATCAATATGTGTTTTTTCATTTTCTTTCCTCTTTAAATGGATAGTCAATTCTCCTTTTACATCTAGGACATTCTTTAGGTTTGTCCTTTCTACTTTCCCATTTGTAGCCACAATGGTGGCATTTCTTATTGTTCCTCATAATAATCATAGTAGTAATAGAAAGCTTTATATATCTTTGTGGTATTGTAAGGATACCATAAAATGAACATAGATTATCTTACATCCATAGGGTTGACTAAAGGAGAAATAAATGTGTATTCAGCTGTATTAGAATTAGGAGTATCTTCTCTAAATAGTATACATGAAAAAACAGCTATAGAACGAAGAAACATATATGACATTCTAAATAAATTAATAGAAAAAGGGTTGATTAGTTATACTATAGAGAAAGGGAAAAAGACTTTTCAAATAACTAACCCAAATAAAATTTTATCATACTTAGATGATCAGAAGCAAGATATAGATAATGCCAAAAATGAAATTAAATCTCATATTCCTGAATTAATGAATTTGTTTAATCAATCAAAAACAGATATAAGGGCAGAAGTATTTAGAGGCGATGCATCAATAAAAGCTTTACTTATAGAAATATTAGACCATAAAGAATCTCGTTGGATGGGAGGAAATAGTTTTGAAGGATATAATGCTGTGTCAAACAACCTAATGATTTGGTTTTCGCATTGGATGAAAAAGAGAATTAAGAAAAAACATGTTATGCATGATCTTGTTTCCCATGGAACTTGGCTTGAGGGACTGGAGCCCAATAAGAAAGAATTGCATAAGAAAAGTTATTACAAATATTGTCAACTTCCAAAAGAATTATATGTTCCTATGGTGGTAATAATTTTTGGTAATAAGGTGGCTCAAGTATTATGGTCAAAACAACCCTTTGCTTTTGTTCTAGAATCAGATAAGATACAAGAAAGTTTTATGAAATACTTTAATCACTTTTGGAAAAGTTAATTTTGAAGTTCTATTTTAAACCTTTCCACATTACTCACAAGTTTCCTTAGTCTTCATATTATCATAGTTAATGTATTGGTGCCCTCACAGAGCTGAGCTATTAAAATAATCTATTGGTTACAAGTTAAGATAATGTTATTCATAGTTTTTTGTGAATAATGGTTCAGTTTTTCTTGTAATAATCTATCATAAATTGAGGTATAACTTTCTCTTTAACCATTCTTTTTGTTTTATTTTCAACTGACTCAAAAAACTTAGCATCTTTAAGATGTTTTGCCATTTCTATCAACGAACCTTTGATAGTTTCCTTTGTTGACAAGCTAAAAACTTCTCCAGTATGGACTAAATCAATAAACTCCTTAATATCAGCATCTTTTTCAAAAATAACTGAATTTATTTTGTTGTGAGTTAAGAAAAGAGCTGTTGTTTTATGACTTCCATCAAGCATAAGATATTTTATTTTCTTTTTCTTGATAAATACCTTTATCTTTTTGTTATATTCTTGAGCTTTCTTTGATTTTCCTTCTAATAATGGTAATCCAACAGAAATTGGAATTACTGGAGTTGGAGGTAGGATTTTTTGATGGCTCTTTTTACATATTTTAAAATAAATCTTTAATATATGTTCATTATGAACTGGAAAATCTCTTGTTGTTACAATCTCATTTGGTTTTAAATTTTTGATTTTCATTTTAGCTCCTTTTCTGTTAATCTAATTAAGTTGATTTGTATATTAATCTTTTCTTTTAGAAAAAAGTAAGAACTATGATATAAAATAATGCCCCCACCGGGCGCGATATGAAAAAGTGTCGATTAGTTACATTGGGGATAGTTGATTTTTATTTTTTATGTTACCATTTCTTCAGCAATAGCTAGAGTTAACTTGCTTGAGAGTTCATCTGATAGATTATAAAATGGGTTATCGTGTCTTCCTGCAATATTGTGACTAAGTTCATGAGCAAGTATTGGTATATAGAAAAGTGCTGTGTTCCCTTCTTGTTCCATCATATACTGTGCTGAAATGGAGTTTGCTCTATTAATACAGATATGATTTCCAAGATCACTATAACATGCAGCAACTCCCGTAGGAGTTATATCTGCTATATGAATGGAGTAATCTGTATCTAATCCTAATTTGGCAAGTGTTTCTTTAACCATAGAAGATTGTAATATTCCTCTTAATCCTGTTAAAAAATTTCTTTCATTGTTTGACAAAGAATCTTCTTCAACAACATCAACTCTTGTTTTTAACTTTTCAGGGTCAATAACTCCTTTTTGTACAAGCTTTTCATAAAATTCTTCATTAGTTTGGCCTTTCCAAGTATGTAATGCATCTAATGCAAATGTTTCTATTCCTTTAAACGTTGGATAACAATGGTCTTCCATCCTAACAATTGGAGCTTCATATCCTTGAAGGTCTAATAATTCTGTTGTATCCCCATTACGGGCAAATAATAAATGGCCTTGTCTTCTTCCTATGCTATGGAGTTGTCTTAAACTAAATACTCCCCTATGATTCCATGCTGTAAAAATTGGAGCATCTTCTAATGCTTTTGCACATGCATCTTGTATCTTATCTGGATGATATTGTCCAAAATAGAAATTTTGATTATAAATAAAACTTTTCATTAAGATCTTTCTTAATTCAGAATCTCTTGTTTCTCCAACTTCACCACATAGTTCTCTGAATTTTTTTCTTACTTCTCTTCTAACCTCTCCAGTAAAAGCCTTGTATCTTTCATCTTTTTTAAAATCGTTTCTTGAAGTAATAACATTAAGATCATCGCAATTTACAAATCCAAAAAATGGAGGTAGAGCAAAATCTCTTTCGTTTCTCCTAACAAAAATATCACTATATCCATGTTCAACATAAACATTATGAGAAAGTAATGCTACTTTTGGTTTTGTATTTTTTTCTCTTTCATCTTCTCCATCAAAAAAGCATATCCTGCCAGTAACTCTTCCTTCTAAATCGAGCATGTATCTTCTTGTTTGATTAAATAATTCTTTTCCACTAATATCTTTTCCATTAAGTACAATATCAGCATTCATATATTTAGCTTCATTTTCTAATGTTTCTCTCATTTCACCTAATCTTTTCATTGATAAATCCCCAAATTCGGCCCTTACTCTTGTTGAAAATGGTGGGACCCCTTCTAAATCATATCTTTTTAATGTAACTCCTATATCTTCCACACTAAATTCTAATCTTTCATACCCTCCATTAACTTTAGTGTCAATAAGAACTCTTTGAACACTTAAATCTGGATGGAACAAAGAAGCAAATCCTATACCAAATCTACCAATAAATCCTTCTTCTCCTCTTTTATCACTTTGTCCTAAAGTTCTAAGACAATCAATTTTATCTTCTGTAAAACCTTCACCGTAATCCATAACTTCAAAATGATACCCATCTAATACAATATCTACTGTTTGAGTGCTGTCTGTTCCTGCATATGAGTCTAAAGCATTAGATACAATTTCTCTTAATGCAAGTGTGGGGTCTTTAAATTGTTTGCTTGCTAATTTTTTAAATGCTTTTTCTCTGTCTACCTCAAACATAAAATCTCTTTCTTCAACTACAGATCCTTTTGTGATTCCTTCTAAATCCAGTTGTACTGATCTTAATCTTGGTTTAATCATTGTCTACCACCTTAAGTCCTATCCTTGACATTTCATTTTCTCTTATTTTATGAGATGGTCCACCAAATACTCTTCTTGATTTGATTAATTCGCATGCTATAAAATATTGGGCTAAAGAAAGATTGTGTTGTGAAAGATCACTCATACTTCTCATAAATGGATGGTTTACATTGAATATCACTTGCATTCTTCTATCATAACCTTGAGACCATTGTGAATCTAAAAGAACATTCTCTTCAGGATTTCCTTGAAGATCTTTAAACTCTGCTCCGTAAACTCCAATTTTACTAAAGTCAAAAGGATTATCATAAGTTCCATCACTACCAACAGTATCTCCTAAAAATCCTCCACCAACAGAACTTGCAGATACTTTACTAACAAAACCTCTTGTAAGTAAGTCACTTATTGTACTAAGATCAAAATCTCCAACCCTGATTAATAATCTTTCCACATAATGTCTACTATCTAAACTTTGTTTTTTGGCTCTCTCAAAAATATGGCTAGTTACTAAATCATGCGGGTCTCTTAAAACAGGAATACCTTTATCTATGAAAGCACTTAATTCTGTGCTACTTAAATCACTAAGAGTATGATAAAGATACCCTTGATTTCCTATTCTTTCTCTAACTTCATCTACTGAAAGAAAAGAACCATCAACATTTTCTAAAATAGGTAATGTTCTTATTTTATCTAAGGTCTTACTATCAACATCATGATAACCATTATTAGCCAGTATATGATAAAAAAATCTTCTTACTTCTGCTTTATATTTTTTAGGAACTTTATCAGCTTCTGTATCTTCAATAAATCTTGGAGTAAACTCAGTTATAAGAGATTTTTTTATCCCAGCAAATATTCTTTCAAAATCATAGTTTCTAACAACTCCATTTCTTGAAATAGGGAAATCAAAATTTTCTGCATCAATTAATCCCCTAAATAAACCCACTATTTTTCCATTTTCGTATTCATTAAAAAGACCATAAACATGATCTTCTAATAATATTCCTCCTTTAAACAATCCATATCTTCCGTGACCTAAAGCTATAACTGCTTCTAATCCTTCTTCACTTAATCTTGCTTTGTAGATTCCTTCAACATCAAAAGATTCATTAATCTGTTTTCCGTTTACATATAGTGGAGTTTTGACATGTTTACACCAGTCTCTTACAACTTCTTCAAGTTTTTTGTTAAACTCTCTTGCTTTTGGTCTTGTTAATGGTAATAAAAGTTTAACATTTGTACCTTGATAAGGTGTAGTTTCTACAATCCTTCCACTTAAATCTCCATTGAATACTACCTTATGTCCTTCTTGGCCATCTCCAGTTTCAACCACCATTTGTTTTGGTCCTAATGCATGAGCAAAAACTTTTCCGGCACCCATTTGACCAATTTTTCTAATATCTTCATCTTTTGTAGAATCAAATAAAGTGAGATATGTTTGTATATGGTCTAAAGTCATACCATCCCCATCATCATAAACATCTATTGCTAATAATCCTTTATCTGGATCATACCCCGTGTTAATTTCAATTCTGTCTGCTTCTGCATCAACGGAATTTTGAACTAGTTCTCTAAAACATAATAAAGGTTCAGAAAACTGTTCCATTAAAACAGCAGTAAGTCCTTCGGGATTTGCTTCGAAAGCAAAACCATAATCTTTTTGTAATCTTGATTTAATTCTCTCATTACCTTGAGTTTTTTCAATAATCTCATCTAAACTAACAGAACTAACTTGTTGGCCTCTTATTCTTCCTGTTACATCTTTTACTCTTTTTCCAGGAACAGTTAAAAAAAGAAATGGTGTGTCAATAGATTTTCTTTTAAGTCTATTTCCTTCATGAGCAGTTGCTACATCCGGAGTAACAAATAGTATGTAATCTAACTCTCCTTGTTCAATGCCTTGCTCAACTTCATCAAGAGAATGTGTACAAACATATGAATTTCCTAATAAGTTTAATGATTGAGCTAAAGATTTACCTAACACTCCTTTCTTATCTCCATCATAAATAATTTGTTTTGCCATTTTATTATGTATATTTTTGTTTTTTATTTCTCAATTATTCACTTTCTTTTTCTTTAATCAATTTGTTTATTGCAAATTCAACAACATGAGATTTATTTCTAAAAGTGCCTTCACTAACACAATCATTTAATTTTTCTATTGTTTTTTCTTCAATGCTCACACTAATCTTCTTTTTCATAGTATAAAGTAGCAAAATATGCCCTTATAAACTTTTCTATGTGTTACTACTTTAAAGAGAAAATTGCCCCCACCGGGATTTGAACCCGGGTCGCGGCCTCGAAAGGGCCGAATGCTTGGCCGGACTACACCATGCTCGCCAAGTAATTTTGGTTACTTTGAGGCGTTAACATAGTCCTTGGGACAGTTTTAAAAACCCAAATACTTTTTATAAAACTTTTGGTTCTGAGAAATAACTCTTTTTAGAAAACACTGAGAAATTGAAAATTTCTGGTGTCCCAAACTGAAAGTTTTAGGAAAGCGTTAGCGGAAAAATGAAAAAATGGGCCCGATGGGACTTTCAAAGCTTTTCTTACTTATTTTTCTGAAAAAGCTTTTTGAACCCACGACCTCTAGCTCTCTTAGACTCTCTGGAGAGATCATATAAGACTTGTGCTTAACTTTATAGTTATTAGCACTCTAACCAGACTGAGCTACGGGCCCGTAATAGTTTTTCTGTTTACTTGGTATTTAAAGTTTTTGTTAATAAATACAAGTATAGATCTTCGAAGAAAATATGTTGTTTATCTATTAGTTTGAATTTGTAGTTAGGAAAGTTTTTAATGTTTATATTGGAGAATGAAGAGAATAAAAGTAAAATTTTGCCTTTTGGTTTTAGGTGGTTTTTTGCTTGTTTTAGGAAATCTTGGATTATATTTTTAGATGATAGTTCTTTTGATTTTTCTGTTGGATGTAAAGGTAAGTAAGGTGGGTTGAAGATTATTAAGTTGTATTTTTCAGTTATATTATTGAATAAATTAGATTTTATGAAGGTTATATTTTTATATTTAGAGTTACAATAGTTTAAAGATTTAGTATCTATGTCTGTTGCTGTGGTTTTTGAATATTTAGAAGCTTCGTTTGCTAGAATTCCTGAACCAGTTCCAATTTCTAGGGTTGTTCCCTTTGCATAATCTTTTATGTGTTTTAAGATTAAATATGAATCTTCTGCTGGTTGGTACATGAAAAAGAAAGAGAAAAGAAAGTTTATAAATGTTTTTGGTGGGAAAAATAATTTAAATCGTGCCCCACCCACCGCCTTTAACCTTTCTTTTAGAAAAAGAAACGTTAGCGAAAGAAAAGAAGGAAAAAAGTTGGTTATGGGTGGTGTATTAATTGAAATAAATCTGAGGTTTTATCGCAATATTTATTAATATTAATAATTACCTTCTTAATACAATGAAAGAACAAATTAAAAAGTTTATCAAATCAAACAGAAATATTTTCACTAAAGATAAAATAAAATCTATTAGAATATCAAAATTAGCTATGGGGGAGAATAACATAAACTTTCTTGTTAACATAAACAAAAATGAATTTATATTAAGAATAGGATTAAGAAAAGATATAAAAGATAA
>NZCQ01000022.1 GCA_002688335.1 Candidatus Pacearchaeota archaeon | reverse complement strand
TTTTTTAATTATTAAAATAAACATCCACATCATCCTCATTAACGATAAATTCTAACTCATTATCTTCATCAACATCTAAATCAACTCCAACATTGATACTAGCCTCATCCTCAACATTCTTAAAATCAACAACAATGCTCTCATCATCAAACTCAACATGACTTCCTTTTGGTAATTTTATCTTTTTATTCCCTATTTGATACTCAATATCCTCATCATCTTCCTTAACATCAAAATCAAAATCTCCCCCCTCAAACTTAACAACTTTATCTTCCACCACAACCTTAATTTTCTTAGTATTAGAAATCTCCAGGTTTTCAATCACAACCTTCTCAATCTTTTTATCTTTCACAATTATATATGATCCCTCTTTTAATCCTTCAAATTCTTGGTCACCAATCTTCACCTTTCCAGTTTTTCCCTCTTCCAAACCTTGTTTAACATAAAATACCCCCCCCCGGTCAAAATTATTTTTATTATCTGCAAAATAGATTGGATCTAAATCCACATTAGTAAAAACAACCTCTTTATTATCTGCAAATCCAAATAGATTGCCCCTTTCATATTCCGTATCAACAACGCTCCCCTTATATATCTTATCTGTGGGGATTTGCCCCATAACAACCCCACTCAAAACTAAAACCACAAAAACAAACACTAATCCCAATCTAAATCTACATATTTTCATCTAAATCTTAATAGCAAAGTTAAATGCTAAAACCTCATCATTTATTTTAGAATTCTCATCTCTAATTGTATAAATCGTACTATCAATTAGATTCAAAACATTAACTTTAAGGTCTCTAGTTTCAGCCAAAGCCTGAAGACAGCTCAAGCAAACAAATTCCAGATCTTCTAATTCATTAAGCACAATATCTTTAGTAGTTTCGTAAACCAATCCCAATCTAACTTCAATTTCTTTCTCAAAATTCTCAACTAAGAAACTCTCATTATCTCTTTCTATGCTCAATAAATAATTCAAATCAAAATTAACTCTATCTTCATTAATCTTCGTTTCTGCATCCATATCTCCTTCATTTATTTCAAAACCCTCAAACTTTTCAAAACTTAAACAATCACTTAAGAAATCTTCAACATAAAAGGAAATTTGATTTTCAACTTCCTCCAAACTCGGAATATTTGCCTTCCCATCAACAACATAATAACTTATTCCTAATTCATTATCTCCCCTCAATTCATAATACCCTCCCCTCAAACTTACATATTTAATTGCATCTCCTCCAACTTCTCCCAAGCAATTATCAACATGGTTATAAACAGGATCTATCTTAGAATCAACCTTAACACTATTAAAACCAGAATTAAAAACAAAATATCCAATCACCGTTCCAACAACTATTAGTGCAATAAATACGAATGCCGAAACCTGACCTACATTATTCAAACCTCTCTTCATGAATAACATAGAAAAATATCATTAATAAATCTGTCGAATTACTCAACAAACCATCACCATATCCCTTAAAACAAATCTAGAGTATATGCAAAACTATTCAACAACTTTAATCTCATATCCGCCTAAATATCTCGCATCAGTTTCTGCTGGAATTGGAAATCCTGGAGGAATGTCAACAGGCCTATCTCCGATAGGACCATCTCCAATAAAGAAATAAGTTCCATATGTTCCAGGAGGAACATTTCTGAGTCCAAAACAAAATACAGAATCATCCTTAGTTATGGGCATGCATTTCTCATAGAACAGCTCTTTCCGACCATCATCAAGCTTACACATACCTAAGTACATATATTCTCCTTTATGATGTCTAATCCTTATTACCGGAGTAATTTTATCCCTGGAGTCAAAAACCTTAGAACCAAGACCAGCCATCTCATTTTTATCCATTTTACTATCTCCATTACTATCTACCCATTTTCTAGCCACCCCACTATAACAAACATCACCATTCCTAATCACTGGAGCCTCAGCCCCTAAATCTCCTTCAAATAGCAAAGAGCTAGTAAGCCCTAAAATTCCGACAAGACTTCCTTTCATAAAGTCTCTTCTTGATACATTTCCCATAAAATAATATCATTTCAACCTTTATAAATCTTTCTAAAATGTGTCATTCTTTAATAATAACAAAAGAAAAAGAAAAATCGAAAAAATGGAATGATGTAAATCTGTGATGACTAACCAAAAGGTTTATATAATTGTAGTGAATAACTATGGAGATTTAGTAAATATTTAAGCAAAATAATTAGATGGTATTCACAAGAAAAGTAAAGAGCAAGGGTAAAGATTACTGGATTTTAGTCCATTCAATAAGGATTGGAAAAAAGGTAACTCAAAAAACTAAATATATTGGTAAATCTCTTCCTCCAAAAAAAAGATTAGATCATTTAAAGAAAGAGTTCTTAAAAGAGATAGAAAAAGGAAAATCAATTTTTCTCTCAGATAAAGATATTGAAACTATAGAAAATAAGAAAAATAATTATATCAAAGAGTTTAGAAGATTATCTAATATAGAGAAGAAAGAAAGATTAGAAGAATTTATTATTAGGTTCACGTACGATAGCAGTAAGCTTTCTGGAGTAGATATAACCTTAAGACAAACCTCATTAATCTTAAGAGAAGGCATTATCCCGAAAGGATTCAAGAAATTAAAAACAGCAAAGGAAATTGAGAATCACAAAGATGGGATGATAGCGATAACTAAATATAAGGGAACTCTGAACGTAGGATTTATCAAGAAAATTCATAAGATCTTACTCTCAGGAATTGATGAATCAATAGCTGGAAAATTGAGAAGCGAGTTAAAAAGAGATGTTAAGATAGCTGGAACTCCTTACATTCCACCGAAATGGAATCAAATTGACAACGAGCTAAAGGATTTATTCGGGTGGTACAAAGTAGGGAATAGAAAATTACATCCCCTGGAGTTAGCGGCCCTAATACACTTGAGGTTGATATCAATACAACCTTTCGTAGATGGAAACTCTAGGTTATCTAGATTATTAATGAATTGGATTCTATGGAAAAAGAATTATCCTCTAATAGATATACCGATCGAAGATATTGAAGAATATTATAGCAATTTAGATAAATACCAAATTGAGAAAAAAGAAAAACCGTTTGTACAGTATATTAAGAAAATGTATCTTACGGATTAAAAACTAAAATCAAAGACACTCTTTTCCTCCTTACTAATCTCAGTAGAAGGTTTTAGTATTATGGAGCAGGAATTAGGATTCGGCTGATTATCATACTCATCCTTACATCTAATATAATAATTCCTATTCTCAACCCATTCAGCAGTATGAACTCTATCATTGGTTTCCATAACAACTCCACCCTCAATTTCAAAATTACAATTTGTCTGAGAATAACTACATTCAGCTTCCTCGTCAGTTATAACCTTCAAATCACCTTCCCTATAAGCCCTTACCACTTTAGGGGCTTTTCTATCTGTTTCAACTCTAAATCTCGTTGAATCATAAACAGCATTTCCTCCAAGATCAACACACTTGAAATAATAAACATAATCCCCTTGAGTTAAATCTTGCCTCTGCTTATGTTTGTTATCCTTCGTATCTAAGAACAATACATAATCCTCTTCTCTATCTGGTTTTCCATTATCCTCATCATTATAGTAATAACATAAAGATTCTCCATTATCATGCCCATTATCTGTAACAATCTCAAGACTCACTGGAATAGTGTCTGTAGCACCAAAGATGGTTTCATTAGGGGTTATCTCCAAAATATTCAAGGGCTGAGTTCCAATCAGCTCATACTTATAACTTTGTTTATTTTCATTCCTATCTCCCTCACTAGCTCTAGGCTGATCCTTACACCTAAAATAAAATTCATTCGTCTTTCTATCTTCAATTCCTGTTAAAGTAGTTCTACAAGTATAAACAAATTCATTATTCATCTCCCATAATCTATTCGAACACTTCATATCATTAGCCATATTTTCATAATCTCTATCTTCTCTGCTCCACCTACATTCACTTGGTTCATTTGTATAAACCTCTAAATTCAAACTAGTCTGATTAAACTTAATAGGATTCCCACTAGGAATATTAGTATCAACTATCAAAGGAGGAGTTGTATCAGGCCCCTTATCTACACAGAAACTCACTGAAAATGCATCTTGATTAAAATTCCCATTCGCATCCTGACACCTAATAAACAAAGTATAATCTCCATCGTTCTTTAACTCGGGAGCTTCAGCATTTATAGCATCGGGTCCTGGAAGTGAAAGTCTTTCAGTATGATTTGTTTTATACAACTGATCTCCTCCAACAAAATACTCCATGCTTTCAAAGTCTTTAGTTAATGTATATCCTGTCTTGCATTGCGAAGGCTCTCCAATTCCAGTTTTTGAATCTTTTGTAGTAAAAGTAAACTCAAGTGGAAAGAACGCCTGTATACAACTGCCATCATCTTGACCAATTATGATTCCTGTTTGAGGGGGCCTTATATTAGGATCTTGAACAAACTTATGATCTTCATTTACCTCTATTACTTTTATTATTGGAGAGTTAACATCATGAGGATTTTGCCAAATACACTTCTGATCTTCACTACCTACATTAATGATCTCACATGCTTGTCCTAAACTCTTACACATATACTCACTACAATGCTCATATTCATTACACAACTGACAATCTTCTCCCCCTATCGGAGCTTGCCATGGCAAACAATGAAATTCAACAATCTCTTCAGTTGTTTTTGTATACGTAGCAATGAAGATTGCAGTAGCAACTCCTAATCCAACTAAAATAGCAGGCGTCTGTCCAATATGTCCTGACAACAATCCAGCAACAGCCCCTCCTGTTGCACCAGCAATAGCCCCCCAAATTCCTCCATCATCCCCTCCAGCCAACGCCCCTATATATCCAAATAAACCCGCACCAATTCCCCCATACCGAATTATAGATTGCCAGTTAATACTTCCTAGGATTCCTCCTCCACCTTCTCCTGGATCCCCTTCCTCCGGATCCCCTTCCTCCGGATCCCCTTCTACAGGATCTTCCTCCACAGGTTTAGGATCTTCCCCAAGGGTTCCCCCGGTTGGATCTTCTACAACCTGAACATTTTCCGGATTAAACGTCGGAGCCCCGGTGGTTGGTTGCGTACTGGGCGGGTTAAGAAAAGTAGATAAATCCGGCGGTTGTGGAATATCCTGCCCACTAACTCCTCCCATCATAAAACTCACAGCAATAACACTAACAATCATGTTAAAGATCATAAACATCCCATAACTTTTTCTTAACACCATTTTACTGACTAAACACCTCGCTTCCTTCTTGATTTACTTCCTCAAATTCTTCAAAACTTCCCTCTTCCACAACTTCGCTAGCTCCTCCAGAAGCAGATTCCTGAACACTCAATAACAAACCCGTCTGAATAGATTTTCTCTTACCATTCTGCTTCCAAACAACCCCATCATCAGTATACACATTATTTATGTTAACATAAGCCCCACAATCTCCCAAACTCACACAAACATTATTTATCTTATTCACCCATCCTGTTTCTGTAACCTCACAATTCTTATCACATTCCCTATTCCCAAATAAATCTTCTTTATAATAAACAGTTTGAATAGAATTTCCTAAACTACAAACATCTTTAGCATTACTCTCTTGCCAAAACTCTAAACCAGGAGAATTATTCGGAATACAAATGCTTCCACCCCTTAAAATTCCCTTACCTTTATCAACATCATCTTCATCACTACTTCCAAATACTTTGTCAAAAAAACTTTCTTCCCCTTCTTCAGGTTCTACGTCCGCTAGTGTTCTAGCTTGTTCCTCACCCCCACTCCCATCATAATGTAATCCATTTAACCAAAAACAATCTCTCTGGTCTGCATTCAAACAATCTTCTTCTACAAATTGATCAATACAATCATCCCATCGATTTACTCTACAAGCAGCTTCATTAAAATCATTACTTGCAGGATGCACTTGTTCTATACAAACTTCATTTCTAAAATCTTCACAAGGTTCAACTATCTCTTCCCCTTGAACACAAACATGTCTAAAATGCCTACTTCCAACTGGATCTAAACCTTGCCCACTCTCTCCAATAGTAATACACCAACTCTCCCCATTCTTATAATCTCTACCATTCTCAGTATCATAACAATTTAAATCCCTACAATAATTACTCCCATAAGTTGTTTTCCCTCTACTCTCTCCACAAATACTTCCTCCAAGATATTTACAATTTCCACAACCCCTAGAATTTATATTTCCATTCCCATCCTCACAAGAATTAGCCTTATGCACAATATTTCTCCAATACTTTGGATCTTTATCATAAATTCTATTTGCATCATAAATATTAGCAGGGTTTCCACAACTGTCCTTAAAGTAAACTTCATCTAGTCCTTCAACACAAATAGTTTCTCTAGTTGGCCCACAGTTTGTTGCTAATTCATCAGCACTACATAAGAAATCTTTGAAAAATTCAACCTCGCTAGTAACATTCCCTCCATCACTTATAGTCTCCAAACACTCTTGTCTTGTACTAAACCTACAAGTCTTTTCCCCATCAGAATCAAAAACACAAGCACCTTTATCTGATGCATGAGCAGTTAAAATACATTGAGTCTCGTCAGTTATATCACTCCTAAAATTAGTCTCCAATCCATAAACTCTAGAAATTCTTTTACATCTAGTTAATGTCACAAAACTAGCTTGATCCCCTAAAATACAACAACCTAATGTACATTGAGGAATCTCATCCTCACTTTCAGCATCAACCCACGTCCCTGTTGTTAACTCGCAAACTCTCTGGGGAGTATTTTTTGCACAAATTCCTTCTTCACTATCAATACAAATCCCTGGCTCGCAAAAACTAGTTGCATCACAGCTAGTTGGAGTCACTCTAAAATCATCATCACACTGATCTGCCTGAGTATTCTGACACCACGCTCCACTCTTAGTCTTCTCACAACAAACATTAAAATCACTAGTCTGAGCAAAAACAAAATTCATACTAGTCAACACAAATAAGAACAACACTCCAAATAATATCTTTTTCATCTCTTTTTTCATTTTAACACCCTATCATTAACATTTAAATACTTTGATCCATTAACAAGACCGCTTGGTGTCAGTGAGTTGTGTTGGACCATTCTGTCCAACCTATTTTCTCTCTTTTTATTCAATATCTTATTGCTATTAGCATTCCTAGAAAGCAAAGATCTCCTCTCTCGAGTCTCAAAATTATCAACTTTCAATACTTTTGGCGGAGAACATTGACGCAAGTCAGGTTCGAAGCATAAAAAACCCCTATTTATTCCATTCACCATTTTTACCTAAATTTCTCTATCTCGATCTTTCCAGGAGGAACAACATGGCTCCTCACCGCAAATTGAAACTTCTCCTCCTTATTTCTATTATTCAATATATATAAAGTGCTTCCATCCCCTTGCTTTATTTTTTCTACCTTTAGGTTTTTATCCTGAAACATATATCCATCAACATGAGCATCTCCATACTCTGCTTCAATATTCACAAGCCGCATAGCAACAATCACAAATTCATACAACTTAGAATTAACATCTATTTTAATGTTTTTATAAAACTCCGTATTTTCTCCATTCTCAATTTTTAAATCCAATTTAACATCAAGTATAACATCTCCTAGAACAACATCAACATCAACTTCTGGATCTTTATAACTCATACCCTCAGTAATGGATTCAACTTCTTTAACACATTCTACAATCTTGGGCCTAACATATTCTTCCAATTCCTTCTCAACACTCTCTCTAAGCAACGGCTTTTGATTCACACATCCCTCATAATTCTCCTCAGCATAACAAATATATTCTATCTTATCATCTTTATACAAATAATAATTTTCAGGACTTATAGATCCTCCTTGCTTCCCAATTATCTCAACCCCCTCCCCTAAGCTATCTAACATACAATCTTCAATCTGTCCAACAGGGGTTTTTGGAATAAATATTGAAACAAAATTCCTATCAGAAAATAAAACAACTAAAACTATAAGCAAAGCAATTCCCAAAATAATAAATATTGTTAACTGTCCCTTACTATTCATTTCCAACACCATCTTTATATCTTTTATACGATATAATCGTTTATAAATTTATTTAAGCAGCCATTTCCATAAGGAAATATACTTTATTCTTTTTCCCCTTATCTTTTCTTCTCCTTCCTTCTCATCTGTAATTATTAATAGGTTATTACATTTCAATTCTTTACTAGATTTTAATAACGATTTAATCTCTCTCTCTTTTGTTTCATTGTTGGAAAGATCATAACAAACCTGAATCAATTGTTTCACTTTTAATCCTTTCTTTACGACAAAGTCTACCTCTTCGCTCAAACTATTCATCCAATAAAAGATTCCTTCTTGATCATATTTTCTCATTAAATAATTAGCGACAGCGTTTTGATATAACCAACCTGAGTCCTTACTAAATTTAAATCCCAATAGATTTCTTATCCCATTATCAATTACATAGACCACAGACATAGTTCTTTCCCGATCCTTTACAGAATAAGAGAACTTTTTAATAAATTTAATTAAATATGCTTCTTCTAGATAATAAGAATACCTTTCAATAGTGTCTAAACTAAGGCTCAATAATTTTGATATCTTATTAAATGAAATTCTCCTTCCCACATTTGTTAGATAAAATTTGGCCAAAGACTTTATCTTAGTAACATGATTTATCGTGTGATATTCAATCACATCTTTATTAATAATATCTTCAAAATAGGTCTTTAACAACTCTTCTTTTGATTCTTGTAAAACAATTAAAGGAAAACCCCCATACTCTAAATATTCGTTTAGCAAGGATTTTATTTTTCTTCTTTTTGAGATCAAATCTGATTCCCCTTTAATATAAACCTCCTTAAATCTTAAAAACTCTTTGAAATCCAATGGAAAAACATGAATATCAAGATGTCTTCCAGTAAGTAGGCTAGCAAGTTTTCCAGATAATAACTTTTCATTAGAACTTGATATAAATATCATTGCTTCCTTTAATTCATGTTTTGTTCTTGCAAATCTCTCCCATTCACCAATATTGTGTAATTCGTCTAAAAAAATAAACGGTTTCGATGAAGGTTGCTTATATTCAATATAAGTTTCATAGATTTTATTCAATAAATCTAAATCAAGTTTTTTAAACCGCAAATCTTCAAAATTAACATATAGTGTATTTTTTGGATCAATATTTCTCTCTGTTACCAATCGTTTTAGATATTGGAGCATTATAGTGCTCTTACCAGATCTTCTAGCACCCATTATTGCAATTACCTGTTTTGTTTCAGCTAATTTTTCTATCCTCTTAAGATAGTCTTCTCGAATAATGCCCACATCATGCTCTTTATTCCAGAAATTCCAATCTTCTAATATCTCTATTATTTCTGCTTTTTCCATGAGATTTAATAGGCATGAATATTTATAAGTCTATCGGTTATATTTCGATATTTTAACCGATGTAACAAGAAACATTATTCAGACTTTCAATTATTCTCATGAAACTCTTACATTACAAGTCATTGAAACATTACTTTTTTTAGGTAAAATGAATTCAAGAGTTATTGACAGCGTAACCTCTCCAATAAAATCAACCGAAAACCCTTGGATCAATTCCATGTTTCTCTAGATCATGCAAGAAGATTTTATTAGGTTTGTTGAATGTAGGAGCATCTGGAGAATTTTCCGGATTTCTAGGATTAAGCCCATCCAACTTATAATCTGAAGGATCTGCTCCAATCTTTAATATCTCCACCTTTCCATCTTTTTCTATTGGTAAATAAATGGTTCTATGTTCCTTGTATAATGATTGTTGAAAAAGATTTTTTCCAGTTAAAGGTTTTCCAGATTCTTTAATTTTATTAAGATTATATAAAAAAGGATCAAGTATGATTTCTCCATCTTTTCTAGTCACAAAATCTCCTTCTGATGAGACATATATTTTAGGATAACTTTTAACTTCTCTATCTATCAACTCTCCATAAAATTTCTCAACAAAGGTTTCGGCTTCACTTCGTGATCTTAGAATAATGGTTAAATCACTTAAACTTTCATCATTTTTAGTTCTTTCAAGCAATGCATCTGCAAAATCTCCGCGATCTATTCTATTATTTGATTCATCAGTGAGATAAAAACTTCCCCTGTCTGCAGATCCCGTAATTAGTACAGAAGTTGTTCCTTCGCTTTTTTTGATGGTATCAAGAAATTTGTCAGATTCTTCATTATTAAATGTTTTCACCCTTCCAACTTTAGAATCTTTAGCTAAGCTATCAACTTTACTTCCATCAAAAAGATCGCCCTTTATTTTAAGTTGACTATCAACATAAGCCTTAGTTTCTCCATCAATATGTATTAGATTACTATTAGGGCCCAGTATCTCTCTATCGCTATCCCGATCAAGCGCAGAAATAATTCTACTAGAATATTCCCTAATATTTGCTGAAGAAATCTTTTCATCATTACGATTAATGTTTTCTAGGACGCTATTTGCAATAATCAATTTTTGATGGGGATTAAATCCAAAACCTTTCACTTGTTTTTGAAATTCTTCATTATTATATATGCGACTTGCTGGAATGCCAATCGCATTGATAACAGTTCTAGCTCCTTGATCGTTATTAGCAATAAACTCTCTTAATCTCTCAGTATTGCTTCTCAAGGTCGCTCCATATCCAGTAATGAGTGTCTTCTGAGCTTCATCATTGCCTTCTAACAATGAATGCATCTTTGCAAAATTATCGTAATTAACCTCTTCCCTAATCAAACCAAAACCAGAGCCTATAATACTTCCATCAGGACTCACAGTTCCTGAGCTAGGCGGCAGTAAACCTCCACCCCCTATTCTTCCAATCTGACCCACAATGGGATCTTCTATTGAGTCTCCATGAACAGGATCCTTAATTGTCTGAGGGGGATTAAATCTACTTAATAATTCCTTTTGTAATTCAGCATCTCCTCTAGCAATCTCTAACGCTTTGATCATACTTTCTTCTCTAAAAAAATATGAATTTCTCAATGATTTCTTCTGTTCATCA
>NZCQ01000021.1 GCA_002688335.1 Candidatus Pacearchaeota archaeon | reverse complement strand
TTTGAATGTATGGATGAAAACGGAAAACAAAAATATAGAAATCCATTTCCACCATTTGGTAAAAGATTTTGTGAAGGCCATCCATCACCAAATGCAAATGAATCATTAGCAGAAAGAATACACCGGAGTTTAAAATGAAAATAGCAGTATGTATGAGCGGACAACTTCGTAATTGGGAAATAGCTAAAGATAATCAAAAATGGTTTTGGAATAGTTCTAAAAAACAAGTTGATTATTTTATTCATACTTGGAATTATAGTGGTGATAGAAAAGGTGTATCACAACCATATGAATGGAGAAAAGTAAATAAGCATGAATTCAATAGAATTGTTAAACATTATGATGTAAAAAAATCTATCTTTGATAAAAAACCACAAAGTTATTTTTTTGGTGATGATCATTGGAGTTGCCTATTTTATAGTTTTATACAATCCGTAATGTTAAAAAGACAATACGAAATTGAAAATAATTTTGAATATGACCTTGTGATAAAATCAAGGCCAGATGTTGCATTTAATCCTACAACTCGTGATGGAATACAAAGAATAGGATTTAATTATGAATTACTCGAAGATAATATTGTATATACCACTCATGGTGGGATAATGGAAAGTGAGTTTCATATGTTTAATCCGAATGATTGTGTTTTTTACAGTAATTCGTACACTATGGATATGTTAATAAATTTGTACTTTTATCGGCAAAAAGTTATAAATGGTAAATCAGGTCACGATATCGAAAATGGTAATCTGAATTATAATACTTTAGGTCCTGGTGCATTGATGAATGAGTATGGTAGAGATTATGGAATTAACTTCATACCTACTCATTCTAATGCAATGAGGTATCAAGAAACTCTTATCAAACTTGGGTGTCCTAAAAATCTTGATTTACTTAAAGTTGGAGACTTTAGAAAGATGGAAAAATATTTTAGAGAGTGGTACACTAAATGAAAAAAACAATTACAATCAAAACAGATAAACTTTTTACAGTTATAACATCAGAGGTTTCAGAGTTTGCTAATGAGTGGGGTAAAAGTGGTATTGTTAACATTTATACAAAACATACTACTACTTCTTTGAGAGTTTTAGAGAATGAGATATTACATCATGTTGATATAAGATTTTGGCTTGATAAATATTTACCAAAACATAAACCTGAAAATAGGAGATATTTACATGATTTGGTATCATTACGAAATGAAGTACCTCAAGGAGAAAGAACTAATGCATATTCTCACATGAGAACATTATTTTTTAATACATCAGAAAATGTTCCAATAGATAATGGAGAATTGATGTTAGGTAAGTGGCAAGATATACATTTTATAGAATTAGATCCAGGAGATGAAGTTTATCCTCTTCGAGAGAGAACTATTATTTGTACATTTATAGAAGAATGAAATTTTTTATAATAATAAAATGAAAAATCAAAAATATGATTTAGTATATACTTCATCTACCCTTGGCAATGAAATAAAAGCTACATTAGGGACTATTGAAAATGATGCTTCCAGTTTTGAAGGACTCTTTTCATCGGAAGCTTTTCGGGGTAAAAAAATTATTGATAAATTGTTAACTTTGAATTTTGATAATGTGCTTGATGTTGGAGCCGGTGAGTGTAAACAATCAGAATTTTTAAAGAGCCACAATAAAGAAGTATATACCTGTGATTATAGCCTGGGATCGAACTCACTTGATGAAAAATATTATGATTATACAGGAGATTTTAATAAATTGATTTTTAATAAAAAATTTGATTGTGTATTATGTAGTCATATTTTAGAACATCAATTAAATGTTAATCTTTTTTTAAAAAAGGTAGTTTCTGTTACCAAGCAAAATGGATATATTGTGATAATTGTTCCCCCACGCAAACCCTTCTTAATTGGTGGTCATGTATCTTTATGGAATGCTGGATTAGTTCTTTATAATTTAATATTAGCAGGCGTAGACTGTTCTCTGGAATGTTATATAAAACACTATGATTATAATATCGGTATTATTGTTAAAAATGTTAAAAATAATATTGAGAATATAAATTTAACTTATGATGGGGGCGATATTACTAATTTATTATCAGATTTTTTTCCTTCTTCTTTGGAAGCATTTGATGGAATGAATGGAGATATTCTTGAACTTAATTGGAATAAATAAATGAAATTTTTTATAATAATAAAAGAAAAATCAGAAAGACTTCCAGATAAAAATTTTTTGGAGTTAGGTGAAAAACCACTTTACAGTCATTTGCTAAATGAATTGGATGGTGAAGATGTATATGTGGATACAGACAGTGAGTTTATTTATACTGAATTGTGGAATGGTTCAGTTACTTGTTACAAAAGAAATCAAAAATTTATAGACTTGGAAAATGATTTGGATTATAAAGTGAGTCCAGTTTTACTTATGATTGATAACTTTTTAGATACCTATGTTTCAGATGATAGTGAAATAATAGTTACACCGCATGTTACATCACCTTTTATAAAACTATCCACCATAGTAGACGCTATTAAATATTTAGATAAGGGTTATGATACAGTACAGGCTTGTACGGAACATAAAGAGTTTACATATTTTAATGGTAAACCTGTAAATTTTGATGAGAATGTCGTACAAAAAACTCAAGATTTAAAACCTGTGGTAATGGGTAATGGGGCATTTTTTATTTTTACAAAGAAAACATTTAAAGAGAATAACAACAGAACGGGTAAGAATCCATATTTTTATTCATTAACTGTACCTGAAAGTATTGAAATTGATGATGTTGATGATTGGTATTTAGCAAAGAGTGTTTATGAATATAATTGATGTTACATTAAGAGATGGTGGTTTTACTTGTGATTTTGACTGGCCTATGGAATTTGCACAAGAATATTATAAGTTATTATCTGAATTAGGTGTTGACCTAATGGAACTTGGTTACTGGAAACAAACTGCAAAAAGTAGTAATAGATTTTTTAATCTAAATATGGATACTATTAAAGAAGTAACACAGGAGAGAGGAAATAAAAATGTATCTGTTATGATTGATTATTCTTATTGTAGTAAAGATTTAAACGACTATCCTATAGATAATCAGAATGAGATTAGGTTAATTAGAATGACTTGTAGAAAGGATATGATAGATAGTGGTGTGAAATTTGCACATAGTTTAAAGGAACATACTGGTTTAGATGTGGCATTTAATATGTTTAACACAACTAATTATACAGATGATGAACTTGATTCTACACTTGATATTGTTTTGAAATATGATTTTGATATAATTGGTTTTGCCGATACTCATGGGCATTTGGATTTGAATGTGGATATAGATAGGTATGAAAAAAGATTTAAGAAGATAAAGGAGTCCAATAAAAAGACGGCCTTTCATTTACATAATCATACTGGAAAAGCCTACACAAATTATGTAAAATGTGTTGAAAGTCCATACATAGACATATGTGATACTTCAATTATGTCACTTGGGAAAGGCGCTGGTAATCTTAAATTAGAAAATGTTTTGAATGATAAAAATGTCTTTTTATTGAATGATTTTATTTTAAAATATTATGATAGTATTTTTAAAAAAACAGTTAGTCCTTATTATTTAGTAACGGGTCGGTTTGGTATAACAGACCACTATGCAGGACAGGCAAAGGAAAATAATATGTCTATGGTAAAATTTGCCAGTTTTTGTGCAACAATTTCAGGTTTGGATAGAGACAATTTTAATAAAAATTTATTAGAGGAGTTTTTGAATTGAATGTTTTGATTACAGGTGTTAGTTTTGGGTTGGGCAAATCATTGAAAAATCAATACCTTGATATGGGTGAAAATGTATATGGTTTAAGTAGAACTAAAGTCACAGATTGCAACCATAAGATTTTTGATTTAAGTATTTTATCTGATGATATTTATAGTAAAGTATTGAAAGATTTATTAGAAGGTCAAAAATACTTTGATTTAGTTATATTAAATGCTGGTATATTAGGTAATATACAAAAGTTTAATGATGTCAGTATGGATGATTTAGATAATATAATGAATACAAATGTTTTTTCTAATAAGTTATTGTTAGATAATCTATACAAAATGGGAGTTAATATTAAACAAGTTGTTTGTATTTCATCTGGCGCAAGTCAAAATACTTATAAGGGATGGGGTGGTTATTCAATTAGTAAGGCAGCGTTAAGAATGATGATGAAGGTATATTCAAAAGATATATTAGAAACACATTTTACTTCCTTAGCTCCTGGATTAGTTGATACACAGATGCAAAAACATTTATGTAATGATGTTGATGTAAAAGAGTTTCCTGAAACGAGTAAATTTATTGAAAGTAGAGACAATGGAATAACAAGAAGTTCAGATGAAGTGGCAAAAGATGTTGTAAAAATTATACCTGATTTATTAGATTTAGAATCAGGTAGTTATATAGATTTAAGAATGGAGTAAAATAATGAGTACAATATATGGTAGATATAGATTTGCAGATGATTGGATTGATAAAGTACATCCACAAAATGGATTGTTTAGAGTTTATTGGAAAGATGTAGTTGGTCTGCATAGTGGTGGAGTGACATTTGACGAGTCGGATGGAGAAGGTCTTAGATGGGAATGGAATTACAAAGATGGAAAAAAACATGGTATATCAAAAGGTTGGTGGCCAAGTGGTAATTTAAAATCTAAATGGAATTGGAAAGATGATAAACTTGATGGTTTGTTTGAGATGTGGTATGATAATGGAAATTATAGATATTTAAAAAATTATAAGAATGGCGAGTTACACGGAGAATGGATTTCTTGGCATGAAAATGGTCAAATGTCATGTAAGAAATATTTCAAAGATGGTAATAGGATACACGAAGTAACCAATTGGGATGAAAAGGGAAACATTATATGAGACAAAACTTTAATATTGTAGTACCAATGGCTGGTCGAGGATATCGCTTTACTGAACAAGGCTACGTAGATTCAAAACCATTCATTGATGTAAATGGAAAACCAATGATACAACGAGTAATTGAAAATTTAAATATTGAGTTTGATAGTCACTATGAATTCGTAATAATTTGTCTACAAGAGGATTATGAAAAATATGATTTCAGTATTTTTGATGATGTTGTTGGTCATGAAGAATGGGAAGTGATTTGTTTACCAGATGTAACAGAAGGTGCGGCACAGACATTATTAATGGCAGAACAATATATAAATAACGATACACCAATGCTAAGTTTTAATACAGACCAAATGATGGATTATAATGTTTCAACATGGGATACATTTTCACAATACGATGGTGGTATTCCTTGTTTTTGGGGGGATAGTGAGGATTGGAGTTATGCCAAATGTGGTGATGATGGATTTGTAACAGAAGTAGCAGAAAAGAAAGTTATTTCTAATGACGCGACCGCTGGATATTATTATTGGAGTAAAGGTAGTGATTATGTTAAATATGCAAAACAAATGATTGACGAAAATAGTAGAACCAATGGAGAGTTTTATGTGGCTCCAGTTTATAATTGGGCAATTAAAGATGGAAAGAAAATAGTAATTAGTATGGTTGATGAAATTTATGAATTAGGAACACCAAAACATTTGGAAAGTTATTTAAATGGAGAATAATGAATATAATAACAGGTGAAAAATTTCAATCTCTGTGTGATCATTATATTAGTAGAGAATTAGATTCTGCGATAGAATTAAGGGGCACAACTGAATCAGAAAAGTACTTGGATGTTGAAAGTTTTGATTTTACTGATTTTAACAATAAAGAAATGGTTTATTGTAATAGTGGATTGGTATCAGCAACAAAACAAAAACTTATTGATTTAGAGTTATATGAGAAATTACAAGAATTTAAAAATCCATTCAAGTTAATTTTACATAATTCAGACCAAAGATTTTATGAAAAACAATTAAAATATTTAGATATACCAAATTGTAAAAAAATATACACTCAGAATATGGATGTCATACATGATAATGTGATACCACTACCGATTGGAGTTGCAAATAGTTGCTGGAAGTGGGGTAATTTGAGTAATTGGGAGAAAATTTTAAAAGAAGATATTCAAAAGGACAATTTTATCCACTTTAATTTTCAAAAGGAAGGTGGGTTGAGAGAAGAACATAATAGGGTTTATTGTTATGATTCTATTATTAAAAAAGGTATCAAGTTTTTACCAAATATGGATTATGAAAATTACCTAAAAACATTAAGCACATACAAATATTCTATAAGTCCTAAAGGAAATGGAATTGATTGTCATAGAATGTGGGAGTGTTTTTACTTAAAGGTAATTCCTATCTGTGAACGGAGTATTTTAACAGAGTATTATTCTAAAATATTTCCAATTGTTTTATTGGATGATTGGGATGATTTAGATTTAGAAAATTTGCATAAAAATTATAACAAATATAATAAATGGGATAATTATTATCAGTTAGATTTTAAGATTTTTTGTAGAGAGATTATAAAATGAGCACACGATATATAAAAAGAGACAATGTTAGAATACTTGGTCTTGCAAAAAATGCAAGTCAGGCTCTAAAACAAGTTGCTTTACAAAATAAAAATTGGGAACTACATAATGAGAATCCAGCCAAATATGGAAAGAACGCGGTAGAGGAATTTGTAAATCATCATGATGAGGATGTAGTGGTGTATTTTCCTATCAGAGACGAAATCGATAGGGCTAAAAGTGAACTATTGGAATATATTAGTAAACATTTACTTATCAGAAGTGACGATGATGTCAATTCCATAACAGAACAAGATGTCGAATTGTTTTTACATAAAGATTTTACATATCATTCAAGATTCGAATATTTTAAAAATCCTACGATGAAAATTTTTTTAGAGAAAATACTTCCTAATGATGATTGGAATGGGTGTAAGTTAAAATTTTTTGATTTGAAAAAAATGACTTCTCACCTACCACAATATTTAGGTTATTCGGATACCAAAGTTCCATTTTACAATGTTGGACATAATGCTGATGTGAAGAGAATAATACTAAAATACCTCACAGATAATATGTGGAGTAAGAGAAAATTTACTATATTAACCAAAGAGTGGAGTTCTTACTATATTTATATTAGTCAGCCTTTTTGGAAGGGAATTAAAAAGAGTAAACATTGGTTAGAATTATGAAAACATTGGCGGCAATTATACACGCTAGAAAAGATAGTACGAGATGTCCAAATAAACATTTACGACCTTTAGGTGATACAACATTGATTGATATTGCATTAGAAAATTTAAGTAAGTTGGAAGTTAAATGAAAAAGTATAAAGATATATCAAATATTGAAGAAGGTTGGGGAGACTTTAAAGATGTCCGTGTCGGTGGAAATATAAGTTGAAAGGGCCATAAATTATTTGCAAAAGAATTATATAGGTTTTATGGTGAGATTTATTAAATATAAAATTGAGGGTTTATAATAAAATATTATGTCATACATATTTGGTCGGGCTGCAAAAAAATGGATTAAAAAGAATTGTCCTGATAACGGATTATTTAGAGTTTATTGGAAAGATATAACTTCATTATGCGATGGTGATGCGACATTAGATTCAAATGAAGGTGAAGGATTGAGATATGAGTGGTATTATAGAGATGGAAAAAGAGCAGATGGGGTATCGAAATCTTGGTTTTCTAATGGACAGTTGAAAGATGAAGGAACTTGGAAGGATGGAAAATTGAATGGGATATGGAACAGATGGCATACGAATGGAGAGAAGAAAGAAATAATAACTTTTAAAGATGGAAAAGAAAATGGATTAACTACTATGTGGTATAAGACTGGAGAGAAGAAGAAAGAATTAACTTACAAGGATGGGGAATACGATGGTAAACAGACTGAATGGTATGGGAACGGACAAAAGATGAAAGAAGGGTTGTTTAAAAATGGTCAAAGGTGTGGATTATGGATTTTTTGGAAAAAAGATGGCCAGAAGGAAAAAGAAGAAATGTATAATAAAATTAAAAGTGGATAAAACAATATTAGGATTTATTATGAAAAGTATAGCTGTTATTATACATGCAAGATTAGAAAGTACACGAGTATCTAAAAAACACTTGAGAGATTTGGGTGATGGTAAAACTCTAATAGATGTAGCAATAAACAATATATCTAAACTTAAAAATGTAGAAGAAAAATACTTAGCAGTATACGAACAAGAATTAAAAGATAGGGTTGTAGATGGTGTGGAAATATTAGAAAGGGAATATGATTCCGTTAAAAAAGGAAATGCACCTCTTGGAGTTTTTTATCGACATCTCGAAAAGGTAAAATCCGATTACATTGTTATGTTCAACCCTTGTCAACCCTTTTTAAAAGTAGAGAAGCTCCAAAAAATGATTGATTGGTTCAAAAGTTGTGAGTATGAAAGTGCAATGAGTGTTCATCAAGTAAGAAATTTCTTTTGGGATAAGGATAATAGCCCAGTCAATTTTTTTGGTAAAGATAGACTTTCAACTACTGAGGGACCATATCTATATGCAGCAACTCATAGTTTGGTTTGCTTTAAAAAAGATTATATGTTAAAAGAACATAATTATTTTCCATCAGTAAAAAATAATCCACATCCCTATGTTGTCGATTTCGATGAGATTGAATTATTAGATGTCGATACTGAAGAAGATTTAGAAATAGTCAAAGGTATTTATGAAAAATTATAAATATTTAGTTGTAAATGGTTGTAGTTTTGCTAAAGGACAAGGATGTAAAAATGTAGAAGAGGAAAGATTTTCTAAATTACTATCAGACAAATTAAAATGTGAAGAGATAAATATTGCTAAGGGTGGTGGTTCTAATGATAGAGCATTTAGAACTACCTTTGATTGGATACAAGAGAACCAAAATAAAGTAAAAGAATCTTTATTCATCATCGGATTAACTGAACTTTATAGAAAAGATTTATATTCAAATGTTCGTAAAACATATACGGCTATATCTGTACCAGAACTATATCATGAACAATCTGATAGTAATGAGGCATCAGTTAAACTTTGCATGTCTGAAGATGATATCAAAAAATACGCCGACTTAGATTTAAAATATTTGACAAGTGATGTTCCATTAATGAATAATTTGAATAGACAATTGATATTGTTGAATTCTTACATCAAGGCACAAGGTGGTAGATTAATATTTTTTGCCTCATTCTCAAAAGAAGAAAGAAAATATACAAAAAAAACAGATGAATTAGAAGAATTCATGATAGGTGGATATGATACTTGGCGAAAATTTATTTCCTCTTATAGAGATTCATATAAGGGAAACCATCCAAATTCAGATGACCATAAAATATTGTCAGATAAATTATACGAGTATTTAAATGAATAACTTAATAATACAACCAAATATAGACGATAAATATGATACAGAACAAATAGTTGACAATATCATGTATTATGATGAGAAACTTGAATGGGTTGACATTATTAATAATGCAGGTATGATGAAATCCGAAAATGAAATATTGAATAAAAAGTTATACGATAGGGTTTTTTTCTTAAAGGACTCTTATAATCCAACAGAATTTAAATCAACAAGTAGATATATGATTTATTCATTTGATGACATTGAAATTAAAAAGAAACCTTGGACCAAAAATATTTATCAAGAAAATTTATCGTTAAGACTACCAAATAAGTGGAATTGGTATTCAGATTCTTTAACTTTTGATATGATATCCAATGTAAATAATAAAGTGTGGAATATTTTGACATATATGAAGATCAATGATGATAGGCATAAATTTTTTGCATTATTAAATATGCTAAATATACACATAGAACAATCATATTATGAAAAAGTATAAATATTTAGTAGTCAATGGTTGCAGTTATGCGCAGGGGGTAGGATGTGAAAATCTTAAAGAGGATAGATTTTCTAAATTACTATCAGATAAATTACAATGTGAGGAAATAAACCTATCTATTGCAGGTGGTTCTAATGATAGAATGATTAGAGTTACCTACCAATGGGTTAAAGAAAATATTGACAAGGTGGACGAAACTTTATTCATCATGGGGTTTACGGAATTATTTAGGATGGATTTATATTCGAATGTTTATAAATCTTTTATAACCGGAAGTGAAATGTTTAAGAAAAATAGTTCAAGTTTGGCAGAAAGAATAGGATGTAGTAAAGATGAACTACAACAATATTCAGAATTTCTTTTAAAATATTTAATAAATGGGAATATACTTTTAGACAGATTAATCCAACAGAGTGAGTTATTAAACTCTTTTATTGGTAACAAGGCAAGAGTTATTTTTTTTAGTTCTATATTAGGGATGGGTTATAAACAAATGAATAATATAAATACTATGAAAATAGCACCAATCAATAATTTCTCAGTAGAAAAAATGAAAAATATTGAATTTTTTAAAATAGATAACCATGACAATTGGAAAAGATTTATAGAGTCAAATGACGAAAAATGGGATGTTGGACATCCAACATCAGAACATAATAAAATATTGTCAGATAAATTATACGAGTATATAAATGCATAAGATAGCAATACAATTATCAGGTCAAATCAGATATTGGCACAAATCATACAATGATTGGGTCGAGTTCAAGTCATCACTTCAAGAAAGAGGATTTGATGTTGATTTACATATTTGTGGTTGGGAAGATGAATATACAAAAGAACTTGATTATGGTATTTTTGAAACGAGTAATTTGATTCCGATTAATAAAGATATTGTCAAGGAAAATTCAGATGGAAAAGGGAATTGGTCACGAAAACAACAACCACTTAGTTTATTACCATATTCTTACTTACAATATTGGGGAAGTAGATTTAGACGATTATATCAAAAACAAAACAATGTTGATTATGATTTTATAATTTTAACAAGACCTGATATCTATTATAACGAGGGTGGACGGAAACAGATAAAACATCTTTTTGTGAATTGGGAGAAGCTTTCGAAATCTGTTTTTACAATTTTTACAGATGGTATAGAAAATAAATTAGGTGGTGAAACGAAATCAATAACAAGGTGGAGTGGTGATTTACTTGTTATGGGTACGGAGGAATCAATCAATTTATTCTGTAATGGATTTTTACATTGTTATTTACAAGAATCTCAAAGTTTTTACGCAGGTCATCATACTTTACCAGGTTATATCTGTATGAAAACAAACTTACATAGTAAGACATATCCTAATATATTTCATCCTCGACTGCGAAAAAAAAATTATGAGGAGAAGAGTGGAATGGGATAATGAGGGAGATATTACAACGTTTGAATTAATAGAAGAGAGACTTGGTAAATATAATTTATTAGGCTCGGATTTTTTTAAAAAAAAATCACAAAAAAATATATAGGAGAATAAAATGTCATTGTTAAAAGTAGGAGGTGCACACGACGCATCTACAAAATGGGTTGACGCTCATCATCCTAAAAATGGGGTATTTAGAGTTTATTGGAAAGATATGATTCCCAACTCTCATAATATAGGTGGTCTAACATTAGATCCGGATGAGGGTGAAGGGTTAAGATATGAATGGTATTACAAAGATGGAAAACGAGCAGATGGTATATCAAAAGGTTGGTGGCCAAATGGGATGTTAAAACAGATAAGAACTTGGAAGGACGGGAAGATGCATGGATTATGGATTTATTGGTACGTAAGTGGACAGAAGAAATTTGAAAGGAATTTTAAGAATGGGAAACGAGATGGTGATTTCATTAGATGGAATGATGATTTAGGACCGGCCTGGATAAAAAGGGGTGCTGGCCATGGACGAAAAAAGATAAAACAAACTTGGAAGGATGGAAAATTAATTGATGAGTCAAATTGGGAATGGAATGAAACTAACAAGTGGGTTGAAATTGAAAGTTAATTACTATTTTGATACATTCAACCACTTAAACTCATTTGATATTTTATCATATGATGAGGTTGTTTCTTTATATTTAAAAACTCATAATTTATTAAATGATAATGGTACTGAAAGACTTGGTGGGTGGAATGAACGACCAATCAATTCAGATGTTGAAGAAATAGAAGAAGGTGGTTTTTGGGATGGATATGATCCTGTCTATTTTAATGTTGCACCTGATGGTGAGAAATTAGTCAAGACAAAGGCAGATGTCATCTCTATGGATATGCAAGGATATAAAAAGGGTTGGACACATTTTATTCACTTCAAACTTCCATATAAACTTATTAATGACCATATGACTTGCATGCATGATAATCCTGATGTCACTATTGTGAGGGAGTTTATTGATGAAGTAGAATCTACAGAATTGAAATGGGATGAAAAGAATTGGAGAGAGATAAGAGATAATTTTGATAGAAGATATCCAACCAAGTCATCATTTAAGGATTATTTCGAAACTCACAATGAATATAAGTGGAGAATGGATTTTGATGTTGCATTATATAGGAATTTAAAAAAGGAAGGTATTATCTATCCTATATGTTATAATGACAAATATCGTATGCTAAAAAGAGGTACTCATAGAAGTGTTTTATTAGCAAAAACTAAAAGTGATGTTCCTATATTTTTACAATATCCTAATATGGATTTAAATACAGATATAATTTATGATGTAACCACACCAAAATTTTTTGGTGGAGAATCACTACGAATGAATGTTGATGTTAAAAATAAAAAATTAAAGTTTTTTATAAAAGATAATTTGGTATGTGAGGTATGAAGAGGGTTTTTGAAAGACCACGAGGAACATTGGGAAAATGGTTTGGAGTAAAATATTGGAAACCACATTTTGATGATTTGAAACCATTTGATTTATTAGATATACACGATGTTCTCGACAGACAAAAGAAAACCATTGAGAGTTTTGATGAATGTGAGGAACAACAGAAGAGTGGCCATTATTTTTTGAAAATCAATAATGAACAAGTAAAACATTCTGAAGTTAAAAAATTACATGAAAAATTCAATCATAAAAGTGTGAATCTGAATGATGATGATAATCAGATTATAAAATTTTTTCCAAATAATACATACGGTAGTGTACCTTATAAAAGAAATTATGATATTCAATATAAGATTGATGATAGAATAAACTTTCAACTGAGAGATGGAAAGGTTACAGCAGGTTTCGGTACTTGGGATTGGAAAAAATATTTTGAGGCCGTTGATAGTAAAAAACAATCAAGAACAAAAATTTATTTAGAAATACCACATCAAGTTATAAGTGAAAATTTAGTGAGTTTAAACGAAAAGTTTTATAGAGAAGTATTACCAAAAAATGGAATTTATATTATTAAAAAGTTTATTAAAGAGGTTGAGACCAATGGTGGAGAACTTAAAAAACAACACGCACATCCTTGGAATGACACCGAGAAGGTAAATAAAATAATAGATAAGTATGACAAGTTATATTCTGATTGGAATTTTGAGTTTCCAATTCACGCATATAGTTC